>JBGTSH010000077.1:0-34627 GCA_041940405.1 Polyangiaceae bacterium
AGACGCCCATGAACGGGCACAGGCCTAGGAACTGCACCAGGACGAAGTTGTTCTCTTTGGTGCAATCGACCCGATCCAAAAACCCGGAAGGCGAGCAGAGGACCAAGACGTCGGGGTTGTCGGGGTCGCAGCTGTTCGGCGTCGTACCGAAGGTGCACGCCTCGGTGCCGCAGCCCGCCCAGATGTCCTTGTTGCACGACTGGCCGGCGGCACCGCAGTCGAATGCCGCGGTCGCTGCGCCGTCGAAGTCGCAGATGACCCAGGTGTCACCGACGCACAAGGTCTCGCCGGGCATCGCCGCGCAATCGGCGTCGAAATCTTGCGGTGTGGCGTCGCAGGCGCGCACGCCCTCACACGTCGTAGCGGCGAAGCGACACTCCATCGCCTCCATCTCCAGCCGGTACTCGCCGTAGCTGGCCCAACGCCACTGCCGCTCGTACACGTGCCCGACGCAAGCCTGCATTCCGATGGGCTCCGCGCCATCGGCCTGACAGGCGTTGATGAAGAGGCACTGCTCGATCTCGGCGGGCAAACCGGGATCTCCGCCGCCCCCGCCTTGGCCGGTGGAGCTGGAGGAGCTGGCTACACTGCCACCGCCGCCGCCGTCCGGAGGAGCGGCGCCGGCGCCGCTGGCGCCGCCCGGGTCGGCGTCCGAATCACAGCCAGCAAGGAGGACGAGCAAGATCGCGAAGTGCTTCTTCATCATGTCGAGCGTGCTTGTAGCGCCCAAAGCCGCTCGAACAAGGACGAGGTCACCTGTTTGACGAGCTGTGACGCCAGCCCACCGCGAACAAGATGATGAAACCGACGAGGCCGAGGGCTCGCAGCATGCGGTCGATCCAACCGGCCGCCTGGTAGCCGTAGTCGGTCGGGTACGGCTGGAGCGGCGCGGCGGCCAGGCTGGCGACGAGGTCCTCGCGCCCGAACACCGTCCCGTCGGGCGCGACGGTGACCGTTCGCCGGTCACGGATCGCATCGAGCACGCCCCGCGCCGAAGGGTCGTCGACGAAGACGTGCGTGCGCACGATGCCGAGGACGCTGCCCGCGTGAAAGTCCGAGGTGCCGATCATGGCTTTGTCCTTGCCGCACGGCCCCCGCGCGAAGGCGACGATGTCGCTCCATGCACCGATTCCGCTCTCTCCGCGAAATGCCAGCGGGTGCACCACCTCGACGCCGTCGAGCCTGTCGCAGAGCGGCTCCAGCGCAGCGTGGTAGCGCTTCGTGGGATGCGCCGCGATCACGACGCCGCCTTGCTCGTGGACCGCCTTTACGACATCGATCGGCGCGGCCCGAGCGTCGACGTCGCGCTCGACGCCGAGCGCGAGAAGATGAAGGTGGAGCGTCGTCACTTCTTCGCCGGCGATGACCAGGGGCGCGTCTTCGACGAGCCGCGCGCACGCTCGAGCGAGCTGCGAAGGGAACACCGAGTTGTGCTCGGTGACGGCGATGACGTCGAGCCCGCGACGGCGCCCGAGCAGCACGAGATCGCACGGCGAGAGCACGCCGTCCGAGAAGCGCGTGTGCATGTGGAAGTCGCCCGAGAGGACCCGGTACCCCGCGCGCTCCTCGACCCGGCGCGGCGCGGACCGATCGAACGCGACGCCTCCGGCGAGGCCCAGGGCGACGAACGCGTAGGCGACATAGCGTGCGATCAAGGTGCGCCTCGCGGTCCGAGAAACTGCGGCGCGAGGTTATCGATCAAGTGGTACCAGACGAGGCAGAGGCTCACCTTGAGGAGCCATTCGATGCCGAGGAGCGCCAAGGCTCCCCTCCGGCTCTCGCCCCCGCAGACCCGATAGAAGGCGTAGCTGGTGAGCGATCCGCCGGCGAGCATGCCCACGATCGCGAGTGGCAGAATGCCCCAGGAGAGCAGCGCGCCGAACGCCGCGGCGACGTCCGGAGCGAACAGAACGATCGCCGAGAGCGCGAAGAAGAAGATCGCGTACACGCCGTTGCCGGCCATGTGCAGATCGATCGCCCGAGCGACGGCGATCGGCCGCGTAGAGCGGCGCGAGGTAGCCGCCACGGTCGCCATTTGAAGGACGGGAACGAACGCCCATGCTGCAGCGACGAGCACGACGTGCGCCGGGACGAGGCGCCCCGCGGTGGTGATTGCTCCGGCCGCCCCGATCACGCACAACATCCCGGCGCACCTTCGCAGAACGCCCAGCGCGCCGCGCGAAGGGCGCGCATCGAGCACCTCGTAGCCGCGAAACGGAGCGACGAAGAGGAGCGCCTCGTCCGAGAGCCGGGCGCCGAGGGCGAGCGGGTGAGGGCCTCGTGGCATGTGCGGATTGTTCCGCAGGCTCGCATGGCTTGCTACCCGGACGTCTCGCCGGTAGAGCCGACCCAATGAGAGCTCGCTCCTCCCTCGGTCCCGCGCTCGCGCTTGCGTTCCTCGGTTGCTCTCCGGCGGCCTCGAATCCTGACCGGCCGGATCCGCAGAACCTCGGGCAGCCTTCGGGCTCGGCAGTCGGAGCGTCGACGGTGGCGCCGCGTCCCGAGCCGCCGCCCCCGGTTTGGGAGAACCCCGGCGGGATGTGGATGCCCGCGCAGCTCGGCGCGCAAGCCGACACGCTCAAGAAGGTGGGCTTCACGATCGATCCCGCGGCGCTGACCAAGCCGACGGAGTTTCCGCTCGGCGCGATCGTCTTCCTCGGCGGCTGCTCGGCGAGCTTCGTCTCGCCGGACGGGCTCATCGTGACGAACCACCATTGCGTCACCGGAGCGCTGCAGTTCAACAGCAAGCCCGATCAAAACCTCCTCACCGACGGGTACCTCGCCAAGACGCGCGCCGAAGAGAAGTCCGCGGGTCCTGCGGCTCGCGTGTTCGTCACCCAAGCCTTCAAGGACGTCACCAAGGACATGCGTGATGGCCTCGAGGGCATCAAAGACGATCTGCAGCGGTACCAATCGATCGAGGACCGCCAGAAGAAGCTGGTCGCGGAATGCGAGAAGGGCCGCGAAGGCGTTCGGTGCTCGGTCGTCTCGTACTTCGGCGCCGGCCAGTTCACGCTGATCGAGCAGCTCGAGATCCGCGACGTGCGCCTCGTCTATGCCCCGCCCGAGGGGATCGGGAACTTCGGCGGCGAGACCGACAACTGGCGGTGGCCGCGCCACGGCGGCGACTTCGCGTTCTATCGCGCCTACGTCAGCAAAGACGGAAAGCCCGCCGACTTCGCCGAAGGCAACGTCCCCTACCGGCCGCCGCACGTCCTTCGCCTCGCGAAGAAGCCGCTCGCGCCGAACGACGCGGTCCTCGTCGCCGGCTACCCCGGCCGCACGAATCGCCTGACGACCGCGGCCGAGGTGAAAGAGGCCGTGGAGTACGATCAGCCGTACACCATCGATTTTTGCCAGGCGTACCTCGCAGAGCTCGAGAAGATCGCCAAGACCGACAAGGACCTCGCCATCAAGGCCGAGACGTTCATCCGCGGTCTGGCGAATTGGCTCACCAACACCAAGGGCCAGCTCGAGGGCCTGACGAAGGACGGCCTCCTCGCCAAGAAGGTCGAGGCCGAGACAGAGCTCGAGAAGTGGATCGCTGCGGCGCCCGAGCGCAAGGCAAAATATGACGGAGCCGTCAGCAAGGTGTCCAAGGTCTTCCTCGACAGCCGCAAGAGCAGGGAAGCCGACAACGCCGTCCGCGAGCTGTTGCGCATGGTCCGCCTCTTCAGCGCGGCCCAGACGATCGTGCGCAACGCAGAGGAGCGGGCGAAGGCCGACGCGCAGCGGGATCCCGACTTCCAAGAGCGCAACCAGAAGCGCCTCGAGCAGGGCATCGTCCAGCTCTCGAAGTCGTACAGCCCGGTGCTCGACAAGGCGATGCTCAAGCTCGTCGTCGCGCGCGAGCTCAAGCTCCCCGCAGAGAAGCGAGCCGGGATCGCCGAGGCGCTCCTCGGCAAGCCCAAGGATCCCAAGGCAGCACAGCCCTACGCCCAGGCCGACATCGACAAGGCGGTCGACGAGCTCTACGCGAAAGCCACTCTCGGCGACGAAGCAACGCGCGTGAAGCTCCTCACCAAGGGGACCACGGCCGAGTTGAAGAACAGCAAGGATCCGATCATCAAGCTCGCCCTCGCGCTTCGGCCGAAGACGAAGGCATACGAGGAACGCGGCAAGCGTCTCTCGGCCGCGATGGCGCTGGTGCGTCCCCTCTACGTCGAAGCGCTCCGTGAAAAGGCGGGCGGCATTCTCGCCCCCGACGCGAACGCCACCTTGCGCGTTACCTACGGCACCGTCCGCGGCTACTCGCCGAAACCGGGCGCGCCGGTCTACTACCCGTTCACCACGCTCTCCGAGATGGTGAAGAAGCACACCGGCAAGGGCGAGTTCGACGCGCCGAAGGCGCTGCTCGACGCCGCCGCCAAGAAGAAGCTCGGGCCGTACGTCGACCCGAGCCTCGGCGACGTGCCCGTCGACTTCCTCGCCGACCTCGACATCACCGGCGGCAACTCCGGCTCGGCGACGCTCAACGCTCGCGGCGAGCTCGTGGGTCTGGCCTTCGACGGCAACTACGAGTCGATGGCCAGCGACTGGGTGTTCATGCCGAGCATCACCCGCTCGATCCACGTCGACCTTCGCTTCATGCTCTGGGTGATGGATGCCGTGAGCGGCGCGGACAATCTCCTCAAGGAGATGGGCGTCGAGCCGGCGATCCAGAACTGAGGACGATGAGCCGGCTCGCATCCGTCACGCTCGCAGCCCTGCTCGCGATCGCATGCGGGCCAATGGCGCAGATCCCCAAGCCCGAGGAAGAGGCGGTGCAGGCCGCACCCTCCTCGGGGGAGGCGGCCGATGTGCTCGCCGGGCACCTCGTGGTCGACCTTCCTTCGGGCGCCATCGACGCGCCGAGGCGGGCCTCGATCATGGCGGCTCCGCAGTCGTCCACCGACGAGACGCGCATCGTGCTCGAGGGCGGCGGCCCCGAGGGCATGGCGAAGTTCGTGATGATGGTCACCGAGCTCTACCTCCTCGGCTCCGGCGACCTGAAGGCCGACGCCGACAAGCTCGCGGCCAAGGGCGAGAAGGTGTCGGAGCTGCGCGGCGCGCGCCTGCCCACCTTCACTCTCGAGCCGACCACCGAGCCGCTGCCCGATCGACCCCTCTTCGTCCTCGGCGGCATCGTGGCTCACCCGGACGGCACGCTCCAAGAGGTCGAGTTCTTCATCCTGCCCGAGATGGCGGCGTCCAAGGAGGACTACGCCGATCGCGCCCGCTCGGTCCTGTCGACGTTCGCTCCCGGCAAGCGAAAGATCGCGACGGGCGGCGGCAAGACCCCCCTCGGCAAGGCGCTCTTCGTCGACGTTCCGCCGAGCTTCCTCGTGTCCACGCAGCCCGGCCCCGACTTCGACGTCTTCCGCGTGCGGAGGCTACGCCGTCCGGGAGAGCCAGGCGCCACGCTGGGGATCTACGTCGGCGGTCATCCTTCGCTCCAGATCGATCAGCTCATGAAGAGCGGGGACGACCCGCCGCCGGCGAAGACCGAAGAGGGCACGCTGCTCGGTCGCAAGACCGAATGGGTACAATGGCGGGGCGCCGATGGGCTCGAAATCAAGGAGGCGATCGTCTCCTTGGACGATCATCAGTCGGTGCACATCTTCGCGATGGCCACGACGGTCGAGGATCTGGAAGGTCTCATGAGGATCGTCCAGACGCTGTCACGAGCGCACTGAGATCGCGCTACCGAACCTTCGCCGGATCGGCAGAGAGCTCGACCGAATCGAGCGAGCGCCGCTCGTGGAAGAACTCTTCTTCGACGTCGATGGCGTCGAGGTCGTTCTCGATCTCGTGATTGTCGATGTCGCGCTCGTGGGTGACGTGGCCGAGCACGGCGCCGGTGACCGCGCCGAGGGCAGCACCCGTCGCTGCTCCCACGGGTCCCGCCCACAGGCCGGCGATGGCGCCCGCGGCCGCTCCTGCCACGGCGTCGATCGCCTCGGCGGCGGCGTGCTCTCGGTGAAGTTGGGTGTCCACGAGCTCCTGCAGCTCTCGATCTTCACGCCCTGCGCGGATGGGTTTCATGCCCGATTGTCGCTGCATCGGACATGCCAGTGTGCTCAGGCGCCCACCGCGATGGATTCGAGGCGGTCCAGCTCGACGCGCGGTGCGTCGAGCGCATATTCCGCGGTTCGAAGGAGCGCGTCGCGCGTCTCGTCGGGGACCGACGGATACCAGACGGGGCTCGCGACGACGAGGAGGCGCCACGCCAAAAAGGGTGCGAGGACATCGAATACCTCGTCGTCGCCGGTGCGATCCAGATAGGTGGTCCAGAACGTCCGCCAGAGCGACTCGAGCCCGTGCTTCCACGCGGGGGGCGAGAGAGCACCGCCGAAGAGATAGTTGACGCTCATCGCGGCGAGGTCGTCGGCCGGATCGCCACGGCACCCGCGGCTCGCATCGAGGACCGAAAAGTCGGCGCCTCGTCGGAAGAGAACGTTGTAGGGGTGGAAGTCGCCGTGCGTTCGTCGTAGCCGGCGGTGCTTGTCCCGCAGCCTGAGGCGGAACGTCGCGGCTCGCTGCTCGAGGCGGGCGAGGCGCGACAGATCGATCGGGCCGCCCGCCGGATAGCTGTCGACGAGCCCGAAGATTCCTTCGCCGCTGCCGACCAAGTCGCGGATGGCGCGCTGGTAGACCTCGGGCGGATCGGTGACCGGCTCGGTGTGCAGCGCGGCGAGCCACTCGGCGAGGACGCGGGCGCGCTCGACGTCGAGCGGAGCACATCGTGACTCGCGCTCGATACGACGGAGATCGGCCGCGTAGAGATCGCCGTCGACGTAGGTCGTGATCAAGTACAGCTCTGCCGTCGCGGCGAGCGGGACGATCTGACCCGCGTCGCCGAGGGCGCCGAAGTCGAGCACGCGCACGTGGTCGGGAATCTCGCCGTAGGTGTCTGCGGCGAGCAGCGCGAGCGCCGCGCGGTCGGATCGACGATCGTGCCCGAACCAATTCGGCCCGGCGGTTCGAAAGACCGCCCGGCCTTCTCCTTGCGGACCCCGGTACTCGACCAGCAGCGGCTCGCCGTAGCCGATGTGCTTCAGCTCGCCTTCGGCGCGATCCGCAGCAATGGGGCGGATGGAGACAATGGTGACGCCTCCGCTCAGGATCTCGCCGAGACGGCGCTCGATCCCGCGCGTGAAAGTCTCGACCTTGGCCCTGTCATCAGTCCCGCTTGCCACGACACCCCAGGGGCAAGGGCCGTACCGCGCGCCGTGCTCGAATGCCTCAGGGCTCGTCGAAGCGAAGCACGCGCCCCGCTGCGGTGTACACGGCTGCCTCATCGAAGCCGCCCGACGTGAAAATGTCCGGAGCTTCGGAAGGCTCGTAGGCGAGCGGACCGAAACGTCCGGGCAGGTCCGGCATCGAGCCCGTCTCCGCCGCTGCATACAGACCCTTTCGATCGCGGGCCCGGCATTCCTCGGCCGTCGCCGCGATCTGGATCTCGAGGAACCGCCCGCTGGCAACGTCCCTCGCGCGCGCGCGGAATTTGCGCAGATGCGCGGTTGCTGCGACCACCACGACCAGCCCTTGGCGCGCAATCAGCGCCGCGAGATTCGCCAGCGTGGCGTAGAACGCGTCACGGCTCTCGGGATCGTACCCGGGCTCCGGGACGAGCGCGTTGCGGATCTCGTCACCGTCGAGCACGCATGCTTGCCGGCCCCGAGCTCGCAGCTCCTTCGAAAGCGCGGCGGCAAAGGTGCTCTTGCCGGACTGCGGGGGACCGGTGATCCACACGACGATGCCGCCCGCCATCAAGCCCATGCGGAGGTACGTCGCACACGGCGTGCCGGAGGTATCACGCCCGCGAAATGGGTATGCTGCGCGCCATGGATGCGACGAGCTTGCTCGGGGCGATGTTGGGAAGCGGCTTCGGTCGGGGGCGCGGACCCAGCTTGGGGACCATGGCAGCGGGCGCCGCCGGCGTCGCCGCGGTGGGCGGTCTGGGCTACCTCGCGTACCGCCACTTCCAGGGACAGAAGGGCGCGCAACCTCTGCCGGGCGGAGCTCCGCAGGGCGGTGCGCCTGGTTGGGGTGCTCCGCCAGGTGCGCCTCCCGCAGGAGGAGGCGGCGTCGGCGGGTTCCTCTCGAACATCGCCGGATCGACCGGCGGCCTGCGCACCGACGGCTTCGCGGTCCCTGGCTACGAGTGGCAGCAGGGCGGCGGCGCGCAACAACAGCAGCCCGCGGCGCCACCGCCTCCGGCCGCGAACCCGCCGCCTGCGGCGCCGCCCGTCGACTACGCGAGCCTGCCCGCACAGCCGGCGTCGCCGTACGCCGCGCCGGCGGCATCTCAACCTGCCGCACAAAACGAGCAAGCGCTGTTGCTCGTGCGGGCGATGATCGCGGCGGCGTACGCCGACGGCACGATCGATGACGCCGAGCGCGCCGACATCCTCTCGCGCCTCGATGGTGCAGGCGTCGCCGCCGCCGACCGTGAGATGTTCGTCCGAGAGCTCGCCAGCCCCAAGCCGGTGACCGCGCTCGCCGCCGAGGTGAAGTCGCCGGAGCTCGCCGAACAGTTCTATGTGGTGTCGCTCCTCGCGATGAAGATCGACAGCGACGCAGAGCGCGCGTACGCCCGTATGTTGCCCGCGCTGCTTCAGCTCTCGCCCGAGCAGGTCGCTGCGATCCATCAGAAGGCCGGCTTGCCGGCCGTCGGTTGAAGGTCCACGTTTCCGTCGAGATGGCGAAGAAGCAGAAGCGCGCTCGCTCGGTGCGACGCGAGGCAGATCGCGCACAAGAGAAGCTCGCAGCCACCGCGCGCAAGCTGGTCGCGCTCGAGCCCGGCGGGTCACCCGATCGACCGATCGAGATCGAGAGCGCGTCGGTGGTAGAGACCGACGCCGGCTCCCAGCCGTGCTCGATCTGCGGGGGCTCGCCGCAGGTCTTGGACCATCGGGTGCTCGAGCACCAGGGCCGCCGGCTGCGCGTCGCCGCCCTTCGCTGCAAGCAGTGCGGCGAAGCGTGGAGCCGCTACTACTGGATCGCAGCCCCGAACTGAGCGCTGAGACGCTGGGGCCGCGGGCGTAGTACGCTTCGGCGCCCGTGGACGCACGCGCGTCGTTCCGCAGACTCTGGCTCTGGCCGATGCTGACCCTCGCGGCAGCAGCGGCGGTGGTCTTTGCGGCGCTGTACGTCATGGACGTCTTCGTGACCGGCGGCCCACCGAGCGCGGATGGCCGCGGCTTCTTCGACTACTTCTTCTTCGACTCGGACCACATCACCGACGCCGTCTCCGGCCTCGGTGCCATGATCGCCGCCGTCCTCGGCATCGTCATCACCGTCGTCAGCATCGTCGTGCAGCTCTCGGCCGAGCGGTACACCGGCGTCACGGCGATGTTCATGCGCGACCGCACGAACCTCCTCGTGATGGCGTTCTACGTCGTCGCGTGCGTGTGCGGCGTCTGGGTGAGCTTGTCGCTCAAGGGCGGGTTCGTTCCGCGGCTCACCTTGCTGGGCATGCTCGGGTTGACCGTCGCGGGCCTCGTCTTGATGGCCCCGTACTTCGGCTACGTGTTCCGCTTCCTCGAGCCGGCGAACATCATCCACCGCATCCAGCTCGAGGCGACCACCACCGCGGTCCAGGGCGCGACGTCCGAAGGCGAGCGCTGCGCCGAGGCCCAGGCAGGCACGCTCGCCGCGATGGAGGAGCTGAGCGACATCACGTCGAACTCGATCTCCGGCAAGGACAAGATCATCGCGAGCCGCGCGGTCGACGCGCTCAAGGACCTGGCGATCGAGTACCTCGAGACCAAGTCCAAGGCGCGCGCCGGCTGGTTCGACATCGGGCCTACCATCCGCGACAACCCCGACTTCGTCGCCATGGATCCGGAGTCGCTGCGCGACCTCGTCGTCCGCAAGACGTGGTTCGAGTGGAAGGTCATGCGGCAGTACCTCGGCATCTACAACGAGGCGCTCGCCGCGATGCGCGACATCAACTACCTGATCGCGATCGACACCCGCTACATCGGAGAGAAGGCGTCCGATGTCGGCGACGACGAGCTCGTCGGCCTCGTCTTCCGGTTCATGAACAGCTACCTGCGCGCGACCCTCAACGCGAAGGACGTGCGCACGGCCTACAACGTCATGAACCAGTACCGCCTCTTGGTCGAGGCGCTGCTTCGCGGCGGCAAGAAGGCGCACGCCATCACCGCCGTGGGGTACATGAAGTACTACGCGATGGTCAGCTACGACATGAAGCTGTCGTTCGTGACCGAGACGGTCGCGTACGACGTCGGCGCGCTCTGCCAGCTCGCGCACGAGATCGAATCACCCGCCGAGAGCGAGCTCCTCTCGCTCTTTCTCGAGATCGATCGGCCGGGCATGGAGCACGCGCACGAAGTCGCGCTCAAGGGCGTCCGCAAGGCACAGGTCAAGCTCGCGAGCTACTACCTCTCGGTCGGAGCCGAAGATCTGGTGAGCATCATCTTCCGCGACATGGCGAGCGAGTCGCGCGAGCGCCTCCGCGCAATCCGCGACGAGCTCGCGCGGGTCGAGTCGAAGGACTTCTGGGAGATCATCGATCGCGGGCGAAACTTCGAGTTCATGCCGGACGCTCAGCGCGCGGCGATGCTGAAGTTCTTCGAGCGCTTCGAGGGTCTCAACGAGACGACGCCGGTCGCGGCCGACGTCCAAGCGAGCTGACCCTCCGGCATCTCGTGGCAAAAAGCCGCACGCCGCGACAGGCACAGCCTGTCTCGGCGCTACGAGAGAGGCGTGCTACCGTCCTTCGAGATGGCGACGAAAGCTGAGCGGTTCAAGGCGGAGACGCAGCGTTCGGGCAAGAAGAAGGCAGCCGCGCCGAAGCGGCGGGTGACGACGGAGTCGCCGCCGGACAAGAAGGCCGGGCGGCGCACGAACGACGCCGACCACACCGCGTCGCGCACCGTCTCGAAGCGCGCGGGCGAGAAGGCGGAGGTCGCGCTCGAGGACAGCAAGACCGGTCAGCCGTCGCGCAAGTCCACGCGCAGCTCGGCCAACCGCAGCAAGCCGGCGAGCAACCTCCAGCGCCGCACCACGCGCAAGGCGCGTTCGCCGGAGAAGCGCGCCGAGAAGAGCATGGCGAAAGCGCAGCGCGGCAAGAAGACGCCCGCCAAGCGCTGATCGGGGGATAGAGAGCGTTCACGTGAGGACGTGAACGTGCTCGCTCTTCTTCTCAGAACTCGCGCGAGTAACGTCCACCCTGCTCGTCGTGGTGGTGGCCGTTGTGGTGCGTATCGCTCTGGCGGCGCTCGTACTCGCGCTCGATGTCGGGGATGACCTTGGCGAGGCGGGTTCGGACGATCTGGGTAACGATGTTCCAGAGCGCGTCCTTGTCTTCGCTCTCGGCCAGGACGCCGAGGGGGATCTGGAAGCCGCCCTTGTCGGCGCGACCGCCGCCGTAGGGCTTGCCCGCGCGATCCTTGCCGAAGACGGCGTGCAGGAACGTGGCGGGCTCGACGCTCGGGCTGTCGGTTCGGAGCGAGCCGTCGATGCGATCCTCGACGATGCCGTAGACGAGCACGGTATCGATGTCCTCGCGCTGCATGATGAAGTCGGCGGTCGTCGCGATCGCGTCGCGGTCGCCCTGCGGGACGTGGCCGACGCCGGCGAGCGCGAAGTCGCGGACGACGAGGAGCTCACCGAGCGCCCGACCGAGCACGCCCATGGCCGAGGCCGTGACGACGCTGCGACCGACGCGCTTGAGCACGTCGCTGTCGACGAACCGGCGTACGTATGCTGCGGCGGCGAAGTCGGCGGCGGTGGCGAGCGTGAAGTGATCGGTGTCGGTCTGAATGCCGAAAAGGAGGGCTGTGGCGACGCGCGACGCGCCCATCGCGTTCTCGAGCGGCGCGAGGCCGTTGACCATGTACTCGGCGTAGATCGAGCTCGACGCACCCATGTGAGGCCGGATGTCGACGAACGGAGCGTCCACCTCTGCCATCTTGTGGTGGTCGACGACGGTCAGGAGCTTGAGGTCGGCCGGCAGGTCGAGCGTGGGCTCGGGCGTCGAGGTGTCGACGAGCGACAGGTACTTGAACTGGATCAAGTCCTCGGGCTTCGTCACCTGGAGCATGTCGATGTTGAGCAGCTTCACCATCGCCCGGTTCTGCCGGTGCGAGACCGGCAGCACGTGGGCGATGGAGCACGGCACGCCGAACTCCTGACAGATACGCTGATGCGCCAGCGCGCTGCCGATGGCGTCCGGATCCGGGTGCCCGGTGATGAGGACGACGACGGGCGCCCCCGAGATGGAGCGCAACACGCCCTCGAACGCTTCCCGGTGGGAGACCGCGGGCAGCTGGGTGGCGCGACCCGAGTCGGTCGATGCGTTCACCGCTGCAGCAGGTTGACCGGGGGCCGGCATGAGGGAGCCTTCAGGCCCCGGGCGAGTGGCAGAGCCGGCGCCGTGCGCGCCAGGGGTGGTACCCATGCAACGAAGCTGACCATACCACGTTGCAGCGAACGCAAGGTGTCTGCTTCTTATCAAGGCTCTTTCCGCATGTTCAGTGACGGAAGCAGTTGAGGGGCGCGCCCGAACGGGCGAAAAGGCCGCTGCGATGGCGAGCGCCGACACGATTTTCACCGCGGTTTGCCGGCCTGGTCCGGTCGAGGCGGGGATCCTGTCGAAGCTCGCGCCTACGGTGCGAGTGCGTCCGCGCATCGGCGCCGGGGTCGCCCTGAGGTCGCTGGAAACCGCCACGGTTTCGGGACAACGCGCCACCTTCTTTCTCCTGCACGGCCGCGGGCATGCAGCGACCGTCTGGGAGAGGTGGCTCGAGCGGCTCGCGCTCCTCGGGCGTGTCGTCGCGCTCGACCTCCCCGGGTTCGGATGCTCGGGCGCCGCACCCCTCACCGATCGCACGCCCGAAGGGGCGCTCGCGTGGTTCGTGGATCCGCTCGAGGCGGTCGCCTGCGAGGAAGGGCCACTCGTGCTCATCGGTCATTCGCTGGGCGGGCTTTGCGCGCTCGAGATCGCGCTTCGCGGTCGCGCCGACGTGCAGGCGCTGGTGCTCATCGGTGCGATGGGCGTCGGGCCGGTGATCCTTCCGTCGGCGCGTCTCTATCTCCGACTCGGGCCCGAACGCCTCGCTCGCGCTACCTCGTGGATGCGCCGCTCGAATGGCGCGGGAGAGGACGCGGTGAGCGCGCTGCGTCGCGAGCTCTACATGGTCCGCGGTGGCCGAGCCCAAGGCAAAGAGGCCTTCGATCTCCTCGTCCCCTGGACCGGCGACGTGTTTCACAGAGCCGATCGTCTGTCAGAGGTGAAACCGCCCACCTTGCTTCTCTGGGGAGACAAGGACGAAGCGTTTCCGCTCCCGGCGGCGATGCAGGCGGCCGCGAGCATTCCGAACGCAGAGCTCGAGGTCCTGCCCGCCAAGCACTCCCCGCACCTCGAGATGGCCGACCGATCGATCGATCGCGTCGCTCTCTTCCTGAAGACCTAGTAAAGGGAGCGCCGTTGGCTCGACCTCAGCTCTTGTCCATTCCCGAGCGCCTCGACGCGTACCCCGACGTCACGGGTGAAGGCGTCGTCATGGCCTTCGTCGACAGCGGCTTCTATCCGCACCCCGACCTCATGCGTCCGCGACGTCGCATCAAGGTCTACGCCGACGCGACGGTCGACGTCCCTGACGGCCGAGAGTTCTTCACGCCGCAGACCTCGAGCTGGCACGGCACGATGACTGCGTGCTCGGCTGCGGGCAACGGCTACCGCTCCGGCGGGAGCTTCCGCGGCATCGCGAGCGACGCCGACGTCGTTCTGATCAAGGCCGGCACCGAAGGCGGTCGCATCCTCGGCAAGCACGTCGCTCACGCGATCCGCTTTCCGCTGCGCTACCCCGAGCTCGGGATTCGCATCTTGAACGTCTCGCTCGGGATCAACGACGGCGATCCCGAGTACGTCGACGTCGAGCGGGCGGTCGAAGAAGTCGTGGCCACGGGCATCACCGTCTTTGCGGCGGCGGGCAACGTGCCCGGACGCCACGTCAACCCGCCCGGCTCCGCCGAGAGCGCGATCACCGTCGGGGGACAGCACGATCGCTTCTCGCCGGGGCGCACGTCGGACAGCCTCTGGCCCTCGAGCCACGGCTCGAAGCGCGGCGCCACCAAGCCCGACCTTCTCGCGCCTGCGATCTGGGTTCCGGCGCCGATGCTCCCCGGCACGCTCACCGCACGCGAAGCTGCGCCGCTCTTTCAGACCCTCAGCATCCTCGAGGAGCTGAGCGCCGAGCACGGCTTCTCCGAGCGCCACAGCCTCTCGACCCCCGCCGAGCGAACCGAGATCGGCGAGCTGATGCGCGTGGTCGAAGCGCGCATCGCCAAGCAGAAGTACATCTCACACGAGTACCAGCACGTCGACGGCACGTCGTTCGCGTCGCCGATCGCGGCGAGCGTCGCAGCGCAGATGCTCGAGATTGCCCCGAAGCTCACGCCGGCCGACATCAGGCGCGGCCTCTGCGAGACGGCCGAGAGGCTGCCCGACGTCGCCGCCGAGATGCAGGGCGCAGGGATCCTCAAGCCTCGCGCGGCCGTCGACTGGGCAAGAGCGCGCGGCTGATACGGTCGAGCAACGCTCAGTCCCTCGGACGAGCCTCGTGCAGCCGAAGGACCGCGGCGTTCACGAGCTCGACCAGGCGAGCAGCATCGAGGTTGGAGGGTCGGGCGCGTCGATGCGTCGAGGTGCGCGTGTATAGTGGGAACGCGCATGCACCTCCTGGGACACCTGTGTAGAGGCTCGTGCTTTCTGCTGATCGCAACCGGATGCGGCGGCTGCGCTCCAGCGACCACGGAGCCTGAGCCCGTAGCCATCCCCGAGCCCAAGCCTCCGGCGCCGGCGCCGTCCGCTGCGTCGACCGAGGAGACCGGGAAAGCCGTCGAGAAAAAGCCCTGGAAGATGCGTCCGAAGACGATCGGTGTTCGGACGGGCATCGAGGCTCCCCTGATCGTGCGGGCCGACGGCACGTCGTCGCTCCGAGCCGCCAATGACGTCACACGCGTGAGCGACCACTACAGTGCGTGTTTCGTCACGCGTGCGGCGCGAGCATTGTGCTTCGGGTTGACGGAGGGCGGGACGTGGAATGGCGTCGCGACCAAGGACAAGGACGTCGGACTTTCGAACGTCGTCGACATCGCGATCCATCAGACAGGCGCATGTGCGCTGACAAGAGACGGAACGATGCACTGCTGGGACAAGAGCGGCGTCCCGTCGAAGATCGACCTGCCCCGGCCGGCGAAAGAGATCCACCGGTCCATCGGCGGCCGGAGCTGCGCGCTGCTCGACGATGGGAGCGTCGCGATGTCGAGCGGAGCGGAGCGCCCGCGGCTCGTCCCGGATCTCAAAGACGTTCGTCACGTCCCGTCTGCGACGTTGCGCTCGTGTGCGGCGAGCTCGAGGCTGGCGGAATAGCCTGCGAGTCGTTCCCGGATCCGCTTCAGGGCCGAGGTGTCGCGGACGCTCAGCGGAGCTTGGTAGGCCGTCTCGACGAGCTGCCGCGATCGGCGGAGGTCGCCATGCACGAGGCCGGCACGGCCGCATGCGCGTGGCTCACCGACAGAGTCACCTGCATTCATGGCGCTCGTAGAGACGCTCAAACGATCGAGCTACAAGGCGTCACCGAGATGGCTCTCGGGTTTGCCGAAATCGGCGTCAGCGGCGCCCACGAGGTAGCGTGTGCCCGCACGAGCGACGGCGTCGTCCATTGCTGGGACCTGCTCGCGCAGGCAGCACCCGCGCTGAAGTCGTTTCGCTGATCCCGACCGCCATGCCGCGGTGTCAATCAGAGAGCCGGAGTCATCAAGCTCCCGCGCATGCGACCGAAGTGCCGTGCTGCAAGGTCTCAGGCTGCCCAATCCGACGACGTGACCGCCGTGAACGTCGACGAGCATCGTGGCCCTTCGCGTTCTCGGGCTCGTCCTCGGGCTCGGGCTCGTCCACGTGAAGCGTCGAACGCTCACGTGCACGCTCCTCTCGTTCACGAGCTTCGTGCACGTCCTCGTTCACGACCTCTCGTGACCGTGCTCGCTCTCAGGTCTCCAGCTCGAGAATCGGCTGGTTCGTAAAGCCCGCCTCATACCCGAACTCGCTCAGCGGCAATCCCGCTCCTCTCAGCGCCGTCAGCAGCCCTCGGGTCGTGTTCCCCCCATCCTGACGGAAGTGGAAGTTGCCCTTCAGGCGCCCGCTGCCCTTGCCGCAGAGGAGCATCGGCATGTCGTCTTGCGAGTGCGACATGCCGTCGCGGTGCTCGCTCGTGCAGAAGATCGACGAGTTGTAGAGAAGGTTGTTCGCGCCCTCGGGCGTGTCGGCGAGCTTCTGGAGGAACTGCGCGAGGTGGCCCATGATGACCTTCGTCGCGAGGTGCGCCTTGGGCCATGGATTGGCTTCGGTGTGGTTCGTGTAGTGGTGGCCGTCGGTCATCCCCGGCACCGAGGGGAAGATCACGCCCGAGCCGCACGTCGAGTACATGATCGAGAACGATCGGGTGAGGCCGCAGGCGAGCGCGAGCGTCATCAGCTCGGTCATCGCGGTGTTCTTCTGATCGATCTGCTCGTTGGTGTCGATGTCGGGGAAGTCGCCCGGGTCGTTCGGCTTGCTGCAGTCGGCGAGCGGCGCGTTCAGCCGCGCCTCGAGCTCGGTGATGCTCGTGAGGTGCTGCTCGAGGCGCTGCTTGTCCTTGGTCCCGAGCTGGTTCTGGAGCGTCTTGATCTGGTCTCCCACCTGATCGAGGACGCGCGCCCTCGCCTTGCGAAGGAGCGGCTCGGCGGTGCCCTGGTTGAAGAGGCGATCCCAGAACGCGTGCGGCGACTCTTCGGACGGGTTGACGTTGGTCTCGCCGCCGACGCTTCCGTTATGGGACAGGTACTGGAACGTCGTCCCCTCGTCGGTGCCGCGGAAGCGCGTGACCGCCGCCTCGAGCGAGCGGTAGGGCGTGGGCGAGACCTGCATGAAGTGCGCGGCCGCGATCTGATCGACCGACGGGTACTTGAACGTCGAGACGATCGTGTCGCGGACGTCGGCCACCTTGAGGTGCGGGCCGCCGGTGCAGACCGTGGCGGCGCCCGAATGGTGCGCGTGGCGCGGCGTCAGCACGCTGAGCCCGGAGATGACGCTCACGTACTCGCGGAGCGGAACGAGCGCCTCGAGAGCGCCGTCAGCCGGCGGCTGCCAGTTCGCGCCCTGGCTCGGTACCCAGTAGTCGGGGTGCGTGCCGTTGCCCCAGTACCAGAGGCCGAACCGCGTCAGCTCTTCACCGTCGGCGTAGGCCTCGCCGTGGCTGTCGAGCATGAAGTCGAAGAGAGGGAGCCCCAACGTCGCGCCCAGGGCTCCGCGAAGGAAGAGACGTCGCGGCGCCTTGCTCGGACGAGCGGGCCGGCGCCCAGAGCGCTCGGCGACGGGGAGGTTCATGTAGCGCTTGATGTCGTGCATGGCCCTCACTCCTCCACCGGCACGGCGTAGCGGTAGCCGTCGTTGATCACGAGCCCGACGACCAGCTCTTTGAAGTCGTAGTTGCTCGTGACGAAGCTCTCGACGAGCGCCTCGACGGCGACCTCTTCGTGCGGCGTCGCGAGGTGTCCGCCCGCGTGCTCGTAGAACCTTCGCGCGATGCAGGCCCCGACCTCGGGCAGCTGCGCGACGAGCTCACCCATCTCTACCGGGCCCTCGACAGGCTCGGAGTTGAGGTCGGTGACCGCGTCGATCGGGAGCCCGTTCTCGTCGACGGTTCGGTAGCTGCCGATCGCATCGAAGTTCTCGTACGCGAAGCCGATGGGGTCCATCATGTGATGGCACGAGCGGCACTCGGGCTTTTCACGGTGGACCTCGAGCCGCTGGCGCAGCGTCAGGGCCTCGCCGGGCGCGGGCTCCGGAAGCGACGTGTCGACCCCGGGCGGCGGTGGCGGCACGTCCTGGCAGAGGAGGTTGAGCCGCACGAAGCGCCCGCGGTGCGTCGGCGACGTCTGCGTCTTGTGCGAGTTCACCGCGAGGAAGCCCGGCGTGGTCAAGAGCCCCGCGCGCGGATCGCCATCGGCGAACACGTAGGGCCGGAAGTCCGGACCGGTGATCCCGGGGATGCCGTAGACCGCCGCCAGCTCCTCGTTGATGTAGGTCTCGCGCGTCGTGAAGAGCGTTCGGAAGTCCGCCTGCTCTTCGAAGACGATGTTCTCGAACATGCGCTCGATCTCGACGCGCATCGCGGGACCGAGCGTCGGGCTGAACGCCGGGAACTTCTCGGGGCTCTTGTCGAGGACGTCGAGCTTGTTCATCGTCAAGAAGTCGCCGAAAAACCGGATGAGCGCCGGGCGAGCGCGCGGGTCGTCGATCATGCGCTCCGCCTCGAGGCGCACGCCCTCTGCATTGCTGAGCGCGTCGGTCTCGGCGGCCATCATGAGACCTTCGTCGGGCGGAGCGTCCCAGAGCAGGTACGAGAGGCGGCTCGCCATCTCCCAGCTCGTGTAGCGAAGCTCGCCCTCGCGCTCGGCATCGGGCTCGCCTACCTCGATCCGGAAGACGAAGCTCGGCGACTGCAGCACGGCCGCGGTCGCGTACTTGACGCCCAGCTGGACGTCGCTGCCGAGGTCGGCCGCGACCCCTTCACCCACGCCGAGGAGAGAATCGATCTCGGTCGCGTCTACCGGCCGGCGCCACGCGCGCTTCGCGAAGTCCTCGAGGAACTCGCGCACGCACGGATCGGACACCGCCGCAGGCACACAGCCGACGAGCGCGTCGCGACGCGCGGCATCACCCCAGACCTGATCGAGGACGTCGTAGGTGGCGTTCTCGTACTTCTCTGCGTCGAGCGAGGAGATGGTCGCTCCGGCTGCCGCGATCGACGTGAACCCGTAGAGCAGGTCGTCGTTGGGCAGGTCCGTCGGAACGACGAGCGGCTCGCCGAACAGCGCGAGCCACGTGTTCTGCAGCTGAGGTGTCGTCAGCCGGTGGATGGTCGGCGCGGACGGAACGAACGCCTCGGCATCGGGATCCCTCCCGCCGTTCTTCTCGTTCTCGCTCGAGCCGATGTCTCCTACGCAGCCTGCGAGGAGCAGCGCGAGGAGCGAAGCTCCTCTTCGGAATCGCACGTGCATCTGACTACCTCTCCCGCGGAGCCGCCATTCTAACCCAGAGTGTGCGTTCTCTCGGAGCCAGAAGGGTCTCTCAGCCGGGGGAAAGTTCGATCCAGATGCGCTGCCTACATGTGCTTCGCGCCCGGCAGGGCGCGAAGCAGAGAACAGAGCGAGCCGGCGTTCGCTGGGAACGCCGGCTCGACACACGCCCTAGCTGAAAAGCTGCCGTCTCACGGGAGGGCGATGGCCCGGATGCGGTGATACGGCTCGACCTCTCCGTTCGTGCCGTCGGCCACGTAGAGGACACTACCGTCAGCTTCGACCTCGATCCCTTCCTGGCCGAAGAACCGCGCCTCGCCACCCGAGCCGTCCTTGAACCCGGCCGTGCCGTCGCCGGCGACCGTCTCGACCTCGCCGGAGGGGCTGATGCGACGGATGCGGTGGTTGCCGACGTCGGTGACGTAGACGTTGCCCGCGCCGTCGATCGCGAGGTCTTGCGGCATGTTGAACCGCGCGCTGTCGCGCCCGCCGTCGACCATGCCCTTCGCGCCGGGGATGCCGGCGAACGTCGAGACGGCGCCCGCGGCGGTGACCTTTCGAATGACGTGGTTGTTTTGATCGGCGACCAGGATGTCGCCGTCGGCCGTCGCGACCGCGCCGTAGGGCCTGTCGAAGCGCGCCTCGGCGCCGGCGCCGTCCGCGAGGCCGGCCTCACCCGCCTTGCCTGCGAGGTCGGTGATCGAGCTCGTCGCCGGATCGAACAGACGGATGTCGTGCCGATCGACGTCGGCCATCGCGATGAGCCCGTTGGGGAGACGCGCGAGCCCGCGAGGCCGCCCGACGCCCGAGACGAGCACCGTGGCGACGCCGGTGCCCGGATCGACCAGCCAGAGGACGCCGCCGCTCTGACCGCCGTTGCCGCCCTGCTCGTTGAAGTCGGTCTGGACGATCAGCTTGCCGTCTTCGCTGCCGACGAGGCCGAAGGGCCGCGCGAAGCCCGTTTGATCGGTGAGCGTCGCGACGTTTCCGGACGTGTCGATCGTCCTGACCATCCCGTTATCGAAGTCGGCGACGTAGAGCTTCGCCGAGGGGCCGAGGACGACGTTCGCAGGGTTCGAGAAGGTGGTCGGCGGAGCGTCGCTCTTGCCGGCGACATCGCTGCCGGCGATGGTGGACACCGACACGCCGTCGATCTGGTGCACTTCTTCCGGCACCGGCCCGGCGGCTGCAGAGGAGCCCGCGCCGGCGCCGTTCGCGCCCTCGTTGGACGTTCCGCCCGGATCGTCGTCGCCGCCGCAGCCGACTAAGGCGAGCGCGACGCAAGAGCCGAGGGATACGACGAGCGAGAGCCTAGATGAAATCGACATGCAGTCGCGCATGAGCAGGCTTCGTGCCGTTCAGGCGCGTGCTGAAAATCGGGCTCGTTCCAGCCCTTGTCCGAAAATCCGGCGAAAGTGCCCCGGTAATGTGCGCGGCATCACGCCTCGGGTGATTCCGAGGTGCGACGCACGACTCCGCGCGGCGAGATCAGGGGCGGGCCGCGGGCGACGGGTGGCACGCTAGCGCGCCGGGTGCCCAAAGGCCGTCCCTGCAGGAGAAGCTGCGAAAGCAGCCCTCGCCCTCCGGGTACGAGCAGATCTTTCCGAGCTGGTCACATGCGTCGCCGGGCGCGATCGGCGTCTCGTGGCGATCGAACGGACACACCTGCGCGGTCGGATCGACAAGGCAGGACCAGACGTACTCCGCCTTCTCCTTGTCGAGCTCGCAGCCGCAGTAGCCCTCGGCGTAGTCGCAGATCGGACGCGTGTCGGGCGCTTCGGTGAAGGCGTTCGCTTCGGCGCAGTACGCGCCGCGCTCGACGTCCTCGAACTCGGAGGGGCACACGGAGCTCCACATGCCCTTCGAGGTGCGCACCGTCTTCGGGAACGCCGACCCACAGGTGGCGGCGAGCGGCACGGTCACGATGGCAAGCGCTGCAAGGAGCCGGAGGCGAAGCATGGGGACCGCGGATGGTAGTACAGGGGCGGGCCGCCGAGCTCCGGGAATGGCCGGGCGCGTCGGCGGCGTAGAGGCTGGGTGCGTCCGGCTTCCGCGCTTCTCGGGTTGGCTTGCATCACGCCGGCGGCCTGCGCCGAGGCGCCCGAGCCCCCGCCCCTCGACGTGATCCCGGTCGAAGAGCCCGCCTCGGAGCCTGCCCCGGTCGCGCCCGAGGCGCCCATCGTCGATCTCTTGTATCGAACGCGCTCGCGCGTCGCGGTCTCGTCGCAAGTTCAGAACGACACCGACGCGCCCGAGCACCTCGTCGATCGCCGCGCCGACACCGCGTGGAACGGCGCACCGGGCGAGCTCGACGCTTCGATCAGGTTCGATGTGCCTTCCGAAGCGCGCGTGAGGCGCATCGTCGTTACCGTCGGCTACGACAAGATATCGGCGCGGGGCGATCTCTTCACGAGAAACCACCGCATCGCGAAGCTCGCCATCGAGAAGGACGGCGCACCGATCGGCGTCTTCGACCTCGACCCGAACGATCGGCGCCCGCAGGCGATCGCGCTGGATCAGGCCGGCGGCGCGTTCACCTTGCGCGTGCTCGAGGCGGTGCCGGGGTCCGAGCCGCGCTTTCGCGAGATCGTCGTCTCCGAGCTCGAGGTGCTCGGCACGGCGCCCGATTCGGCGCTCGTGCCGCCTGCGGCACCCGAGGTCCGCGTCGCTAGCGGCGCGCCGGTCGGCTCGGAGCCGGACGCGCTGCGATCCGTTTTCGAGGGCGCGCCCTACGACACCGCCGAAGCCCTCTGCGCGAAGCACAGCGCGGCGAGCGCGCCCGAGATCGCCAGAGCGAAGGAACGCGAAGCCGGTGATGTGTTCATCGAAGGGATCACCCCGGGCTGCAGCGCCGACCGTCCCGACAAAGGCGTCTGGACGCTGCCCGAGCCCTACGAGGTGCGCCTTCTGCACGGCATCGAAGACCTGAGCTACGTGACCCGTCTCGTCGTTCGAACGGAGCGCGGTTGGTTTCCGACCAACATGGTGCTCGACGTCACGCAGCCCGGGCCCGGGTGCGGGCATTCGCAGTTCATCGAGCCGCTCGAGATGGCCCTGGTCGAAGGCACGAAGACCCCGACGATCCGCTTCGACTACGCCGAGCGCGTCGCCGAATGGATGAACCTCACCACCGGCTCGTACGAAGCGGCTGCGCGCTTTCGGGTCGTCTGCTCGGACGATGGGGCGCGCGTCACCTGCCGGCGCACCACGACCGCGGCCTCGACCGAGAGCTTCGACTGGGTGAATGAAGGACAAGCGAGCGGGAAGTGGAGCGCGGTTCCCAAACGATGGGAATGGACGCGCACCGCCGACGTCGCGGCCGACGGCTCGTTCCGTCTGGGTCCGTGCATTGCGCCGGACGGCGACTTCGTGAGGTGCACGCCGACCGCCGAGCGCTGGCTGCGCCGCCCGCACTGATCAGGCGTCGACGTAGATCACCGGCTCGTCGCGAATCCACGTCCGCTGCCGCCGCACGAAGACGCGGGTCGCACGGACGATCGCGCCGAGGAGGTCCGGCTTCGCGATCTCGCCTCGCGTGAACGCGAGCACCTCTTTGTAGCCGACCGAGCCCATCGCCCGCGCGCCGGCGAAACCGGCGGCGACGAGCGCCTCGACCTCTTCGATCCAGCCGCTCTCGAGCCACGCGCGGGCGCGACGTTCCAGCTTGTCGTCGAGCTCACTTCTTTCGATGGCCGGACCCAAGAGGCGCGCCGGGTAGCGCTCGGTCGCGAAGCCGTGGTCGGCCTGCCACGCGGTGAGGGGGCGCCCGGTCAGCTCGAAGACCTCGAGGGCGCGGCTCACCCTGACAAAATCGTTAGGTGCAAGGCGAGCTCCCATCTCCGGATCGACCTTCGCCAACTTTGCGTGGAGCGCCGGGCGTCCCTCGGCCGCAGCCTCGTCCCGGTGACGAGCGCGAATCGCCTCGTCGCGAGGCGCCGCCTCGGCGAGCCCGCGGGTCAGCGCTTTCACCCAGAGGAAGGTCCCGCCGCACACGATCGGCACCTTGCCTCGCTCGCGGACGTCGGCGATCGCGGCGTCGGCCAGCTTCACGTAGATGCCGGCGTCCATCGCATCGAGCGGGTCGACGACGCCCACGACATGGTGCGCCGCACGGGCGACCTCCTCGGGCGTCGGCTTTCCAGAGCCGATGTCGAAGCCCCGGTAGATCTGCACGCTGTCGGCGCCGACGATCTCTCCACCGAAGCGCTCGGCGAGCCGAATCGCGAGCTCGGTCTTTCCCGACCCGGTCGGTCCCACCACCGTCAAGAGCTCCCCCGGCGCGGGCGGAGCGAGCTCGGCGAACCTCACCGCCGGCCCACCCGGTGCTCGAGCTCGCGGAAGGACAGGCGCATCACGACCGGACGCCCGTGGGGGCAGTAGCCTCCGAGCTCGATCTTCGCGAGCGCAGCCAGGAGCTCCTTCGCCTCGGCGGGGGATACGGCGTCGCCCGCGCGGACCGAGCCATGGCAAGCCAGCGTGGCGAGCGCGAGATCGATCGCGCCCGAGTAGCCGCGCGTCCCGGCGCGGGCGAGCTCGGCGATCAGCGACGTGACGAGCTCGAGCGGCCGGCCGCGCGCAAGGATCTGCGGCACCGCGTGCACCGCGACGCGGTTGGTCCCGGCGGGGCGCAGGTCCATTCCCATCGCGAGGATGTCGGCCTGCGCTTCCTCGACCAGGCTGACCGCCGACGCTTCGACGTCGACGAGCTCCGGCACCAAGAGCGTCTGCATCGCGACGGCGCGATTGGTGAAGGCGCGGCGCAGCCGATCGAACGTGACGCGCTCGGCTGCGGCGTGCTGATCGATGACGAGCAGCGCATCTTCGCTCTCGCAAAGAAGGAACGTGCGATTCAGCTGAGCCAGGAAGGTGACGCTCGCAGGCAGCGCCTGATCCGAGGTCGAGAGCGGCGCGCCCTCGCGAACCGGGTACGGCAGCGCAGAAACGGGGAGCTCTCCAGATCCGGACCAAACGATCTCCGGTCCCCCCTCTCCCTTCACGGAGAGGGGGCCAGGGGGTGAGGTTTGGTCCGGAGGCGAGGCTCGGTTGGAGACTGACGACGAAAGCACCGCCTGCCCCGAGAGCGCCGGTCCGATCGCCTGCTCGATGATCCGGTAGACGGCGTCCTGAACGGCGCGCCCATCGGCGAAGCGGACTTCGCTCTTTTGCGGGTGCACGTTCACGTCGACGAGCTCGGGAGGGATCTCCAGGTAGACGACGCCGACCGGATAGCGCCCGGGCTCGAGCACGCTGCCGTAGCCGAACGCGACGGCCCGGGCGAGCGCGCGATCTTTGACCGGCCTGCCGTTGACGAACATCCGGAGCGCCGTCGCGCCGGAGCGCGCCTTCTCGGGACGCGAGAGGAACGCCTCGACCGCGAGCGGGCCGCGGGCGCCCCGACACGCGATCAGATCCCAGCCCGTGAGGACGTCGCGGACCCTCTCTTCGCGCGAGGTCGCGCGGAGGAGCTCGCGAACGCGCCGGCCGTCGCGCTCGAGGGTCACGGTAAGGCCAGGTCGCGCGAGCGCCACGGCCTCGATCACCTCGGTGACGTGCGCCGATTCTGTCGCGAAGGCGCGCAGGAATTTTCGACGCGCGGGGACGTTGTAGAAGAGGTCGCGCACGTCGACGCGCGTGCCCGAAGGCGCTCCGCACGGCTCGACCAGCGGTGGCGCGCCGCCCTCGACGCTGACGGCGACGCCTTCGCTCTGGCCGCGCCGCTTGGTCTCGATCCGAAAGCGGCTCACCGACGCGATGCTCGGCAGCGCTTCGCCACGAAACCCGTAGGAACGGATCGCCGAGAGATCCTCGAAGGTGCTGAGCTTGCTCGTGGCGTGGCGAAGGAGGCTGGTGATCGCATCGTCGCGTTCCATCCCCCAGCCGTCGTCGGTCACGCGACACAAGGTCACGCCGCCGCCCTCGATCTCGATGGCGACGCGCGTGGCACCCGCGTCGAGCGCATTCTCGCAGAGCTCTTTGACCACGCTCGCGGGGCGTTCGACCACCTCGCCCGCGGCGATCTGGTTCGACAGGCTCTCGGGCAGGACGTTCACGCGCCCCGGCTCGAGCGATTCGCGCCCGTCAGGGTGCGAATCCGGGAGCAATCCGTCCTGCCCCTCCGGGCCGGTCACGGCTCGTCTTCGCGCTCGCGGCGTTGCTCGGCGCGCTCTGACGCGTCGAGGTACGCCAGCGTGCGCTTCGAGAAGAGCGTGAGGATGCCGCCGGCCGAGACCATCAAATGGAAAGCGAGCCCGACACGGTTCACCCACACGTAGAGGGAGACGGGCGCGAGCCCGAGCACCGCCGCGTCATCGAGCTGGGCACGCGCCCGCACCCACTGATCGCGGAAGTCCTGCGTGAGGACGTAGTCCACGACGTAGAAGACGGCGTTGGCCCCGAACACTTGGAGGGCAAAGGTGCGTGCCCCAGGCCGGCCCGAGAGGATCATCGCGCTCGCCGACACGAGGAGGAGCGAGAGCAGGGCCTGGCCCACCGAGAGCGGCAACGTTCGATCCCGATGCTCGATGAGCGCACGGGTGATGACAGCGTTCGTATACTCGTTGCCCGCGGCGTGGTCGGTCCGGCCCTTGATCGACTCCAGGATCGCCTGATCGTCGGGCACAGAGCCCGAATTGATGATGAGGGCGCCCTGACAGCCCGTATTGACCCCCACCACCCCGACGAGCCAGATGAGGATCATCGCGGGCATCAGGAACCACGGACGCAGACTTCGCACCCGTTCGGCTTGCGACGGACCGCTCACGACCGATGGGGCGTAGCACGAAACTGCGGCTGCGCCTTCCCCCCCTACCGCCCAGGCCGACAATCTGACATAGAGAGACGACCCGTGCCCCGTAAGAAGCAGGATCCGACCAAGGAGGCGCCGGCGAAGCCGCGGAAACGTGCCACTTCCAAGGCCGCTGCGACTCCGGCGGGCCGTGGCGCGTCCCGGTCCGAGCCCCCGCCCTCGTCTGCCGGCGGCCGAGGCCGCGAGCCCGAGGACGAGGAGCGCGACGCGAGCGACGGTGAAGAGCCGGATCACGTCGACGGCGATGGAGAGGTGATCGAGGTCGCCGGGGAGGTCATCGACGAGGAGCCGATCGCCGACATACCCGAGAGCGTCGCGCCCATCTCCACGGATGCAGCCCTCTCACGACGCGACCCGCTTCAGGCCTACCTCCGCGAGATCCAGCGGCACCCGCTCCTCACGCCAGAGGAAGAGCAAACGCTCACCAAGCACTACCAGTCGACGCAAGACGTCAACACGGCGGCGCGCCTCGTCACCGCGAACCTGCGGCTCGTGGTCAAGCTCGCGTACGAGTACCGCCGCGCCTACAAGAACATCATGGACCTCATCCAAGAGGGCAACATCGGCCTGATGCAGGCCGTGAAGCGCTACGACCCGTATCGTGGCGTGAAGCTCTCTTCGTACGCGGCCTGGTGGATCCGCGCGTACATCCTGCGGTTCATCCTCAACAACTGGCGTCTGGTGAAGCTCGGCACCACGCAGGCGCAGCGAAAGCTCTTCTTCAACCTCAACAAAGAGAAGGCGAAGCTCGCCGCGATGGGCATCGACGCGACGCCGGACGTCATCGCCGATCGTCTCGGGGTCGAAGAGAAAGAGGTCATCGAGATGGACCGCCGGCTCGCCAGCGCCGAAGCGAGCCTCGACGCGCCCGTCGGCGACGCCGAGGGCCGCAGCGTCTCGCGGGTCGATCTCATGCCGTCCGCCACCAGCGGTCCGGAGATGCTGCTCGAGCGGCAAGAGATGGATCGCATGGTCCACGACCGCCTTCAGGAGTTCCGCGCCAAGCTCCAGGGCAAAGACGTCATCATCTTCGACAAGCGCATGGCGGCAGAGGACCCCCTCACGCTGCAAGAGCTCGGCGACGAGTTCGGCATCTCGCGCGAGCGCGTCCGGCAGCTCGAAGCACGCCTCACCTCGAAGCTGCGTGACTTCTTGAAGGCCGAGCTCGGCGATGCCGTCGACTCCAGCTAAGGGAGTGGGGGCTGATCGGGCAGGCTGCCTCTTCGTCGTCGGCACCCCGATCGGCAACCTCGGCGATCTCGGCGATCGCGCGCGCGCCACGCTCCTCGACGCGCCTGTCGTTGCCGCCGAAGATACCCGCCGCGCCCGTGCCCTTCTCTCGCACCTAGGCGCCACCGGCAAAGAGATCGTTCGTTTGGACGCTCACGCCAGCGACGCCGACATCGATCGCCTCGCGGATCGCATCGCGAACGGCACCAACGTCGCGCTGGTCACCGACGCCGGCACACCAGGCGTCAGCGATCCCGGCAGCGCCCTCGTCCGCGCCGTCCAGAGCCGAGCCGCAAGGGTCGTACCGGTCGCCGGCCCGTCCGCGGTGAGCGCCGCCATCAGCGTCGCCGGGTTCGCCACCACGGCCTTCCGATTCGCCGGCTTTCTCCCACGCGGCCGCCTGGAGCGGACCGAAGCCCTCGCGCGCGTCGCCGCCGATCCCGATGTCGTCGTCTTCTTCGAGGCTCCACAGCGCATGGCCGAAACGCTGGCCGATCTCGCGCGGGTCATCCCCGACCGAGAGGCGCTCATCGCCCGCGAGCTCACCAAGCTCCACGAGGAGCTCCTTCGCGGGGTCGTCCGCGACCTGGCGGCCGAGCATAGAGGCCGCGACTGGATCGGCGAGATCACGGTGGTCGTCGGCCCCCGGGTCGCCTCGGAGCGCCCGGCCATGGATGACGGTGCGGTCGACGCGCGCATCGACGCGCTCCTCGCCGAGGGTCGCCGTGCCAAAGAGGTCGCCGAGATCGTCTCCCTCGAGCTCGGCATGCCGAAGCGCGACGCCTACGAGCGCGTGAATCGTCGCAAGCAGTGATCGCATGTGCGACGCGGTGTGGGTTCGCGCCTGCCCCCGCAGACGTAGGTGACGAGACGCTTCGATCGGCGCCGGCTTTTGGCTTGCGAAAGCGCGCGCGAAAAACGTACCTATGGAGACTTATGGATCTGACTCCGTACGAGAAGTGCGACGCGTGGGGTATGGCGCTGCTCGCATACGCCAACGCGTTCAAGCAGTACCCGACGGTGCTGGAGAAGTACTTCAAGCGGCTCGGCGCCACCTTCGCTCTGGATCCCGCGGTGCTCCAAGACACCTGGGTCCCGATGGCCGAGTGGATCAAGGTGACGCACGACATCGTGGACGAGGTCGGCGCCAGCACCGTCTACGCCATCGGTAGGAAGATCAGCGAGACCGCGCTCGTTCCGCCCGAGGTGAACAGCGCCCCCGGCGTGCTCATGGGAATGGACTTCGCCTTTCACATGAACCACCGCAAGGACGGTGTTGTCATGTTCAATCCACAGACCGGTCAGATGCTGGACGGCATCGGCCACTACGTGTGCGAGCTACAAGAAGGAGGGAGCTCCGCCACCATGACCTGCAGCGATCCGTATCCGTGCGACATGGATCGCGGCCTCCTCCTCGGTTTTGCGTCCCGGTTCGAGCCCGCAGTGTCGATCTCGCACCAGTCCTCGACCTGTAGAAAGAAGGGAGACAGCGCATGCACTTATCTCATCCAATGGTGAGCTGACGGTATGGATTTCAGTCAATTCGCCAAATATGACGTCTGGGGCCTCGCGCTCCTCGCGTACATCGGCGCGTTCCGCCAATACCCCTCGATTCTCGACAAGTACTTCAAGAACAAGATGGGCATCGATCTCGAAGCCGATCCCGAGACGCTGAAGGCCATCTACGTCCCCATGGACAAATGGCTGGAAGTCACCCACGCCCTCGTCGAAGAGGTCGGCTCGAACAGCGTCTACACGGTCGGCAAGCGCATCGCCGACGCCGCGCCGCTTCCGCCCGGGATCGACAGCGTGGCGCAGGTGCTTCCCGGCATCGAGATGTCGTACCACATGCACCACCGCAAAGAGGGCGTGCCCATGCTGGATCCGGCAACCGGCACCAAGCTCGACGGGCTCGGCCACTACGCCTGCGAGCTCCTCGAAGGCGGCACCTCTGCCACGATGACTTGCGACAATCCTTATCCTTGCGATCTCGACCGCGGCATCATCGCCGGCTTCACGGCGCGCTTTCAGCCCGCAGTGTCCGTCTCTCACTCGACGACGGGCTGTAGAAAAAAGGGCGACAAGGCCTGCGTGTACTTGGTCCAGTGGTGATTTTGAGACGCGACGTCGCACGCGCGGAGGGCCGCGCCGGGGGGGGCGTCGCCGGGGGGCTCGGAGAGAGGGGGCGCGTGGGCGTGGGCGCGTGGGCGCGTGCGTGCGCGTGGGCGTGCGCGTGGGCGCGGGAGAGGGAGAGGGAGAGGGAGCGGGAGAGGGCGAGGGAGAGGGAGAGGGCGTGGGGCGACGCGCGGGCGGGGCGTGTGCGGCGGCGGGCGGACGTTGACGCGCGATGGGCGGTCATCGGCGCTCGATACACCCAGGCGGGGCAACCAGCCGAGATGGCGCACCCATCGGGGGCTCAATGAGCCCCTGGGAGTCACTCAATCGAGATGACCGGTCATCGGCATCGAACCAACCGCGCGGGCCGGGTCATGGGGTCGAACGAGCCGCGGCCGGCGGTCATCTCCGGCGCCGAGACGCCGGCACCCGCCGCACCGCAGCGCTGCGCCGCGTGTGCTCACTGGACGTGTCAGCGCAAACGCAATAACACCACTGTCAGCTACCGCGGGTTCCCCCGCCCCCCACGCGCGCGCAGAGGGCGCGGCAGGTGCGAACAGGCGGGCGAGCGCGAAGCGCGAAGCCCGCCAAAGGGGGCAGCTAAGAAGGACAAGCCACACCGCACGCAGTGGCCGCCCCGTTCGGGCAGATGACGACCTCGCCGGCGGCGCATTGGGTGATATCGCAGTTCTGGGTGCCGGCCGTTCCTTCGGGGCACTCGACCAAGCAGGTGCCTTCGCAGGTAGCGTGGCAGGGTCCCGCGGCGCAGACGAAGTTGCAGGTGGACTCGGGGCCGCAGGCGCACGTTCCGTTGGCGCAGGTGCCGCTGCAGGAGAAGTTGTTGCCTTCGCAGGTGACGTGACACGGCGGTGCGTCGCATTGGAAGGCGCACGTGCTGCCGGACTTGCAGGTGCAGCTGCCGTTGGCGCAAGCGCCGTTGCACGAGGGATTGTCGCCGTCGCATGCTACGTGGCACGGGGGCGCATCGCAGACGAAGTCGCACTCGGCGCCCGCTTCGCAGGTGCAGCTTCCGTTGGCGCATGCGGCGGTGCAGTTGGAGTCCTGTTCGCAGACGACGGTGCAGGGAGGCGCCTCGCAGGCGAGGTCGCACGTCTCGCCCGCCAAGCAGTGGCACGAGCCGTTTTCGCAGTCGGTGTCGTCGCCGCAGCTGGCGACGATGCAGACGATGGCGAGGGTCGCGAGAGCAGAGCGCCGGATCACGCGAAGGAGGGTAAACCGATCGCCTCACCCGGTGCAGCTGGATGCATGAGTCACCTCCAGGCGACAGGTCGCGTCGAGGCGACGAAACGCAGGATTTTGACGCGGCATTTCACGGGTTTTGCGACGTCGGGGACCGGCACTGCCGTTGCAGTGCGGGCTTCCTATGCGACGCGCTGGCCTGGTGTCGGTCTTGCCCTGGACGCTGTTGGCACTCTCCGCTTGCTCCGAGGAGACGGTCGAAACGGACCCGGAGCCGCACGAGGAGGTGGAGGTCGAGTACCTCTCGGCGACGGATCACCTGGTGCGGGCCTCGATGGCGCTTCGGGGAAAGCGTCCGAGCTACGACGAGCTCGTGCGGGTGAGCGAAGACCCGGACGCGCTCGGTGAGATCGTCGACGAGTACCTCGCGTCGCCCGACTTCGGGCGGACGGTACGCGACCTCTACAACGAAGCGCTGCTCCTGCGCCCCGATTGGTTGTACTACCCGGCGGGCTTTCCCCGGGTCGCGCCGCTGACCACGCTCGATCAGTCGGCGATCAACGCGTCCGTGCAAGAGGCGCCGCTCAAGCTCATCGAGCACGTGGTGATGAACGACCTTCCGCTTTCGGAGATCGTGACGGCGCCGTACACGATCACCGACTCGGTCGCGGCGACGGTCTGGGATCTCGACTACCAAGCGGGCGGAGAGACCTGGCAGAAGAGCGAATGGAAGGACGGCCGCGGCAACGCCGGCATCCTGACCGACTCGTGGCTCTACGTGCGGTGGCAGAGCACGCCGTCGAACGCGAACCGCGGTCGAGCGAACGCGCTGTCGCGCGGCCTGCTCTGCTACGACTTCCTCTCGCGCGACGTCGAGCTCGACACGACCGTGAACGTCGCCGATCCGAACGCCGTACAGGACGCCGTGCAGGCAAACTCGGCGTGCGCGAGCTGCCACCAGGCGCTCGACCCGCTCGCCGCGTTCATGAAGGACGTCTTCCCGATCGTGGTGGTCGCCGACACCGAGGCGTACCCCGCGCAGTCCATGTGGCTGCCCGGTGCGTTCGAGACGTACCTCCAGATCGAGATGCGCGAGCCGGCGCTCTTCGGCAAGCCGGGCGAGACGCTCGAGGACCTCGGCCGGCTCATGGCCGACGACCCGCGCTTCTCGCTGTGCGCAGCGCAGCGCTTCTACGCGTACCTGAACCACGTCGAGCTCGAGGACGTACCGCTCGAGCGCGCGTCGGAGCTTCAAGAGGTGCTCATCGACTCGGGCTTGAACGCGAAGGCGCTCGCCAAGGCGGTCGTGCTCTCGGACGACTTCCGGGTGTCGCACACGGGCGGCGAGGCGGGCGCGGACGAGCTGGTCGGGATGAAGCGCGCGAGGCCGGACGAGCTCGCGACGATGTTCGAAGACCTCACCGGGTTCGTCTGGCAGACCGATCTGTCGGCCATCACCGGCGGCGACATCGGCGTGGTCGAGCTACCTCGCGACAGCATCCTCGGCTATCGCGTGATCGGCGGTGGCATCGACTCCGCGTACGTGACCCGCTCGGGATTCACCGACAACGGGACGACGAGCCTCTTCCTGCGGGGCTTCGCCGAAGAGGCGGCAGCGTGGGTCGTCGAGAAGGATCTCGCGAACGGTGACCCGGCCGCGCGGCGCCTCCTCTCGGGCATCGACGAGGGCACGACCGACGAGGGCGCGGTGCGCGAGCAGATCGTGTGGCTGCACGCGCGCATCCTCGGCGAGCTGGTCGAGGCAGACTCCGACGAGGTGGCGGCGAGCCTGTCGCTCTGGCAGGGCGCGCTCGAATCGAGCGGCGACGTGAAGCGCGCGTGGAAGACGCTCCTCGTCGCGATGATGCAAGACGTTCGCGTGGCTTACTACTGAGCGGAGCTCGGAGGCGAAGATGGCACTTTCGCGAAGGAAGATGTTGCTCGGCGGTCTCGGCGCAGCGCAGGCCGGGCTCTTCGGGCTCGGACGACCGGCGCGCGCCGAGAATGCGCGGCCGCCGAAGAACCTGATCATGATCCTCGTGTACGGCGGCTGGGACGTGACCTATGCGCTGGATCCGAAGCCGGGGCTGTCGACCGTCGACGTGCCCGCGGGCGCGGTCGAGACGCTCGGCGGGCTGCCGATCTTCACCCACGCGTCGCGACCGAACACCCGCTCCTTCTTCGAGGCGTGGGGATCGTCGACGACGCTGGTCAATGGGATCAGCGTGCAATCGATCAACCACCCCGATTGTACGAAGCGCATCTTGACCGGCACCGCTTCGGAGACCAACCCCGACGCGGGCGCGATCGCCGCGTTCGAGCTCGCGCCCGACCTGCCGGCGCCCTACCTGGTGCTCGGACCTACCGCGTACACCGGACCGCTCGCTTCGATCGCTGCGCGGACAGGGACCGTCACCCAGGTACGCGGCCTGATGGATCCGACGCTCGGCTTCCCGCGGCCCGATCCGACGGTGCCGCGCTTCAACCCGACCGAGGCCGAGACCGGCTTGGTAGCCGAGTACGTCAAGGCGCGCGCCGAGCGCGAGCGCGTGACGCGTGGTGCGCACGGCTACAACGCGAAGCGCATCGACGATTTCGTCAAGTCGCTCGACCGCGGTGAGTCGCTCAAGGGCTTCTCGGGCGCGTTCGGCGAAGAGCTCGCGTTCACGCTCGATCTTCGGGTGCAGGTGGACATCGCGCTCCGTGCCATCTCGGAGGGTCTGAGCCACACGGTGCACCTCGAGCAGACCTTCGCGCAGTGGGACACGCACTCGGGCAACGAGCTGCAAGCGGTGCTCTTCGAAGACTTGATGGGCGCGCTCTCGCTCCTCGCGACCGAGCTCGCCAATCGCCCCGGCAAGGCAGCGGGCTCGCGCCTCCTCGACGAGACGGTCGTTGCCGTCGTCTCCGAGATGAGCCGTACGCCGAAGCTCAACGATGCGATGGGCAAGGATCACTGGCCGGTGACCAGCGCGATGTTCTTCGGCGGCGGCATCCCCGGCGGGCGCGTGCTCGGAGCGACCGGCGACAACCTCGAGGCGATGGCCGTCGATCTGTCGACGGGTGCGCCGGCGAGCGACGGCACGATCCTCCAGTACTCCAACCTCGTCGCCGGCCTCCTCGGAGCCGTGGGCGTCGATCCCGAGGCTTACCTTCCGAACGCGGAGCCCTTCCATGCGCTCATCGGTTGAACGCTTGCTCTCGGCTGCGCTCGCCGCGGCGGCGCTTCTCGCCTTCGGCGGCTGCGGCGAGGAATCGGCCGACGGCGAGACCGACGAGAGCGCCGACGACGCCACGCCGGATGTCGACGCCGAGTACGCGAGCCTCGACGAGCGGCCTTGCCCCGACGACAGCTACCTGAGCTTCGAGAGCTTCGGCGGTCCGTTCCTCATCTCGTGGTGCGGCGGCTGTCACACCTCGGGCGTTCCCGAGGCCGAACGACAGGGCGCTCCGCTCGGCGTCGACTTCGACGACATCGACGCGGTCCGCACCTGGTCCGCGCGCATCTGGGCGCGGTCGGGCGACCACAACGTGACGATGCCTCCCGTCGGCGGTCCCGAGGCCGAGGATCGCGCGATGCTCGGGGAGTGGCTCGCGTGCGGCGCCCCCGCGCTCGCCGACATGGAGGACTGATCGGTTTGCGCTACAGTGTCTGGGCGATGCGGCTCGCCCAGCGGCTCCGTTTCCGGCCCCGACGTCCAGAGGACGACACGTTCATGCTCTCGGTCGGGCGGCGCGTCTTCGCGCGCTGGTCGCGTGACCCCGCTCGCTCGCTCGCCTCGATGCTGGCGTCGAAGGGCGCACGCGCCGAGATCGTCGAGCGCGACGGCGCTCCGCTCGGCTTCGCCATCGTGACCTTCGCCAAGCTCCGCCGGCCCTACGGCCCGTGGCGCGAGCCGGCGGTGGCCAGGCTCGACGCGATCGCTGTCACGCCGCGCGAGCAGAGCGCCGGCGTGGGCCGCGCCCTCACGCGCCGGGCCGAGGCGATCGCCAGAGAAGAAGGTGCGGTGGTCATGACGCTCATGACTGCCGAGGGCAACGCGAAGGCCCGGCGGCTCTTTTCGCGGGCAGGCTACCTCGCCGTGATCCGGATGCCCGACAGCTACGTGAACGGCGACGCCGCGATCGAGATGTTCAAACCGATCTAACCTTTACTCAGGACAAGACCGTCATCTTGTTGAAGGAGCGTCTTCCCGTCGT
>JBGTSH010000078.1:0-34121 GCA_041940405.1 Polyangiaceae bacterium
CATCTTCGAGACCATGGAGGCCGACCAGGCGCTCGATCATCGCCTCGTCGATCGCCTCCATCACGCCGCCGGCAGCCGCCGGATCATCGAGCTGCACGGCGCGCTCGCGCGAGCCCGGTGCCTGAGCTGCGGCCACCTCGAGTCGCGGGAAGATCTGCAAGCCAGGATGGAAGGCATGAACCCGGCGCTCGATGCTGCGCGCGCGGCGACGGCACCGGACGGCGATGCCGATCTCGACCCCTCCGTCGTTCAGGGCTTCAACGTCCCGGCGTGCACGGCGTGTGACGGCGTGCTCAAGCCGGACGTCGTCTTCTTCGGCGACAACGTCCCGCGGCCCGTCGTCGATGAGGCGTTCGCGATGGTCGACGCCGCCGAGGTGCTGCTCGTGCTCGGAACCTCGCTCGCGGTCTTCTCCGGATATCGGTTCGTGCGCCGAGCTTCGGAGCTGGGCATTCCTATCGCGATCATCAACGAAGGTGAGACGCGCGGCGATGCGCTTGCGACCGTGCGGCTCGACGGGCGCCTGGGGGATGTGCTCCCGGCCTTGGCCCAAGGCCTCGTCCAAGAGCCCGCGCTGGGGGTGTGAACATGGAACGTCTCCGTCTCGTAATGATCGCCTTGGTCGCTGCAGCCTGCTCCAATGACGGCGGCGCGCCTCTTCCCGCGGCAGCAAGCTCTGCGCCCGCTTCGGCCGCGCGATCCTCTTCGGCCGCACAGGATCCTCCGATGCCGAGCGCTTCTACCTCCCCCGCAGCGACGATCGATCCGATCGGCGAGAAGGGTCGCGCGTTCGTCGGCCTCCTCGCTGCCGGCAAGAACGCCGAGGCGGTCGCGTCCTTCGACGCGACCATGAAGAAGGGCCTTCCGGAGGAGAAGCTGGCCGAGACTTGGTCGATGCTGACGGTCGCAGCCGGCGCGTTCGAGTCGATCGAGGGTGTGACCGTCGAGCCCGTCGGCGCGTACAAGACAGCGCTGGTGACCTGCAAGTTCGCGCGCACACGTCTCGACGCGAAGATCGCGTACGACAAGGACGGCAAGGTCGCCGGGCTGTTCTTCGTCCCGTCGCCCGAGCCGTACGCCGACCCTGCGTACGTCGACCGGAGCAAGTTCGACGAACGCGAGGTCACCATCGGGAGCGGGGAATTCCAGCTACCCGGGACGCTCGCGATCCCCAAGGGCGCCGGACCCTTTCGTGCGGTCGTTCTCGTTCACGGATCGGGCCCGAACGATCGCGACGAGTCGAGCGGCCCGAACCGGCCCTTCAAGGATCTCTCGGGCGGCCTGGCGTCGCGAGGCATCGCCGTACTTCGCTTCGAGAAGCGGACGAAGGTGCACGGCGAAAAGCTGGCGAAGCTGAAGGATGCGACCGTCGACCACGAGTCGGTGGACGACGCCGTTCTCGCAGTCGAGCTCTTGCGAGGCATGAAGGAGATCGACGGCGCTCACATCGTCGTCGCGGGTCACAGCCTCGGAGGGCAGCTCGCGCCCCGCATCGCGGCGCGGTCCAAGGACGTCGCGGCCGTGGCGATCCTGGCCGGAAGCACCCGGCCCGTGTACGACGCCATGGTCGAACAGATGAAGTACATCGCCGGCCTCGACGGCCGCCGCGCCGACGAAGAGACGAAACAGATCGAAGAGGTCGAGAAGGCCGGCGCGCGCATTCGGGCCATTCAAGCCGGCGCTCCTGAGAGGGAGGGCGAGGTGCTCCTCGGAGCGATGGCGCCCTATTGGATCGATATGGGAAAGTACGACGCCCTCTCCGTCGCAGCCAAGCTCGAGCGGCCGATGTTCGTCGCACAAGGTGGCCGGGACTATCAGGTCACCAAGACCGACTTCGAGGCTTGGAAGAGGGCGCTCGCGAGCCGGAAAGACGTCCGGTACGCGCTCTACCCCGAGCTCAATCATCTCTTCGGAGCGGGTGAAGGTAAGAGCTCGCCCGAGGAGTACCAGCGCCGAACGCCGGTCGACCCTCGCCTCGTCGACGACCTCTCGGCCTGGCTGCTCTCCCTTTGAGCGTGCGCTCGGTGCTCCTCTAGCGGTTTCCCGAAGCGACAATTGGCTGTAGTATCGGTCCGTCGTCTTTTCTTTCTTTCGGAGGTTTCGATGAAGCCGCTTTCTCTCGCGGTCGCCTGTGCGACTGCCGCTACCGTTGCGCTTGCTGCGCCGAGCATCGCTCACGCTTGTGGAGCGTGTTTCTCGCCACCGGACACGCCCACCGTGGTCTCGGGCCACCGGATGGTGATGTCGATCTCGCAGCAGCAGACCGTGCTCTGGGATCAGATTCAGTACCAGGGCGAGCCCGAAGACTTCGCGTGGGTGCTTCCGGTCAAACCCGGGGCGCGGATCGAGGAAGCAACCGACGCATTCTTCGAAGCGCTCGAAGCGACGACACGAACCTCGGTCACCGGCCAGCCCGTCAACTGCGGCGGCGGCTTCAGCGACGGCGGCGACGGGTGCTCGCCGGGCTGCTCCAGCGGAGCGATGGCCGAAGGAGACGACGGCGGATCCGGCGGCGCGTCAGGCGCGCCGCCCCCCGCAGTCGAGGTCGTGCACCAAGGAAGCGTGGGGCCGTACGAGACGGTGACGCTCTCGACGATGGTGCCGGGCGCCCTCAACGAGTGGCTGACCCAGCACGGGTACAACGTGGACCCGACGTCGCAGCCGATCATCGACCAGTACGTCACCGAAGGCTTCGACTTCATCGCGCTGCGGTTGGCCCCCGGGCTCGGCGTGAAGCAGATGAAGCCCGTGCGCGTGGTGATGGAGGGTGGCGGGCTCACGCTGCCCCTTCGCATGGTGGCGATCGGGACGGGCGCGCAGACGCCCATCGTTCTTTATCTGATCGGCGAGGGTCGCTACACGATCGACAAACTCTATCCGGTCGACGTTCGCACCTCGGACCTGGTGTGGGATTACGCGACGAGCACCTCGAACTACGAGACGTTGCGGACCGAGGCGCTCGCTCAAAACGGCGGGCAGTCGTTTCTGACGAGCTTCGCGGCGGGTTCGTTCTTCTACACCCCGTTCTCCACGACGACGCCGACCGGGGGTGTTCGGTCTTCGAGCTTCTTGCAGCTCTACACGGAGACAGCGAAGACGAACGGCGAAGCTCTGCCGGGCTGCGCGCTGAGCGAGCCCGGCACGGGCTACGTGACCGACCCCTGCCCCGGCCAGGACTTCGACTCCGCGGAATGCGTCTCGAACGGCACCCTCGGGAACGACGCTCGAAAGTTCGGATGCGCCGGCGCATACGACGTCGCCAGGGCGCTCGTGGGGACGTACCCGAACGACGTGTGGGTCACGCGGACGGAGATGATCCTGCCGCGCGAAGCGCTCGCCGCCGATCTCACGATCCGCGCCGCTCCCCAGTCGAACGTGCCGGCCCAGCTCATCGCGGAAAAATCGGTGAACCAGGACAAGGCCTGCGAGGGGTTCGCGGGGGCCGTTCCTTTGTGGAAGCGGCTGTCGCCGCCAGACAAGCCGTTGCGCGCAGCGCCGCTCATCGCGCTGAGCGCGGCGCTGGCGCTCGTTCTGCGCCGCGCGCTTCGTGGGAAGCGATGGTCTCGCGCGGCCGCGTGAGCGGCGCGCTGCGTCGACGTCAATCGCCGACGATGGCGATGACGGTTCCCGCAGCGATCAAGGACAGCTCCGTAACGATCACCGCGACGCCTTCCGGGGAGCCGAACCCTCGAGGGTTCTCTGTGCCGTAGAGGAGGTAGCTGCCTCCGACCGCGATGCCCGTTGCGAGCGTGACGGTCGCGACCACGTTGACGATCTGGAGGACGCTCATTCCCTCTTCACTGGGACCGCGCGGGTACTGGACGCCTTTTCCAACCTCGTCCTCGGGCGGGCCGCCGCCGCGCGCGAAGCGCACGGAGAAGAACTTGGTGCGGCCCACCTCTTCGGCGCGCACGCCGACTTTGCCTCGGAACGTGCTGCCGCTCTCCGACGAGGCGACCACGGCGTGCTCGCCCGGATCGACTGCGATCGCTCGCTCGAGCGCGATCTCGGGAAGCTCTCTGCCGTCGATCGCGAGGCTCTTCGGCGGCTCGCTGTACTGGAAGGTGATCGTCGCGCGCGAGGCGAAGATGTCGTCGAGCGCGCGGCGCTGCCAGACGAGGTACGCGTCCGAGTAGTCGCTCGTGTCGGACGCGAGCCAGTACCAGGCCGAAGCGAGCGGCGGGCTCCCGGCGAGGAGGTTCGCCTCGGCGGCGCCGGCAGCTGATTTCCAAGACCCACCCGACAGCGCGCTGGCCGCGAAGTGCTCGGCCGCTGCGCGCGCGTGCGCGACGCGCTCCTCGGGCAGCGCCGAGACCTTCGCCGCGGCGAGCTCACGATCGCCGAGCGCAGCCTCGGCGACCGGATCGACCGTCGTCGGTGCTGCTCGTACGGGTCTCGCGTGAACGAGGGCTGCGAGCGCGATCACGAACCCGACCAGCGCTCGCAGGCAGGCCGTCACGGATCGACCACGTGGACGTCGAGCACCCAGAAGCCGGCGTCGGTCCCGAGGCCGTCGATCTGGATGTAGTAGGTGCCCGCTTCGAGCTCGAGATCGAGGAAGCTCTTCTGCGTCCCGAGGGCCAGCGTGCAGCCGAGCGGAACTTCTGTCCCCGGGCACGATGGCCCTTTGCGGACGTCGAGGAGGGTCTCGTATTGCGAGCCCTGCATGTCGAGGACCACCCGCTTCGGGGCGTCGAGCTCGAGGACCAGGAGCTGGTCGTTCGCGCCATTCGGCGGACCGCCGCCCTGATCGCAACCGGCGCTGAAGTCGGCGGTTGCGTTGGCGGTGTTCCCTTGGAAGAAGCCTCCTTCGGGCGGGATGACTTGGGCGTTCGCGCATGCGTCCGCGAAAGGAACGAGCACGGCGGGGGCATAATTTCGGACGAACGCGGTCACCTGCGCCGGTTGACCGAGCGTGGTCTCTGCCACGACGCGGTAGTCACCGGCCGGCACGTTCCGCTTTCGCACCCGGATCGGCGAATTGCCGCCGAACGCACACGCGAGGAGATCGGGGACCTCGCATGCGGGCGCGGCGAGGTGGATGGCCCCTGTGTCGCCGCCCGAGATGCGCTCGACGAGGAGGACGTCGCTCGGCGCGCCGAGCGACAGCTCGTACGCCGCGTCCGGCGCGGCCCCGAAGCAGCCGAGCGCGATGTCGTCCTGGTGGTCGACGAAGCTGACGTCCACCGTTTGACCGGGAACGAGCGCCGCGGTGCCGGAGCAATCCTCGTCCGGCGGCAGAGGCGTCGGGGCGCTCGTGATGACGTTGAGGCTGATGGTCGTCGGCGCGGTCGCCGACACGGCGACGTAGTGATCGCCCGCGGGGAGGTTGTGGCGAAACACGTGCGCCGACGGCGCCAGGTGGCAGGCGACCTCGTCCTCGATGAGCGCGCATTCGGCATCCCGGAGCGAGATGACCGGGTAGCCGTCGCCGTCGATGCTCAGCGCGTGGACGTCGACGTCGGCCGGCGAGGCGAGCGTGAATTTGTAGACGAGCTCGCCCATCGGGGGCTCGCACGCCGACGCGAGATCGATGCCGGCGTCCACGATCTCGACTTCGACAGGGGTGTTCGGTACGAGATCCAGCGCCGTGCCGCACGTCTCGTGGCCGGGCGCGATCGACGCCGGCGCGTAGGTCACGTCGAGCGTTACCGCGCCCGCGCCCGAGGTGGTCACGTAGAGGGGCAGCGAGACTTCGCTGGCGCCGCCACCGACGCTCCGCGCGTGGATGCGGGACACCTGAGTCCCGGTCGCCGATTGGAAGGGACCGCCGCAGGCGATCTCGGTCGAGGCATCGCCGCACAAGCTCGCGAGGGCGAGCGAAACGGGCAGCGCCTGCGTCCTGGCCCGGGCGATGACGTCGATCGGCGGGCCGGCGGGGATCCTGATCTCGGCGACGACATCGCGCACGACGCCCATGGGCGTGCAGGTGGTCGGATAGTTCGAGCTCGCCCCGGACGTGGTCATCGCATAGGTGCCGGTGCCGGTGACGAGCAGCGCCTCGGCGCAGGTGTCGTTCGCCGGAGAGGCGCACCCGTCCTCGTCCGTTTGGCCGTCGCAGTCGTCATCCGCCGAGTTGCCACAGACCTCTTCGACGAGGCTCGAGATCTCGGGATCGTCGTCGGCGCAGTCGCCGCCGCCGCAGTGGACGTCGGGGTCGAGGTCCCCGTCGGCGTCGCGTGGGGCATGGGTGCAGCTCTGGCCATCCTCGACGCAGGCGTCGATCGTGCAGATGTCGCCGTCGGTGCAGCTCGGGGCGATGCCGGGCGCGCAGTCGAGCTTCTGATCGCAGACCTCGGCGCCGTCACAAAAGACGCCGTTTTCGCAGACGGTGTCATCTCGCTTGAACCTGCATCTCGAGAGCTCCTGGTCGCAGCGATCGAACGTGCAGGAGACTCCGTCATCGCACTGCGCGTCCTCGATGCAGGGGCCGCCGAGCTCGGGGTCCACGCCCGAGCCGCCGCCCGATCCCCCGGTGCCGGGCCCGGCAGAGAAGGAGCCGGTGGTGAACTGGTTCGGCGGATCCGCGCCGTCGCATGCGATGAGGAGCCCGAACGCAGAAGCGACGAGCGACCCCCATAGAGCAACGGCAGGGCCGGCCCGCATCGATGGACTGTAGCAGGTGGCCCGCGGCTCTGGCATCATCCTCCGGCCTTCGAAACGAGCCACGACGACCGGGTGAACCTGCATGTCGGGAGATCGACTGACGCGAACCGAGCTCTCGTGGCTCCTCACCCAGGAGGCACGGGCAGCAGCCGAGAAGCTCCGCAAGGGCGTTGGGGTTGGTGTCGGCACGACGCCACCCCCACCTTCGACCGGAACGCCGCATCCGCCGCCAGCGGTCCCGAACTTGATTCTGCCTGCGGTCGGCGAGGACACCGGCGTCGAGAGCGTCCTCAATCGGCTCGACGAGACGATGAGCATGCTCTCGTCGCTGCACGGTCACTCGCCGCGCGGCCGTCGTGGCAAGATCGACGTCGCCGCGCTCCTCTGGGAGATCGCGCCGGAAGCGCGCGTCCAGATCGCGGTCGACGAAGGCGGCCTCGTGGTGTTCGGCGACGAGGCCGAGCTTCGCCGCATGCTCCACGTGCTGATGGCCCTCGGCGGCGACCCGACGACGCTCGGCGCCGTGGCCGTGAGCGTCAAACGCGAGGGCAAGGACATCAAGATCTCGGTCGAGCTCGGTCCCGACAAGAGCCAGGGCTTCGAGACCGAGTCGCAGTGGCTCTCGCGCATGGCGATCCGCTACGGCGGCCACTTCCAGCTCGAGGGCAACGCGAACACGCTCGTCCTGCCGGCCAGCGACGACCAGGGTGAGGTCCAGGAGCTCCGGCGCGAGCTCGCAGCCGCGCAAGCCCAAGGCGAGGCGTACGCGCGCGAGCTCGCGGCGGTGATGTCGTCGAGGAGCGAGCCGCCGCCGTCGAGGACCGGCGGGTCGTCGACCGCAGGCTCGGCCGACGGCCTCGCGCCGCTCGTCGGGATGGCGCGATCGCTCGTGACCGACGTGCGCGGCATCCTCGCTGCGATCGGTCGCGACATGGCGCCGCTGCGCGAGCGCGGCCGCTGGGGCGAGCGCGACGCCGAGATCGCAGAGATCGCTTCGTCGGTTGGCCGCCACGTCACTGCCGCGAGCGAGGTCGTCGGCGATCTCGCGAGGCTCGCCGGCTGCCCGCTCTTCGAGCTCCCCGCGCAGTGCAACGTGGCCGACGTGGTGCGCGACGTCGTCAAGGCCGAGCAGATCCGAGCGAAGCGCCACGGCGTCACGATCAACCTCGAGGTGCCGTCGCACGTGCCGGACGAGCTGCTCGCCGTGTCGAGCGTCCACATCTTGTTTCAAGAGCTCCTCGACAGCGCGATCAGCGTCTCGCCCGCCGACTCGACGATCCACGTCGGGGTCTCGGTCTCGGCGACCGGCGTCGCGGTCACCTTCGACGATGCCGGGCCCGGTCTGACGGCCAAGGCACGCTCGGGAGCGATCAACCGGGACTTCGATGCGCTCGTTCAGGAGCGCGACGCCGCCTTGCCGCTCATCGCGGCGTTCGCCATCGCCGCGCACTTGCACGCTCCGCTCACGCTCGAGGACTCGCCGCACGGCGGAACGCGAGCCCGCGTCGCGTTCCCGCGTGCGTCCGGCGCCGCTTCGGGCTCTACCTCTGGTCCGGCCGCTAACGCGTCCGGATGAGCGATCGACGTCTCGGCGGCGCGGAAGCGCCCGCCCTCGCGGTGACGCTGGGGAGCTTGGTGCCGTCGCTGGTCGACGTGGTGTCGGCAACCGCCGAGCGGCCCGCGGGATCGATCGGTACGGCCGTGCTCCACGCGGTCTACGACGTCGGGCTCTTCGCGGCGCTCGGTCTCGCGATCGATCTGGCGATCTTCGGTCTCGAGTCGATCACCCGCCGCCGGCGCGCGCTGTTCCACGTCCTCGCTACGGGCATCGCCAGCGCGCTCGCGTTCGGTCTGCTCGAGCGCAACTTTGCTCGGCAGGCCGATGTAGCCTTCGACGGAAGGTTCTCGGCGCCGATCGTCGCCGCGCTCACCTTGGGCGCCGGCGGGGCGATCGTCGCCGCCATGGCGATCGCCAAACACCTCGGCCGCTCTCGAATCGGCGCCGCGACCGCGGTGCTCGCCTCGCTCGCGGGAGCGATCGCAAACGTCGTCCTGTTCCGCGACGACTATTTCGAAGCGCACACCGCGGTCGCGATCTCGACGGCGGTCGTGGCCGGGAACGCCGCGCTGCCCTTCGCTCGGAACGCGCTCCACGCCGCCGAGGGCGGACGGCGCCGGAAGGTCTTGTGGGCGCTCCTCGCGGCCTCGGTCCTCACGGTGCTCATCCCGCCTTCGAACGCCGTCCGAATGTCTCTCTTTCGCTCACCGGGCTGCGCCGGAGCGTGGGTAGCCGCCTTTCACACTTGGTCCTTGCCGGTTCTTGCGGGACGTCACGAAGCGACGTTCGACGAAAAATGGCTGGCTCCGCGGACCGGAGAGCACGCGCCGACAGAGCCGCCGCTCTTCGCCGGGCGGCCCGTCGTCGTGCTCCTGACGGTCGACGCAGTTCGTGCCGACGCGATCGCCGACGACGAGAAGAGCGCCGCGTGGCCCACGATCGACAGACTGAAGCGCGAAGGCGCGTTCTTCACGCACGCGCGATCTCCGGGCAGCCAGACTTCGGTCTCGCTGACGACGCTGTTCGCCGGCAAGTACTTCTCCGAGATGCGCTGGGGCCGGCACGGCGAAGGCAAGAACCGGTTCGAGTATGCCGCAGCCGACGAGACGCCGCGCTTTCCGGCGGTCCTCGATGAGGCCGGGGTGCCGACGTACAAGGCCGTCAGCCTCATGTTCCTGAAGAACGAGTTCGGCGTGGCGCCCGGCTTCGCCGAGGAAGAGGTCGTCACCGAGGGACGCAAGCACGCTCGCGCCTCCGAAGTCATGACGCCGTTGTTAGCAAGGATCAGGAACACACGCGGCCAGCCGCTCTTCGCCTTCGCGCACCTGACCGAGCCGCACTCCCCGTACGACAGGGGCAAACTGAAGAAGGGAACGAGCTTCGAGAAGTACCTCTCGGAGATCGGGGAGGTCGACGGCCACCTCGAGAAGCTCGTCAAAGCCTTGTCGACGCCCGACCTCGCGAAGCGCTCGATCCTCATCGTGACGAGCGACCACGGCGAAGCGTTCGGCGAGCACGGCACGTTCCAGCACACCAAGACGATCTACGAGGAGCTCGTCCGCGTCCCGCTCCTGGTCTGGGGCGCGGGCGTTCGGGCACAAAAGATCGACGAGCCCGTGACGCTCGTCGATATCAACCCGACGATCTGCGACATCTTCGGCGTCCCCTGGAGCGCGGACATCACCGGCGAGACGCTCGTCCCGATCCTGCGCGGGGAAGAGCCGCAGCTCTCGCGCCCGATCCTTGCCGAGGGCCGGCTCCGCCGGGCGCTCTACGCCAAGAACCTCAAGGTCATCGCCGATCTGCGTCGCTCGACGGTCGAGGCCTACGATCTTTCGGCGGACCCCGGTGAGCTCGACAACCTCTTCGACCGAGAGCACGCCCGGGTTGCCCCGCTCCTCGGAGCACTGGACGCTTTCTTCGATGCCCGCGGCTACGAGAAGGACGGCTACGAGCCGCCGTACAAGCCTTAGCAGTGTGCTGAAAAAGGCGGCGCGGCAGTGCTCGATGACGTCTGTGCTGCACGTTCACCCCCCCAGCCCCCCTCGCTGCGCGAGGGGGGAGCAGCGCTGTCGTTCCGCCGATGTCAGATCGCGCGTTCGGCAGCGACGGGCTCGAGGGTCGACACCACCGCTCGGGCGCTCCGGCGCCCCAGAGCCTGCACGTCGCTCCTCAGGCCTTGCGTCATGGCTCGCAGCCGAGCGACGTAGGCCGGCCAATCATCCTCGGACACGAACGGCTCACGCTCCAGCTCGCGGCGAATCTCCATGCGACGGACGTCGATCGCGGCGAGGGCGCTCGCCTCGTCGAGCTCATCCTCGGTCCCTGCTCGCTGCTCGTCCGGGCGCTCGGCCAACTGCGCGAGCAGCTTCGGCCGGATCTCCATCAGCTCTACCTCGGCTGCGCGGCGCGTGGCCATCGCGGGTTCCAGGTTCGCGGATCGCGCGATCTGCCTCTCCATGGCTCCGAGCAGCAGCGACGCTTGACTGTCGAGCCTCGATTGCTCGCTGTGGCGGAGCGGCGCGGGCTGCTCGCCGCCTTCACGCTCTCGCTCGATCCGCTGCCACCTCTCGGCGACCTGTTCGCTGCGGCACGCCGCTCCACCGAACAGCGTTCCCAGGACGAGGACCACCAGCGCTCTTGCACCCATCGTCACCTCCGAGCGGTTCGTTCGCACACAAAGACCGCAACGGGCGTGCCACATGTGCGGGCGCTCGACCCGATGACAACTGGCTCACGACACGGCCGGACCGCGCGGTGGTTGCAACTTGCGGCGCGCGAGCGCGCCCGGCTGTCTCAACTCCTGCGAGGTCGAGAAGGCGAGGCGCTCCAGCCAGTCGGCTCCGCTTTTCCCCCTGGGGCGGGATCGCTGGAATAAATCGAAATCGCTGCCCGTTTTCCGACCTATGCCGAGCCCCCGGCTGCTTTCGGTCTTGGTCGTCTCCTTCTCGCTGGCTGGGTGCACCTCGGGTGCGCCGCCTCAAACGCCGAGCACCGCGAACGCCGCCGCCGGCTCCGACGCACCGTTAGCGGGGGGCGCGCCCGCCGATCTTCACGCCGGCCCGTGGATCATCGACCGCTACGAAGCGGCGAACCTCCGCGAGGACACCGCAGGGGTCGCCCTGTCGCTCACGTCGTCCGGGCGATTCTGGATCGCGGGGAACGAAATCTGGGTGGCCGACGAGAGCGGCCGTCAGATCTTCGCACGGCTCGCTTGGGAGGGCCCCGATCGGGCGAAGCTCCACCGAGGCGAGACGCGCGGGGTGCTGGTTCGCGAATCGCCGCGCGAGCTCGCCCTGGAGACCGAGGCATCGGTCCTGTCGCTCCACCTCGTGCCGTTCGAGACGGCGAAGGTCGTCCAGCCTCTCTGCCTGTTTCCCGATCAATCAGGCAAGGCCGGATACCTTGTTCGAAAGGATGCCTGCGCGTCCACCGAGCGGGCGTTCGATCCGCTTTGAGTCGCTGGTGACGCCCGCTGGCCCAGGTAGGATGGTCGACCCTTCCACGTAGGAAGGCCGCACCTCACCCGGGACACCTCCATCATGATGCAACCCCCGAACGTGTACGCGCCGCCCCAACAACACGGCGGCTACCCCCAGCAGGGCATGGTCCACCAAGGCCAGCAGGCCATGGTGCCCTCGGCCCTGATGCACCCCACGTACACCGTAAAGCGTCCGTTCTGGTCCCTCCTCGGGCGGAAGTTCCACGTGTACGCGCCGGACGGATCGCTCGTCGCGTTCGTGAAGCACCCGCTCCTCAAGCTCCGTCAAGAGTTCACGATCTACCAAGACGAGAGCCAGACGGTGCCGATGCTCCTCATCAAGGCGCGGCAGATCGTCGGCTTCAACATCTGCTTCGACGTCTTCGACTCGGCGAGCGGGGAGCGCGTCGGGACCATCCGCCGCCGCGGGCTCAAGTCGCTCTTCCGAGACACCTTCGAGATCCTCGATCCCGCCGACCAACCCGTCGGCATGTGCGAAGAAGAGGGCGCTGCGATCCTGCGACGCATCTTTCCGATCCTTCTCGGCAAGTGGAAGATCGAGCTCCAGGGACAGGTCGTAGGACAGATCCGTCAGGTCTTCCGGTTCTTCGTGAAGGAGTTCACGCTCGACATGTCGATGAACCAGAACCGGATCGATCCCCGGTTCGCGATGGCTCTGGCGATCTTCGCGCTCATGGCCGAGTCCGCGCGCGAGGCGGCGTCGTAGGCTTCTGCTCTCTCAATCCATCGGGCCGTCGTAGCCGATCGACATGGCGGCCCCGATGAACGCGCCGACGCGCTCGTTCGGTGCGTCGAGCGCGGCGCCCGGCTCGAGCTCCACGCCGAGCCAGGCGTCGCCGGCGAGGCGGAGCGAGACGGAGGCAGCGGCGTAGCCCCGGATCCACGGGTCGGGCTCGCCCGATGACTGGTCGAACACCGCGGCGACGCCGAATCCGGCGCCGATGTGGGTGCGCACGTCGGGCAGCCAGAATGTCCTGTGTGACGCGCCGATCGACCCTTCGAACCACGACGTCGAGGCGGTCGATCCCATCGCCGAGATCGACAGGTGCTCGGAGAGGACGCGCTGGTGGAAGCTGAACCGCAGGCGCGATCCGAGGAAGCCTTCGTTCGTGCCCGACAGCCACGCGCCGGTCAGCGCGCCGCCGAGCTCGAGCGACGGCGTCTTCTCGAGGCGCTCGGCGATCTCGGCGTTCGTCGGGGGGCGAGGCTTGCGCTTGGGCAGCGGCCGGAGCTGGAGACGGATCGACTCGCTCGCCGCGATGGCGACGAAGCGCGTCGCCGCGTCCCACGGCAGCCCGGCGACGTCGACGCGACGGATCGCCAGGCGGCGCTTCGGCGCCTGCGCCTGGATCTCGGCGACCGATGGGCTGGGTAGATCGATGAACACGCGGACCGCTACCTCATCGAGGGGTCCGTAGGGCTCGGGCGCGACCGGCACGTCGCCGCCGAGCTGCAGCTCGACGAGCCTGCGAACTCGCACCTCGCTCAGCGTCTCGGATGCGCGCTTCGAGAGCGCGACGCGGATCACCTGGGGCTGGGGGTCGTCCTCGACGATCGGCGGGGCGGCGGCGTCCGCGGACGCATCTCGGGCGACGACGACGAGCGCCGCGGCGGTACCGCACGAGAGGGCGAGGAGGGCGGCTCGCAGCGTGGTCGGATGAGAGCCCTCTCTCGAGCGCCCCGTCAAGACGACGGCTGCGTGCTCGCGGCCGATCAGGGATTGAAGGCCGGCCGCACTCACCCCAGGATGCGGAAAATGCCGGAGCCGGTGCGCTTCTACTTCGATTTCATCTCGCCGTATGCGTACCTGGCCTTCACGCAGATCCACGCGGTCGCGTCACGCGCCGGGCGCGAGGTCGAGCTCACGCCGATCCTGTTCGCCGCGCTGCTCGACGCGAACGGAACCATCGGGCCGGCGGAGGTTCCGACAAAGCGCATTTACGTCTTCAAAGACACGCTGCGGAGCGCGCACGCGCTCGGCGTCGCCTTCGCGCCGCCGCCGGCGCACCCCTTCAATCCGCTCCTCGCGCTCCGCGTCGCGTCCATCGACATGCCCGAAGAGGATCGGCGCAGGCTCGTCGGTGCGCTCTACACCGCGGTCTGGGGCGGGGGTCCCGGCGTGGTCGAGGAAGCAAACGTCGCCCGCGTCGCAAACGATGCGGGCTTCGACGGCGAGGCGCTCGTGCGCGCCGCCGGAACGCCCGAGATCAAACAGCGAGTTCGCACCCGCACCGACGAGGCGATCGCGCTCGGGGTCTTCGGGGTACCGACGACGCGCGTCGACGGCGAGCTCTTCTGGGGCCTCGATTCGCTCGCCCACGCCGAGCGCAGGATGCGTGGCGAGGATCCGGTCACGCCGGAGCTCCTCGCGGGGTTCCGCGACGTGCCCGCGCAGAGCGTGCGAGCGCGGATGCGCAAGCCCGAGTAGACGCTGCCGTCAGTGGTGGTGATGACGGCGCGGCGGCGGCGCCCGATGCACCGGGCGCCGCGGTGCATGCATGCGGTAGTGCCGGTACTCCGGGTGGTGGCTGTGCCAACGGTGATAAGCCGCCGGGCTACGGCGGTAGTGGCGCACCAAGACGTTGTAGTGCGAGTACGTTCGCGGAACGTAGTACGGCCTGCCTGCAGCGATGTAATACGGGCGCGCCCCCTCGTCATACAGGACGACGTTGCCCTCGTAGTAGAGGGGGCTGTAGTCGACGACGACGGCCGCGCGCGGTGGGGGTGGAGGGAGAGGCTCGGTCGTTGCGTACGCGACGCATCCCACTTGAAGGGCGAACAGGCCGAGGACGCCGGCAAACGCTATAGGACGCCACATGGTACCGACGGGGTCGCAAGGGCCATTCCAAAGGGCGCACACTCTTGTGCCGAGGCGGAAGGCAGCGGGGAACCGTGCCACGCGAGCGCGCGGCACGAAGACGTGGCGTGCGCCCGCGCCCGGCGCGCCCTTCGGGTCTCGGCTATAGTTTCGTGCGATGGCGACGCTCGCTCGGCTGCTCGATCCCGACGCGCTCGACGCGCACGAGGGATCAATCGGCCGTTTCGCGATCGACGTCCCGCGGGCGTGGCGCGGTCACGTCGTTCGGGTCGTCACGCCGCGGCGCGTGACCTGCTCGCGCTGCTCGGGTGGAGGCTGCGATTCCTGCTCGAAGAGCGGCGCGTTCCGCATCGAAGGCGAAGAGGAGGCGAGGACCTTCGACGTGGTCTTGCCCGACAGCGACCATGCGCTTCTTCGGATCGTTCATCCCTTGGGCGATGACGGTCCGATCGACCTGCTCCTGCTCGAGACGCGACAGTCCGAGCGAGCGAGCGACTGCGTCAGGCCAATGAGGCCCATCGGGCTCGTCCACGAGCGTGCTGGAGCGACCGCGCTGGGGATCATGCTCGCGATCGCGCTCTTCGCGATCGTCACCTACTTGATGCTTCGATGACCTAGGGGGACGGCGTCGTCGCGACGACGATTCCGCCGGACGTGAGCCATCCGAACGTGTCGACGAGCGCCGTCGACCCGAACGCGGGATCGCCCGCATCGTAGATTCCCAGGCGAAGCGTGAGCGCGCTGCCCGGAACGAGCGGTGCAGTGGTCGTCATCCAACCCGTTCCGGCGTGCGTCTCGAACCCGGTGCCGGCGAGCGCGCCGTCCCCTTGGGCACACGCGTAGGTCTTGCCGCCCGCCATACATGGCGGCATCGGGCAGGAGCAGACGTCGAACGGTGCGCCGTTCAAGCTGATGGGGCTGCTGTCGGGGGAGAACGCGATCTGGCCGTTGATCGAGCCCATCGGCGCCGGGTCCATCAGCGCGAAGAACGTATCGTCGTACTGCGAGCACACGAAGCCGGGCCAGTCGGTCGTGAGGAAGTAGCTGTCGAACACGAAGCCCTGCGCGTTGTCCGGTACGCGGACGAAGACCTCGATCGCTATCGGATCGTGCGGTGGTCCAGGCTGCGCACCGACACAGCCGACCGATGGAATCGGGCTGCCGGGCGGAGCCGCGGAGGTGTACCCCTTCGCTCCGGTGTTGCTCGGATCTCCGTAGTCGGGGTCCATCGCGTCGCGGGCGTAGGCGTTCGACAGCGCGAGCAGCCGCTGGCCCTCTCGCGGGACGACGACCGTCCCGAAGTCGTCGAGGATGCCATGCCCGAGGTGGAACTCTGCGAGCTGATCCGGATTCGCGGGAGGCGGCTGCCCGTCGGCGAGCACCCAAGCAGCCGAGACGAGGCCCCAATCGTCGGCACCTGACGAGAGCTTGCAGAGCCCGATGGCCGCCGCGGCGAGCATCGGATCGTCTTCGTCGATGGCGAGCATCTCGTCGCAAGACTCGAGCAGCTGATCGATCTCGCCGTCGCAGTCGTCGTCCAGACCGTTGCCCGCGATGTCGAGGTTGTTCGGGGAGTACCCGGGGTCGCAGTCGTTGCAGTCACCCGTGTTCGGCGTGAAGCCGTCGCCGTCGATGTCGTCGTTTGGCCCGCCCATGCAGGGCCCGCCGGTGCTGCTGGACGAAACGACCGAGGTCATCGAGCCCGTGGTCGCCACGGCGGTGGCTTGCGAGGTCGTCGGACTCCCCGTTGTCGTTCCCGGTCCTGATCCGGTCGCGGGACCGGCGGTTACGTCCCCACCGCCGGTGCCGAAGACATCGACATTGGCGCTGCACGCGAAAATAACAGGAGCGCAAAGCAGCGGGAGAAAGCGCAAGAAAGGCTGCATACAGCACGAATACGCGAAATCGACGCCGTCTCCTACCCAGAGACCCTACCTTCTGGATACGATGTTCCGGTGAATCTCCTACGCGCACTGTGCATGGCTGGCGCGCTCCAGCTCTCGGCAGTCGTTTTGTCAGCCGCCGGTATGGGGACTGTCGGCGAAGCCCACGCCGCCGGTGCCCCGGTGACCTCGGCCACCGACGAGCAGAAGGCCGCGGCCCAGAAGGCATTCACCGACGCCTTGGAGAAGGCACAGGCCGGCAAGCACGAAGAGGCGCTCGCGGGCTTTCGCGCTTCCCACGAGATCGTCGCGAGCCCGAACTCGCGGCTGATGATCGCGAGAGAGCTCGCGGCGCTCAAACGCTTCGGCGAAGCGTACCGCGAAGCGGTCGTCGCCGAGCGGCTCGCGACCGAAGCCGCGGCGATCGATCCCAAGTACGCGGACGCACAGAAGGGCGCGGCCGAAGATCTGACTGAGTTTCGCGCTCAGGTCGGCTTCGTGAAGCTCGACCAGCGCGGCATCGAGGACAGCGAGGTCGTGATCGCCGGTCGAACACTGACCAAAGAGGAGAAGGCCGTGCCGATCGCCGTCGACCCGGGCGAGGTCGAGGTCGTCGTGCGAAGCCCGCGCGGACAAGAGACGCGCAAGGTGAACGTCGCCGCCGGGGGCGAAGCCACGGTCTCGTTCGTCAACGAGACCGCGCCGCCGCCGGACAAGCCGAAGGATGCCGACGTCGAGAAGAGCATCCATCCCTTCGACATGGGCGAGGGCCAGCGAATCACGGCGACGGCGCTCGGCGGCGTGGGCGTCGTCGGCATGGTCCTCTTCGGCGTCTTCGGCGGGCTGCACCTGTCGAAGTTCAACGACATCGAGGAGCAATGCGGGACGGGGCCGTGCCCCGCCGGCCTCGAAGAAGAAGCGGACACCGGGCGCACCTACCAAACCGCGGCGAACGTCTCGCTCGTCATCGGCGTGGTCGGGCTGGTCGCCGGCGCGGGGCTTCTCATCCCGACGTACGTCATCGACAAGGGCGGCCCCGACAGCACGGCCCTCAACCTCCAGGTCACACCTGGCGGATTCGCTTTGCAGGGGAGCTTCCAATGAAAACGATCAACCTTTGCTTGTTGGCTTCGTGCGCGGTCGGGACGGCGCTCGCGACCGCCGGCTGTCTCCAGGACTACGACCAGTTCAACTTCGGCGAGGGCGGCGCCCCGCCGACCACGTCGGCAGAGACGACCGGCGGCCCCGGCCCGACGACGACGGGTCCTGGGCAGACCACGGGGACGTCGACCTCGGGGCCGACGACGACCAACACGACCGGTCCCACGACGGTCGCATCGACGACGATGGCTTCGACGACGGCGATGTCATCGTCGAGCACCGGACCGATCGGCCCGACCGTGGATTGCGGCGGAGTGACCTGCGACATCGGCGCCGGCGAAACCTGCTGCATCGACGGCTCGCAAAACGGATCGTGCTCGAACGGTGCATGTGGCGCCGACATCCCGGTGACGTGCGACGAGCAAGCGGACTGCGGCGGCGAGATCTGCTGCTTGTTCGAGGATGGAACGGGAACGCTGAGCGTGGAATGCGCGTCGGACTGCACGGGGGCCGACGAGGATCCGATTTGCAGCGGGGCAGCAGATCCTCCCTGCGCAAACCCTACCACCTGCGAACCGGCGCCGGAGCTGCCGGCCGGTTGGGAGTCCTGCCAGTTCTAGCGATCGATCAGGACGCGGCCTTGTCGCGTCCGACGATCGACAGCCTCACCTTCGCCAAAGGCTTCTTGCCCGAAGGCGGCATGACCTCGGCCGAGCTCTGCAAAGCCGCCTGCGTCGCGCGGCCGCACTCGATCCAAGGCTTGGTGCAGCAAAGCTCGGCGGACAGCTGAGCCACGGAGTAGCGCTCGATCCAGTCGCGCGCCGGCCCGCGGCTTCCGCCCGGAACGACGTAGCTGAAGTCGAAGTGAACCTCGGTGCCTGCGTCGCCGGGCGCCGGCATGAGGAGGACCGCGCCCTCTTGGTGCAGATCGCCTCCGGACCGCGATCGCCAGACGAGGCTCTTGTTTGGCACGTCGTCGATCAACGTCGTTCGAAATCGCAGCCGGACCGGGCCCTCGGCGATCTCCCACTCCGCGGTACCGTCGGTGCGCGACTTGACCCGGCTCACGTGCGATAAAAATCGCGGATAGGACTCGAAGTCGCTGAGCCGATCGTAGACCTCACCCGGCTCGGCGCGGACGACGACCACCTTCTTGACGCGCACCTCGACGGCGCGCGCGAGCCGGCGCTTCAGGATCTCTCGTCCCGCGATGCCACCGATGACCGCGACGCCGGTCGCAATCCTGACGAACGATCGAAGCTTCATCATGACCTCCGCTGGCGCACGACCGCCTCGCTGCGCCACAGTTTCGTCGCTCACGGCGACTCCCGCCTGTCCCCCGCCCCTCGCGGGACGAGCGGCCATCGCAACGAACGTGCCCCCTCGTTGGCTCCGAATCGTGGCGCAAACTCGCGGTCGATGGTTGCGTCTTCGCCTCACTGAGGCGTGCTTGCACGCTACGCAACGACGCGGCCCCGATCCTGCAACACTCGATGGAAAGTTGTTGTCGAGGAGGCATTCGTGGAACTGCCCGTCATGCCGCCCGTCGCGCCCATGCTCGCCGAGCTCTCGCGGGAGCTGCCGCGTGGTGACTATTTGTACGAGCCCAAGTGGGACGGCTACCGCTGCCTTATTTTTCGCGACGGCGCGGACATCGTCTTCCAGAGCAGGAATCAGCGGCCGCTCGAGCGCTGGTTCCCCGAGCTGGTTCGCGCGCTCCGCTCGCGCCTACCGCGGAAGGTCGTCCTCGACGGCGAGATCGTAATCACCGGTCCGAACGGCCTCGACTTCGACGCGCTCTCGCTGCGGGTCCACCCGTCGGATGCGCGCGTCGACAAGCTCGCACGCGAGCACCCGGCCTCGTTCGTCGCGTTCGACATCCTCGCGCTGGGCAGCAAGGACCTGCGGTCGCAGCCGATGGTCCGGCGCAGGACGTCGCTGGAGAAGGCGCTCGGCAAGGCGACGCCGCCGCTCTACGTCACGCCGGCGACCACCGACGCGTCGCAAGCGCGCGAGTGGTTCCAGAGGTTCGAAGGCGCCGGCGTGGACGGCATCGTCTGCAAACCGCTCTCGCTCGCGTACGCGATGGGTGAGCGCGCGATGATCAAGGTCAAGCAGCAGCGCACGGCCGATTGCGTGGTGGGCGGCTTTCGCGAAGGCAAAGACGGACGCGGCGTCGGCTCGCTCTTGCTCGGCCTGTACGACGAGGCCGGCGTGCTCCACCACGTCGGCGTAGCGACCGGGATCGACGCGCGCTCTCGCGCGCGCCTCACCAGCGTTCTCGAGCCGCTGCGCAGACCCGAAGCCCGCGAGAAGCACCCGTGGCTGTGCGAGGGCGCAGGCGCCGAAGAGCACCGCGTGCCCGGCGCAGGCAATGGCTGGACGCCCGAGCGCGAGTCCGCATGGGAGCCGGTCGAGCCGTCGCTCGTCGTCGAGGTCGAGTACGACCACATGCAGGGCGAGCGGTTCCGGCACGCTACGCACTTCTTGAGGCTCCGCGAGGATCGCGACCCGCTGTCGTGCTCGTACGATCAGCTCGAGCGGCCCGCGCCGCCGCCGGCGGAGCTCACCGAGCTGCTCCGCGCGTCGTAGTCCGAGTCACGGGGGCAGCGGTTTGCGGAGCCTGAAGAGCTGGTTCTGATCGATCGCGCCGTCGACCAGCGCGTAAAAGACGTAGTCCGGATGGGTCGCGTCGATGGCGCTCGGCGCCGCCGTTCCGACCTTCGTGACGAGCTGGCCATTCGCCTTGTCGAGAATGACCATACCGTCATCGGGTGGGTTGTTGGCCGATCGCGCGTAGATGAAGGCGTCGTCCACACCGATGGGCGGCCGAATCGGCGTACCGCCGAGGTTCATCAGATTTCCGGCGACGACGAAGAGCACCGGATTGGGCATCATCGTCGCGATGTACGGGATGCCCTGGGGATCCGAGGTGAGCGCCGCGATCCCGCCGCCCGCCATCCCCACGGAGGCATCGCAGCTCGCGGGCGATCGGAATTTGCCGGGATCCTCGCGGTACACGCAGCCATTGGGCCCGTACGTAGTGAAGACGAGCTGCCCGGTGAGGTCGCTGAACATTTCGTGGATCCCCTGAGCAGGCTGCTCGACGCTCGCGATCTCGTCCTGCTCCGTCCCGGCGACGGGAACGCCGTCATCGAGCTGGATCGACCGAACCTTGTCCGCCACGGAAACCGTCATGTAGAGCCGGTCGCCCTCGACCGCGGAGCCGACGATGTGCTGGGGCTCGGTCAAGTCCACCTGCGCGCACCCCGCGGTCGGCCTGCAGTAGTGAACTCGGTTCGTCGGATTCGTGGACTGCGGCCCGTAGTAGAGAGCCAAGGGTCCTCGTCCCCACTTGCCGGCCGCATCCAGCGTCGTGGCTTCGGACCCCACTTCGGCAGCGCTCTGAAAGGCCACGGGCATCGACTTGATCTCGAAACCATTGGCGGTCCCGACGATGACGTAGACGCGATCGCCGAAGACTCCGATCGGGCCCATCGGGCTGGTCGTCGACGGCTCGGTGTCGATCGAAAACGGCCCGCAGATCCCGTTCGAGCACTCGCCGCCGGCGCAATCGTGTCCACAGGCACCGCAGTTCGCCTCGTCGGTCGCGAGCATCGACATGTCACAAGGAGGACCGCCGCCTTCGCCGCCGCCCGAGCTCTGTGACGCGGTCACGGCGGTCGCCTGCAGCGCCGTGCTCGCTTGGCTCGCCGTCACGTTCGCGGTGTTGGTAGATCCGCCGCCGGAGCCGTCGGAGCAGCTCTCGTCCTCGTAGCACAGGAGCGCCAAACATGACGTCTGCGTCATGATGACCACGAGCCCGACCGCGCCGGTAGCGAGGAGGAGAGGTCGCGCGCTCAATTGAAGTCCAGCGGGTTGTTGGACGTGGGCTTCGGTGCGGCCGTGGGCTCGGTCTTCTCGGGCCTGGGCTTCGGGCCCGACTTGGATTGCGGCCGGCTGGTCGGAGCGGCGGTGGCGCTCGGCGCGGGCGACGATGACGCCGCAGGGACGCTCGCCGTCGGGCGCGGGCTCGCCCCCGGCACGACCGCCAGCTCGTCGCTGGTCTTGGCTGGCGACGCCGGAGGCTCCACGATGGGCGAGCTGGAGGGCGCGCTCGGCGCGGCGCTCGGCGCGCTGGTCGTGGCAGGGCCCCCGAGCGCGACGTAGAGGGCGGTGCCGGCGACGGCGCCGCCCAACGCTACGCCCGAAACCATGAGCCAGACGCCGCGCTTGTGCTTCGAACGTTCGGTGTTCTTCGACGAGCTCGAGACCGGCGCGGCGGTCTGCGTGGCCGGGAGCCGCGTCCCCGAAGTGGCGGCGACGGCGCCGAAGCCGGGCGCCGACGATTCATCGACGATCCGCATCGCGTGGGCGCCGGGAGCGACCATCGACGGGGTGGGCGCCCGACCGGACTGCAACGTCTCGCGACCGAAAGCCCCGCAGGCGGCAGCGAGCGCTTCGCGCATCTCACGCGCGTCGCTCCAGCGCGCGTTCGGCTCGAAGGCGAGAGCGCGATCGATGACGCCGGCGATCGTCGGGGGCAGATCCGGCAGCAGCGAGCGTACCGGTCGCGCGGGGCGGGTCGAAACGACCACGAGTAGCTCGGGGAGCGTCCGCGCTTCGTGCACCAACTTGCCGGTGAGGAGTGTGAACATCGTCGCGCCGATCGAATAGACGTCGCTCCGCGTGCCGACGCGATCCCAGTGCGCGAGCGCTTGCTCGGGCGGCATGAACGCGGGCGTGCCCATCGGAACGCCGGTGACGGTGAGGCGCGCCTTCGTCTGCGCCTCTTTTACGTGCGCAATCCCGAAGTCGAGCACCTTGAGGGTGCCGCTGTTGCACAAGAAGACGTTCTCGGGCTTGATGTCGCGGTGGACGATGCCCTTCGCGTGCGCCGCGGAGAGAACATCGAGCAGCGCCAGGGTGTGCTTCAGGACCTCCGGAAGCTGAAGCTTTCCCCCTTGCGCGTCGGCGATCGCATCGAGCGGCCGGCCTTGAAGCCTTTCCATCACGAGATAGGTGCTGCCGTCCTGCGCGACACCGTCATCGATGATGCTGACGGTGCCCGGGTGGCCTACTTGGTTCGCCGCGTACCCCTCGTGCAGGAACCTCTCGCGGAGTGCTTGATCGCGGCAGAGCTCGCGATGAAGCACCTTGAGCGCGACTGCGCTCCCGTTGCGCACATGGCTCGCCGCATAGACGGCGCCCATTCCACCCCTGCCCAGCACGGACTCGATGCGCCACTTGCCGTCGAGGACGGCACCTGAGGGAAGCTCCTCGTCACTCACCAGGGGCGCAGGATCCTATCACTAGAACGGTTTCGAGAAGAGCAGGCCCACGTCCCCGGGAGTGCCGCGAAGCCCCGTGACTACAACGGGTGCCTCGGTGGTCTCACCGGAGGTGGTCGCGCCTGCGGCAATCAGGATGACACCGGTCACGACGCCGGCAATCCCGATTCCGAGCGTGGCCGCGTTGGCGACACCGAGGGTGTCGACCGACTCCCGCTCGGCAGCGGGGCAACTCCCGAGATCGCCGCACGACGAGAGCATCAGACCGCCTGTTACGCCGAAGCCCACGAAGCCCAGAACGCCTACGCCGCCAACCACGCTTCCTGCGATCAGGAGGGGCATGTTCGGGCCTTCGGGGGCCGAGGCGGGCTGTGACGGTGGAGGCGTCGGGCCAGAGGGTTTGACCACCGACGATGGCGAAAAGACGTCGACAGCGAGTCGCTGGCCGATCTCGACTTCGACCTCGTGACGGTGGCTGTCTCTCCCCTTCGCTGTCGCCAAGACCTCGTGCTTGCCCGCATCCACCGGCACAGGCGTCCGGGGATCGACCGTCTCTCCGTCGACGGTGATCGTCCAACCTTCGAGCGGGACGGCCCCGAGGCCGAGATCGACGTACGACACCTTGGGAACGATTGCAGCTGCGCGCTGCCGCACGAAGCTCCTGCGCTCATCGTCGCCGACGACCTTCGCCTCGCCCTGCTGCCAGAGCGAGAGCGCGGTCGCGAACCTCTCTCGCTTTTCCTCACAATCGGCCCAGCTCAAGAGCGCCCCCGGAACGCCGGAGACCACGTAGCTCTGCTCGAACTTCGAGCACGCCGTCGCGTAGTCCTTCGCCTCGAGCGCGACCTTCCCTTCCTCGTAGAGAGCGCGACCCTTGGCGGCGGCGTCTTGCGCCGCAGCGTCACGAGCAACGAGCGCACCGACGAGGACGCCGCATGCGACGAGCGCCCTCAAGGCCATTTGCAGACCTGATTACCCATCGTGAAGTAGGCGGTCTCGTTGTGGACGCTGATGCTCGTCACGGCTCCGTTTCCTGCCGAGCGGCACGTGTGCGGCGGATCGTAGAGACATCTGTGCATGTGACCGTCGGCGTTCGCCCGCGCAAAGAAGACTTCGCTCGAGTTGGCGGCGATGGGGAGGGCGCCTTCTTCGCCGCCAAAGTCGGCAACCGGGGCGACCGGCTGCCCGCGGTCGCCCTCCCATGAAGAGACGCCGGTGGCCGTTCGGAAGAGGATTCGCTTGCCCGATGGGTTCAAGGCAACCGCGAGAGTTTCCTGTTTCGCGGCGCACTCCGGCTCGGCGTTGACGTCGATCGGAAGCGGCTTCCAACAGGGACCGCTGAAGATCGGGCTTCTATCGAACGCGACGAGGTCGGGCGAGACCGCCAAGGAGACCGCGCCATCGAGGTCGTCGTCGGGTGGGGAGCCCGAGCAACCGCTTCCGTTGAACGACTGTAGCGCGCCGGGATGGAGGAGGTAGAGGTCGAAGGAGCCCGCCGCCGCAGCGACGATCGGGTTGGCGAAGAGGCACGTCTCGCCCGAGCCGACGTTCTGGAACATGGGACCATAGACGTGAAACACCGCGGCCGACGTCGCCACGAGCTGGCCCATCGCCGGATGGTCACCGGGTAGCGGCATCGGCGCGCCAAAGCCGTTGGGCTCGTCCGAGATCGTGAAGAGCCCGGTGGGACCCGCCGTGTCGACGACGACGTAGACGACGTCATCCAAGACCGCGAGCGAGAGGGCATTGCCGTCGAGCTCATCGGAGCAGATCGGACAATCTTCGACGCAGGGAGCTTCGCCACCGCCGCCTCCAACGCCGGTCGCGCTCAGGGCCGTGCCGGTCATCGCCGCCGATGCGCTGCTCGGGCCGGCGCCGCCCACGCCCAGGCCGCCGGCGCCCGACGAGAGCGATGCGCAGTCATCCTCGATGCAAGTGAAGAGTGCGCACCCTTGTCCGGCCGCGAGCAGCGCCGAAGCCACGACCACCGACGCCCCCAGCGCACGCATCGTGCTCATTGAAACGACCACCTCATGCCGAGCGATCCGGCGCCGAGGCCGATAGAAACGGCCGACGTCTCGGGACTGTCGCCTTTCGAATAACCGAGGCCGAGCAGAACCGCTCCGACGCCGACACCGGCGATCCCCAAGCCGAGCATCGTCGCGTTCGCGATGTTGAGCGAGCGCACCTGGTCGGCGTCGCTGCCTTCGGCCCCGCCGCAGGGATCGAGCGTGCCGTTGCACGCGTCATAGACGAGCCCAGCCGTGACGCCGAACGCCGCGAGCCCCGCGAGCCCGACCGAGCCGACGACCCAACCCGCAATGACGAGCGGCTGGCCGCCCTCGGTCTTCGGCGCGGTGACCGGAGGTGTCGGGCTCGGGGTTTCAACCTTCTTCGCGCCTGGAAAGAGGGTCAGGGTCTTGGACTCGCCGGCGAGAAGATCGATCTCTTGGCGCTCCGGCGCTTGTCCCTTGGCGGTCGCCTCGACGCGGTGCAGGCCGGGATCGAGCAGCACGGCTTCTGTCGGAGCGACCTGGCGTCCGTCCACGAGGACGATGACGTCGGCCAGCCCCTCGGGGATGGAGAACGCGACTCGCGGAACCCGTACGTCGAGCGCCGCGATTCGGCTGCGCACGAACTGAAGCCGCTCGGCGTCACTCGCGACCAGCTTCTCACCCTGCTTCCACAGGTCGAGCGCTGTGGCGACGCGCCCGCGTTGCTCTTCGCAGTCGGCCCAGTTGAGGAGCGAGCCGACGACCTTCGAGACGGCGAAGCTCCGCTCGAATTTCGGGCAGGCCTCGTCGAACTTCCGGCTCGCCATCGCGGCTTTGGCCTCTTCGAAGAGGCGCCTACCTTCCTCGACGTCCGCGCGGGCGAAAGGGGAAAGCGTCAGGCCCGAGAGCAGGATCGCGCAAGGAGCCAAGAAGCGCATCAAGGGCCAGAGAGCGTACCACCCAGGCCCCGCCCGGGGCACCTACTCCTCCCGCGACTTGAAGCCGGGGAAGAACGCGAGCGCGATCCCCAGCGCCGAGACCAGGGCGAACAGCGCGACGATGGCGATGGCCCAGTCGTGCTCGCGGAGGCCGGTGCCGTAGACCAGGCGGTGCACGACGCTCGTCACGTAAGCGAGCGCCGAGGCGCCGAGCGCGATGCCCCAAGCGGCCACCCGGCGCACCACGACCGGCTCGGCCAATCCGAGGCGCGCGCGCTTGCGAAGCTTCGCGTGGTAGCGGAAGCACTCGAACGCCACCCAGGCCGGCCCACACCCGCGCGCGGCGAGGCCGAGCGGAACCCACGGGCCCGAGATCGGGATGCTGTCGGCGTATCGGAGGTACTGATGTGTCGACACCTCGCCGATCAGCGCCGCACCGATGAACGCCGTGACGAGCGCCGCGAACGCGGTCGCCGCGCGAGACCCCGGATGAAACACGCGCCAGGCGAAGGCGACCAGGGCCAACACGCCGATACATTCGGTCGCGAGACCGGCCAGCACCAGCGCGCGCCTCAGCGATTCGGTCCCTTCGACGAAGATCTTCGCAGTCGTGCCGACGGCGAACGCCAGGAACCCGGTGCAGAGCAGCGCGATCGAGAGGAGGAGCTCCGGAAGCTTCCTCGTTCGCGCGAACAGCGTCGCGACGCGGATCCCGACGACCAGCGACGTGAGCATGAAGCTCGCGAGACAGACGAGCGCGACGACCTTCATTCCGCTCCCTCCGGCTTCGCCGTCAGTCGGCGCCTACCTCGGTCACGGTGCTCGCTCGCTCGCACCTCGCCCTCCGGTTTCATGGCTTTCGGCCCCCTCCATCACGGCCGATGCGCCGAAAGACATCGTACGTGGTGTCTTCGGGGACTGCAGGGAGCTCGCTCGCGTAGGCGCGGAGATCGTCGAGGAGCGCCTCGCAAAGCTTCCCTGCGTCGTTGACGCGTCGTTTCGCGAGCGCCTCGGGAAGGAGCCGCGTGATGACGACCCCGAGGTGCGCCGGCGTGACCGTCGCTGCGTCGAGCCCAGCGTCCTTGAGCACCAGACGGATCGTGCCGCGGGCCTCGATCCGCGACAGCGACGTCTTCTGCTCCAGCTGCTCGCTCAGCCACTCGAAGACACGCGACTCGCTCATCCCCGAGCCCGATTTCTATCACCACCGGGCACGCCCTGGCTCGTTTGCGCTCAGACCGCAGCGAGGAGGGCGGCGAGCTCGGCCACGTGGGGATCGTGAATGCCCGATGCAGCCAACACCGCGGCCAGCCCGAGGACGTACTCCACGTTCGGACCACTGGGACCACGCGCCCCGCGGATCTGGTCGGCAATCGCGGAGAGGGGCGCGTCGCCGAGCCAGTTCGGGTTCCGCTCGTCGGCGACATAGGCGATTGCCTTCCCGGCGACGGGCGAGCCGTCGGCGAGCGTGAGCGTCACCTCGCGCCGGACGTAGCCACCCCGTTCCCGGTGGTCGAGCTGAACGAGGACCGCCTCTTCGTCCTGCCGCGCGACGTGGAAGGCCACGCCCGAGCAGACGGCCCCTTCCCGCGGGACCAAGGTGACGACGCGCCCGGGCGCTTCGGGCACCCCTCGATGATCGGTCGATCCTTGCCAAAACCTGCGCTCGTAACCCGAAAGCTGCGCAACCACGCGCTCGTCATGAGGAAAGTCGGGCCGAAACAGGAGGGAGCCGTAGCCGAAGATCCACACCGGAGCCGGGAAACAGCATAGCCGCGTCGTGATCGTGCGCCACGAGGTGTCGCCCGGCCCGGGTCCCGTAGATCAAAACGAGTGCTACGCTCCGGAAAGTCCCCCATGAACCACGCCCGCTTCGTCCTTGGCCTCGTCACGCTCGTCTGCCTCGCCGGTTGCCCGAAGCCCACCTACGTCCGCGGTGACGAGGTCGAGGGCTTCGACGACCAGACGATGGGAACCACCTTCGACAAGCGCGACCTCGACAAGCTCCTCCACGAGAACCTGACGAAGTTCGTCGAGTCCGGCATCGCCAGGCAGTGGTCGGCCGACAAATCCCGGCCGCAGCTCGCCATCTATCCGATGGCCAACGAGACGAGCGAGCACATCGGGAGCCAGCTCGACGCCCTGATGAGCGACATCGAGACCTACATGGTGAACACGCAGCTCGTTCGGGTGGTCTCGGTCGAGCGGCAGAAGCAGATGATCCGCGAGGTCGAAAAGCAGCAGGGCGGCGCCTTCGATCCGAACCACGTGGCCGAGTACAACAAGCAGCTCGGCGCGCAGTACTACATCACCGGCAAGGTGTTCTCCTCGGACCAGGCAGCGGGCGGCGAGCGTCGCGTGCAGTACTTCATGTTCATGCAGGTGATCGACGTCGCCACGAGCGAGGTCGTCTTCCAGAACAAGGCCCAGGTCACGAAGGGTATCGCGAAGATCTGAGACGCTCCGCTGCTCGAAGCGATCATGGCTGCTAGTTCACCCCCCCGACCCCCCTCACTTCGTGAGGGGGGAGCTGCGCGTCGCGGATGGGGACTGTTGCTCGTCGGTGCGCTGGCGCTGATCGGGTGCTCGGGGCACGAGAGCCGCGTCAAGGATGCGCTCGACGCGCTCGACCGCGGGCAGCCTGACGTCGCGGTCGCTTCGCTCAACGAGGAGATGGACCTCGAGACGAGCGACCAGCTCCCGGCGGACATGCGGACCGACGACGCGCTCCTCGTCCTCGATCGCGGCACCATCCAGATGCAGCGCGGCGACTGGGCTCGCGCCGTGCGCGACATCAACGCAGCCGACAAGGGCATCGAGCTCCTCGACATGAGCCGCGATGCCGCCGACGATCTCGGGAAGTACCTCTTCTCGGACGACGTCGGCGCGTACAAGGCGCCCGCATACGAGAAGCTGATGATCAACACCTTCGGGATCGTCGGCTACCTCGCCCAGCAGAAGCTTCAGGACGCGAAGGTCGAGGGTCGCCGCCTTGCGATCGTGCAGAAGTTCCTGAAAGACAACGAAGAGGACCTGACGATGCTCGGCATCGGCAGCTACCTCGCCGGCTTCGCGTTCGAGAAATCGGGCAGCCCGGAAGAGGCGCTCCTGTTCTACGAAGAAGCGCTCACGCACGACGACTTCGCGTCGCTCAAGGATCCGCTCCGCGTCCTCACGCGCGGTGAGCCGAAGACGCCCAACATCAAGGAGCTCGTCGGCGATTCCGGCCCGCTGCCGTCGGTGGCCGAGACCAAAGAGTGCGACGTCCTCATCCTCGTCAGCTTCGGACGCGTGCCGCCCAAAGAGCCGCGGCGCATCCCCATCGGGCTGGCGCTCACGCTCGCGTCGAGCGCCCTGAGCCCCAACGATCATGCGCGAGCGAACGAGCTCGCAGCCAAGGGTCTCGTCACCTGGGTGAACTACCCCGCGCTCGGCCGAACCCGGGGAGCGCACGGCACCGCCGTCCTCAGCATCGACGGTCGGCCCGTGGGCCTCGAAGAGGCGCTCGACGTCGAGGCCGAGGTCCGAAAGGCTTACGAGGAGGCCGAGCCGACGATCGTCATGTCGGCGATCACGCGCATGATCACGCGCGTTGCCGTGAGCGAGGCGGCGCATGCCGCGGGACGGGCGGGAGACAACGGCCGCAACGGCGGCGGCACGATCGGGCTCTTGGCCGGCCTCGCGGCGTCTGCTGCGCTGACCGCCGCCGACACACCGGACACGCGATCGTGGTCGACGCTCCCGGCGCGTATGGAGATCGCTCGGGTGCGCATCCCGCCGGGACGCCACGTGCTGCGGGTGCAGGCGCGCGGTGTGGCGAAAGACGTCGTCATCGAAGCGACGCCCGGCGGCTGGGCCTTCGTGAACCTCACCGTTCTTCGCTGACGGAGGCGTCGCTCCGGGGCGGCTGGCGAGGCCACGGGAACGACGAGTTGCGGGCGCTCGAAAGAATGCAAGACTTCCTCGACGGATCGCCGAGACGTAGGCGGCTATGCGGCTCCCTTCGACGTGGAAGCAGTTGGTCCTCGGGGTGCTCGTAGGGAGTGCATGGACGAGCATCGCCTCTGCGGACCAGAAGGCGACGACCGAGCCGAAGACCGAGACGAGCGCGCCGCGCAGCATCGGGTTCCCCAACAAGGGCTCGCTCGTGGGCGGCAAGCGTCTCGAGACCTCGGAGACGCTGCACGCGAGCCGAGAGCATCGCTGGGGCCTACCGATTCTGGTGGGCCTCATCGAGCGCGCGGCCGCACGCGTCGCCGACAAGCACCCCGGCGCAATCCTCGTCGTGGGCGATCTGTCGCGAGAGTCGGGCGGAGAAATCAAAGGCCACGATTCGCACGAGAGCGGTCGCGACGTCGACCTCGGCTTCTATCTCTCGAAGGACGGCGAGCCCTTCATCACCGAAGAGCACTTGGTCATCGATCGTGAGGGATCGGCGCGGAGCAAGAGCGGCGTTCGCTTCGACGACGCCCGCAACTGGACGCTGGTCGAGTCGCTCCTCTTGGATCGTGACGCGCGCGTCATGCAGATCTTCGTCTCGTATCACCTGCGCACGCGGCTCATGCGCGAGGCGAGACGCGCAAACGCCTCCGCAGAGGCGCTCGAGCGGGCGCGTGCGGTCCTCGTGGCGCCGCGGACCGGCCAGCGTCACGACGATCACTTCCACGTGCGCATCCGGTGTCCGAAGGGCCAGAAGGACTGCGTCGACTTTCCCGCTCGGCGATTCGTCGGAGCGGCGGCGACTCCATCCGCTGCCCCGCCGGCCAAGGCCGTGAAGAAGAAGAAGGCGACCAAGAAGGCGCCCGTGCGCGCCCCGAAGCCGAAGCGTCAGCGGCGCACGTAACGCGCGAGGTTCTCCAGCGAGCGCGTGAACATCCACTGGAAGAACGGCTTGACCATCAGGTTCGCCGGCGCGACCACGGCGGGTACGTCATAGGCGATCCGCCAGCGCACGTCGGTTCCGCCGTTCCTCTCCTCGAGCTCGACACCTTCGATCATGGAGCGCGCGAGCGGGAGGTTCGACGCGGTGATGTGCGCCGCCCAGCGCCGCGGCCAGTCGAGGTGGACCACCTTGCCGCGCATGGTCATGAACGAAAACGTCATGTCGACGACGGCGTCCTTGGGCACGTTGTGCTCGGTGATCCAGTCGAGCCCGACGAACTGAAAGAGCCACTCGGGCGTCACCTCGAACCACATGATCCGCGCCACCTCTTCGATCGGCGCCGGGATGTGGCCGCGCGCATCGATGACGTGCTGCGCGGTGTCGAAGAGCGACATGTCCGCAGCGCCGAACTTGAAGAGGAGGGGCCACTTGCGAGGAAGGAGAGCCACGATCGCGCCAGGCTACGAAGCAGAATGCCCCGACGTAAAGGGCCTCGTCATTCGCCGGCGGCAGGGACGCAGACCGGCTTTTCGCCTCGGCCCGTGCAGCGATACACCTGACCGCGAAGCTGAATCCAAACGACGTCCGTCTCTTCGTTCGGGCCGACCTGGACGGTGTGCGAGGAGAGGGCGTACGGCCCCTTCTCGCAGCCTGCTAGGACGACGATGGTTGCGATGAGCCAGAAGCTCTTCATTCGATCACCTCGGGAACGTCGACCACCTCGCACTGCGGGTCCAGCGCGCGTGGGGTGGCCACACATCGCGCGACGCGCTTGCTGAGCGCGAGCCAAACGGTGTCTTTGGGCTCGGGCAGACGAATGCGGCTCGTCGCGAGGACCCATCGCACGACGTCGCGCTTCACCGAGAACTTCGCTGCCGCGCACCGCGGCTCGCCGCCCTCGGCGGAGCAATAGGCGAGCGCACCCTTGCCGCCGCGGATCGCGGCCGCCGGCAGGCCCCGAATCCACACGGCGTTCGGCGGTGACGCCGAGCGACGACCAGGCTCGATCTGCGGAACCAACAGCGTGTCGGGCGGGACGCCGTCGGTCGCCACGGACTTGCACGATCGCGGCTGATCACGGCAGAGCTCGAGCCCGCCGAACCGGACGCGCCAGACGCTGTCGCCGGTCTTCGCCTCGATGACACCGGCGTGACCTGCGGACCCGACGATCTCCCATTCGTAGCCGAGCTCCTCGACGACGGCTTTGCCCTCCGCCAACGCGGTGGGCGTGGCGGTCGTCGATCGAGACGGCGTCACCGAGCAACCGGCAGCGAGCGCCGCGGCGATGAGCGTCGAGACGAAGCGCGCGCTCATCGCCATGATTCCACCGATCGAGCTCTTCAGCCGACGACCAGGTTGAGGATTCGGCCCGCGACGAAGACCACCTTCTTGATCGCCTTGCCTTCGGTGAAAGGCTTCACCGACTCGACCGCCAGCGCCGCCTTCACCGCGTCGTCCTGCGTAGCGGTGCGCGACAAGGTCACGTGACCGCGCACCTTGCCGTTTACCTGGACCGGCATCTCGATGACGTCGTCGATGGTGAGCGCCGGGTCGAACTTCGGCCAGGGCTCGTAGGCGAGCGATTGCTCGTGCCCCAGCCTCGACCAGAGCTCTTCGCCCAGGTGCGGAGCGAGCGGCGAGACCATCAGCACCAGCTTCTCGGCCGCCTCTCGCGGGACCTCTTTCAGGCCGGCAAGGTGGTTGGTGAAGATCATCAGCGTACTGATCGCCGTGTTGAAGCTCAGCGTCTCGTATGCCTTTTCGACCTTTTGCACCGTCTTGTGGAGCAGGCGTGCGGTCTCGGCGTCGAGCGAATCGATCAGCGGGCGCGTGCAGGTCGCCCAGACGCGGTCGCGGAAGCGAACGACGCCTTGAATCTGCGACGACTGCCACGGCTTCACCGCCTCGAGCGGGCCCATGAACATCTCGTACAGGCGCAGCGCGTCGGCGCCGTGTTCCCTGACGATGTCGTCAGGGTTGACCACGTTGCCGCGGGCCTTCGACATCTTCTCGCCGTCCTCACCGAGGATGATGCCTTGGTGGACGAGCTTCTTGAACGGCTCCTTGTCCTTCACGAAGCCGCGGTCGAACAGCACCTTGTGCCAGAAGCGCGCGTAGAGAAGGTGCAAGACCGCGTGCTCGGCGCCGCCGACGTAGAGATCGACGGGCATCCAGGCGTCGTACGCCTCTTTTGACCAGGCCTCTTTCTCGTTCTTCGGATCGAGGAAGCGCAGGTAATACCAGCACGACCCGGCCCATTGCGGCATCGTGTTGGTCTCTCGCGCGAACCACTTTCCGTCCTTCTGGAAGAAGCGCCACTCGAGGGCGCGCGCGAGCGGGCCGGCCGGATCGTCGCCCGGCGTGTAGTCGGCGAGGTTCGGCAGACGAATCGGCAGCTCGCTCGCGTCGACGGCGATCGGCTGGTCGAAGCGGATGACCGTCTTGGCGCCCTTGTGGGGATCGCCACCTTCGGGCAGCTCGACGGGGAAATAGATCGGAATCGGCTCGCCCCAGTAGCGCTGGCGCGAGAAGACCCAGTCGCGGAGCTTGTAGCTGGTGCGCTTCGTTCCGCGACCTGCGCTCTCCAGCTTCTGCACGATGGCCTTCTTGCAGTCGGCCGTCGACAGCCCAGAAAACTCGCCGCTGTTCACCGAGAAGCCGTCATCCACGAACGCCGCGGGGAGATCGCCCACCGGGCTCTTCGTCGGGCTGACGACCTCGACGATCGGCACCTTGTATTGCTTCGCGAACTCGAAGTCGCGCTCGTCGTGACCGGGAACGCCCATGACGGCGCCGGTGCCGTAGGAGCCGATGACGTAGTCACCGACCCAGACTGGGATCTTCGCGCCGGTCAGCGGATGAATGCAGTGACCTCCGATCGGAACGCCGGTCTTGGTCTTTGCGTGCGTCAGCCGATCGCGGTCGCTCTTCGACGCTGCGGCCTTCACGTAGGCTTCGACCTCGGCGCGGCGGTCCGCCGTCGTGAGCTTCGCGACGAGCGGGTGCTCGGGTGCGAGGACCATGAAGGTCACGCCGAAGAGCGTGTCCGGGCGCGTGGTGAAGACCGAGATCTTCTCGTCGGAGCCTTCGAGGCCGAAGTCGATCTCGGCGCCATCGGAGCGCCCGATCCACTCGCGCTGCATCGTCAGCGTGCCCTCGGGCCAGTCGACCTCGGACAGGTCCTCGAGCAGGCGATCGGCGTACGCCGTGATGCGCAGCATCCATTGGCGGAGCGGCGTGCGGACGACCGGGTGGTTGCCGCGCTCGCTCTTGCCGTCGATCACCTCTTCGTTCGCGAGGACGGTGCCGAGCGCCGGACACCAGTTGACCGGGATCTCGTCCTGGTAGGCGAGCTTTCGCTCGAAGAGCAGGAGGAAGATCCACTGCGTCCACCGGACGTACGCGTCGTCGGTCGTGGAGAGCTCGCGCGACCAGTCGTAGCTGAAGCCCAACGACTTCAGCTGGCGGCGAAAGGTCGCGATGTTCTCGTCGGTGGTCTTCGCGGGGTGCGTGCCCGTTTGAATGGCGTACTGCTCGGCCGGAAGGCC
>JBGTSH010000079.1:0-33791 GCA_041940405.1 Polyangiaceae bacterium
GCCACTTCGGTCTCTCGGTGGAGCTCCGCGCGCTCGCCGCCGCCGGCGGCGAGGGCTACCGCGCCGCCCTCGACGTCGAAGCCACCGCACCGACGCCCTACCACGAAGGTTGGTACGCGACGCAGCGCGCGACGTACGTCGCGGCGACAGGCGACATCGAGGAGGCGCGCCGGATCGCGCAGCCCTACATCGCCGGCCAGTTCCCGCTCTTCGACGGCTTCGCGAGATCGATCGCCGCTCGGGCAGACGTCCAAGCCGGCCTTTTCGCCGAGGCGCTCGAGCACGTCGCCGCGTTCGACGCGCTTTCGCTGGTAGGGCAGACGTACCCCCTCGAGCGCTCGTGGAACGATCTGGTCCGTGTCCGTTCCCTGCGCGGGCTCGGGCGAAACGAGGAGGCTCTCGCGGCCCTCGTGATCGCGCAGGAGCGCGTTCGTTCGACCGTGGCGCGTCTCGACGTCGTCGACAGCGCCGCCTACCGCGAGGCCGTCGTGCCGAATCGCGAGCTTCTCTCCATGGCGCCCTGACCGGAGCTCTCATGAGCGACGCGGGACGCGGCGCGGTCTGATCCGAATCCTTGGCGTACGGCTTGCACGTCCCACAGTGGTGGGTGAGCCGGCCTACGTGATCCAGGAGATCGTGGCCGCGGACGCACAAACGACCGTGTACCGGGCTGTGCGCCGTTCGGATGGCGGTCGGGTCGTGCTCAAGGCGCTTGAATCACGCGTTCAAGAACCTCGCGAGGTGGAGCGGCTGCGCAACGAGCTGTCCGTCGCCGGAGCGCTCGATCGATCGAAGGTGCTCCGGCCGCTATCGCTCGACGCGTTCGAAGGCATGCCGGCTCTCGTCCGCGAGGACTTCCCCGGGGTTCCGCTGGAGCGACTCATCGAGCGCCCGCTCGACACCGAGCGCTTCTTGGCGCTCGCGATCGGCATCACGTCTGCGCTCGAGTGCGTTCACCGCGCCGGCCTCGTGCACAAAGAGCTGACTCCGCGGAGCATCTTCGTAGAACCCCAGACCGGGGAGATCCGGCTCAGCGAGTTCGGGCTCGCCGCGCGGATCCCGCGCCAGCCAACGATCGCCCAGGCCCCCGAGCTCATCGAGGGCTCGCTCCCGTACATGTCTCCCGAGCAGACGGGGCGCAGCAACCGGACGGTGGACGGCCGGAGCGATCTCTATTCGCTCGGCGTGGTGTTCTTCCAGATGCTCACCGGCAAGCTCCCGTTCTCTGCCGACGATCCACTGGGCTGGATTCACGCCCATGTAGCGCGCCCGCCACCGCCTCCGCACGACGTCGAGCCGCGAGTCCCGCCTCTCTTATCGGCGATCGTGGTGAGGCTCATGGCCAAGCTGCCGGAGGCTCGGTACCAGAGCGCACGAGGGGTGCGCCACGATCTGGAACGAGTGAAAGCCGCCCTCGACAAGGGGCGGCTTTCGCCGTTTCCGCTCGGAGAGGTGGACGTCTCCGAGCGACTCCAGATTCCCCAGCATCTCTACGGACGTGAAGCGGAGCTCGAGCGGCTGCGGCGGGTTCTGATCGAGACGACGGAAACGGGCAAGCCGGCGCTCGCCCTGGTCGCCGGGTACTCCGGCATCGGCAAGTCGTCGCTCGTCCACGAGCTCCTGCGCTCGATCGAGCGCGCTCGCGGCACCTTCCTGGCGGGTAAGTTCGACATCAATCAGCGAAACATCCCGTACTCGACCATCTCGCAGGCATTTCGCCGTGCGCTGCGCGATCTCTTGGGCGGCAGTGAAGGCCGCCTCGACGAGTGGCGCACGCGCCTGGCGGAGCTCGTGGGCCCGAACGGAGGGCTGATTGCAGATCTGATTCCGGAGACGGAGCTGATCCTGGGACCACAACCGCCGGTGGCTCCGCTGCCCCCGGTCGAGGCGGAAGTCCGTTTTCGTTTGGTGCTGCAGAGCTTCATTGCTGCGTTCGGCAGAGCCGAGAGCCCTCTCGTCTTGTTCCTGGACGACCTGCAATGGGCCGACCCCGCCAGCCTGAAGCTCATCGAGCACCTCATGACCGACCCCTACACGCACCACATCGTGATCCTGGGCGCCTTTCGCGACAACGAAGTCGACGCGAAGCACCCGCTCGCCAAGGCCATCGAGAAGATGCGACGAGACGGCGTCCGAATGGAGGAGATGGCACTCCGTCCATTGGGGCCCGATCACACCATTGCGCTCACGGCCGACTCGGTGCGGCGGCCGGCGCTCGAGGTGCGCCCGCTCGCGCGCCTCGTCTACGAAAAGACTGGGGGCAATCCTTTTTTTGTCATCCAGTTCTTCAACGAGCTCCTGCGCGACGGCCTGCTTTCCTTCGATACGGGCGAGTGGCGTTGGGTTTGGGACTTGGAGCGCATCGACCAGCGCGGCTACACCGACAACGTCGCCGAGCTCATGGTCACGCGCCTGGCGCGGCTCCCCGCGGAGACTCGCGAGCTCGTGGAGCTCGCTGCCTGTGTCGGCAGTACGATCGACCCCAAGGTGCTCTCGACCGTTTCGTTCGTCGACGAGCCGGCGATCGAGCAGCGACTCCTGCCGGCGGTCGAGCAAGGGCTGCTCGTCCTCGGCCAAAAGACCTACCGCTTCGCGCACGACCGGGTCCTATCGGCTGCCTACTCGCTGACGCCGAAGGCGCAGCGACCCGCGATCCATCTCTCTATCGGTCGAGCGCTGCTCGACGCCACGCCGGACGAAGCGCTCGACGATCGTCTCTTCGAGATCCTCAATCACCTCAACCGGGGGGCCGCCCTCATCACCGATCCCGAAGAGCGCCACGCCGTCGCGCGGCTCAACCTCAGAGCCGGTCGCAAGGCTCGAAATGCCGCCGCGCCCGCTGCAGCGGCGCGGCACCTGCGCGCGACCATCGATCTCTTGGGTGAAGAGGGATGGCGCTCCGCCTACGACGTCGCCTGCCCCGCGTACCTCCTCCGCGCGGAGTGCGAGTTCTTGGTGGGCAACATCGACGAGGCCTTCCTGTCGCTCGATGCCGTCGAAGGGCACGCCCGGGACGTGTTGGATCGGGCCACGGGCCGCAACCTCCGCACGTGGTTTCTGACGAATCAGGGCAAGCTGATCGAAGGCAGCGAATACATCGTGGAGACGGCTCGATTGCTCGGCATGGGGTTGCCTTCGCCACACGACAAGGAGGCGCTCCGGCGCGCGGTCGGCGAGGCGTTCGCCGCATACCAAGTGGCCCTCTCGGACCGGACCGTCGAGTCGCTCGCCGACCTACCGCGACTCGACGGCGCTAGGGAGCTCGCGTTGCTCGACACGGTGGCAAGGGCGATTCCTTCCGCCTTTCAGTGGAATCCCGCTTTGATGCAGCTCATGGTGCTGAAGGCCGTCCTTCTGGCGGTCCCCGACCGCACGGCGCCGGCCTTTCTCTACGCCCAATACGCGATCGTTCATTCGCTGATCACGAAGGACCACGACACCGCGTTCCGCTTCGGAGAGCTCGCGGTTCGACTCGCGGATCGGCCTTCGGACTTCGCCAGCGCCGGGGCGACGCATTTCGTCTACGGCGTCTTCGTCTCCCATTTGAAGAGGCACATTTCGGTCAGCCTCGAGCACCTGAGGATCGCGCTCTACTTGAGCCTCGAGCAGGGCGATCAGGTGCACGCCAACTACTGTCGCGGCTTCGCGGCGGCCTATCGCCTCTACGCCGGCGAGGCGCTCACCGCGATCGCCGGCGATCTGGACGAAACCCAGCAGATCATCCGGCGCGCCGACGACGTCATCAACGGCGGGTTCCTCACCGTCATCAAGCGGGTCACGCTGGCGTTCGCCGGCGAGACCGACAGCCTCGAGCGCTTCGACGGCCCGGGCTTCAGCGAGGCGGAGTTCGAGGCAACGGCGCTGCTGCCGGTGCGAGGGCTCTACGGTCCGACCAAGGTGATGCTGCGCTACATGGGCGGCGACTTCGAGGGGGCCCTGGCCGCAGCCGAGGCCTTCGAGCCATTGCCGGGGATCTTCTACAACGTGTGGCACCGGTTCTATCGCGCGCTGGCGCTCTTGCGCCGGGCGGCGGTGACGTCCGGTGCCGAGCGCGTACGCCACCTGGAGATGCTCTCCGAGGACGTGTCTTTCATTTCGAAGCTGGCCGAGCACTGTCCGGCCAATCACGGCCATCGCGACAAGCTGCTCAGGGCCGAGCTCGCAGCGCTCGAAGGCGACACGCTCCAAGCCTTGCACCTTTACGACGCGGCCGTCGAGGAAGCGCGCACGAATGGCTTTCTGCACGAGCAGGCGCTGGCCTATGAGCTCGCGTCGCACGCCGCGCGTGCGCGAGGCCTCGATATCGCCGCCGAGGTGTACTTGAACGAGGCCTGCCGCGCGTACCGGAGCTGGGGTGCGGAGGGCAAAGTGCGCCAGCTCGAACACCTGTTCCCGAGCGCCGCGAGTCGCCACGGGCTCCCCCCGAGGACGTTCGTCGGGTCGCACGAGGCGCTCGACATGATTGCGGTGGTCAAGGCATCGCAGGCCATTTCGAGCGAGCTCGGCTGGGATCGGCTGACCGAGCGCCTTCTCGAAGTGGCGCTCGAGCAGAGCGGAGCCAACTACGGCTGCCTCCTGTTCAAGCGCAACGGCGCCCTGCTGGTCGCTGCGCATGCGCGCGCCGAATCGAGCGGCATCGTCACGCGGCGCGTGGACTTGGTGGACGTCGAGTCGCTGCCGATCGTGCCGCAGTCGATCGTTCACTTCGTCGTGCGCAGCGGCACACCGGTGATCGTCGACGACCCCGCAACCGAAGGCTGGTACTCGAGTGACCCGTACATCAGGAACAAGCGCCCGCTCTCGCTCCTGTGCCTGCCGATCCTGCGGCAGGCGAAGGTCACCGCGGTGCTCTATCTCGAGAACGAGCTTGCCTGGGGTGCGTTCACCCACGATCGGGCGAAGGCGCTCGAGCTGATCGCGGCGCAGGCGGCGATCGCGCTCTCCAACGCGGAGCTCTTCGAGAAGCTCGAGGAGGAGAACGCCGAGCGTCGGCGCGCCGAGGTCTTCTTGAAGGAGAGCCGCGAGCTGCTCCAGCAGATCATCGACAACACGGCGGCGGTCATCTTCGTGAAGGACCTTGCGGGCCGCTTCCTCCTGGCGAATCGAGCCCTCGACGAGGTCTTCCACCTGGCTGGTGAGGACATCATGGGGAAGACCGACCGCGATCTTGCCGAGCCGGAGACGGCGGACGCGTTCCGTGCCAACGATCTCGTCGCGCTCGAAGCGAACCGCTCGGTCGAGTTCGAAGAGCACGTCGCGCTGCCCGACGGCGTGCGGACCTATCTCGCCATCAAATTCCCCCTGCGCGACGCCGAGGGTCGACCCTATGCGGTCGGCGGCATCGCAACCGACATCACTGCGCGCAAGCGCTTCGAGGACCAGCTGCGCAGCAGTGTCTCGCTGCTCCAGGCCACGCTCGAGTCGACGGGTGACGCGATTCTGGTCGTCGACACCGAGGGCCGCGTCGTCCAATACAACCGTCGATTCGTCGAGATATGGGGACGGGAGCCGGCGGTCGGTGTCGCCCTGCGCAATGACGAAGGCTGTCCGTTCGACGTCAGCGAGCTGTGCGCCGTCGGCGAGGGCGACTTCTGTACCACCGAGCTCGATGACGGGCGGATCTTCGAGTGCTACGCGCAACCGCAGCTGATGGACGAGCGCGTCGTCGGCAAGGTCTTCAGCTTCCGTGACGTCACGATGCGGACGCGTGCGGAGCGAGAGCGGGACGATCTGCTCGTGTGCGAGCGCCAGGCTCGAGCAGCGGCCGAGGAAGCCGTGCGGCTGCGCGACGAGTTCTTGTCCGTCGCCTCGCACGAGCTCCGCACGCCGCTCACCAGCCTCCAGCTCGCCGTGGACGGGCTGGCGCGTCGCCTGGGTGGAGATGCTTCACCGCAGGTCCGCCGGAGCATCGACCTCGAGACGCGCCAGCTCCGGCGCCTGGGCCGCCTCGTAGGGCTGCTCCTCGACGTCTCTCGGATTCAGGCCGGTCGTCTGGAGCTCGAGCAGAAGGACGTGGACCTCAGCCAGTTGGTTCGGGACACCGCGGTCGAGCTTGCCGAGGATCTACGCCGCTCGGGTAGCGAGCTAGGCATTGTCGCGCCACGACCGATCGTCGGCCATTGGGATGGGGCGCGGATCGAGCAAGTGGTCATCAATCTGCTCGGCAATGCGATCAAGTTCGGTGAGGGACGGCCCATCAAGGTGACCGTAGAAGCGATCGGCGAGTACGCCCGTCTCACCGTGAGCGATAAGGGAATCGGCATACCCATCGAGGTGCAGCCGCGAGTGTTCGAGCGCTTCGGCCGCGGAGTTTCGGCTCGCCACTATGGCGGGCTCGGCCTGGGCCTCTACATCGTGCGAACCATCGTGTGGGCTCATGGCGGTCGCGTCTACGTGGAGAGCGAAAGCGGTCAAGGCGCGTGCTTTACCGTCGAGCTGCCGCTGGCCCCGCCGGGAGGCGATGACGAACCTCCCTCGGGGCCGAGGTGTAGAGCGTGATGGAGGCGTCGGGCGATATGGACCGCTTCATCTGTGTGATCGACGACGACGACGACATTCGTGAGGTTCTGGAGGAGGTCCTCACGTTCGAGGGCTATGCGGTCGTCGCCGCTTCCGACGGCGCGGAGGCGCTGCAGCGCCTGCACCAACGGGGCGGCTGTTGTTGCCTCATCCTCTTGGACTTGATGATGCCCCGCATGAACGGCTGGGAGTTCCGCAAAGAACAAGTCGATGACCCAGCGCTGCAGCCCATCCCGGTGATGCTGCTGACAGGGGCCGGCGGGGCCGCAAAGACCGCCGCTGATCTAGAGGTCGCCGGTGCGCTCGAGAAGCCGGTGGAGCTCAAGACGCTGCTCGAGGTCGCCGCGCGGTTCTGCCGCTCCGGGGCGGAGCAGGGCGGATAGCCAGGCGGTTCGACGCGTGACGCCGCGATCGCGAGGACCGCGGCGCCGGTGATCACTTGGCGGCCGCTCGCGGCAAGCGCGCAGCGATTCCGTAGAGCAGCCCACAAATCAGCGCGAACGGGATCAAGCTGAGCGCGTCGGCGTGGGGACCTTCGAAGAGCGGGTTGTTCGCCTTGGCCCACTCTTCGATCCGCGTCTGCACGTCACCGAAGATGCCTGCGACGAAGGCGATGACGATGCCGGCGATGGCGCCGCCCGCGATGTACCCCGAGGCGAGCATCACGCCCGGGCTCTTGTCGCCCTCGGCAGCGAGCTCCTCTTCGGTGAGCTGCCGCCCCTCGAAGCGCTCCTTGATCTTCCGCTCCGCGAGATAGCGCAGGAAACCTCCGGCGAGGATCGGCGTCGACGACGACAGCGGCAGGTAGACCCCGACGGCGAACGCGAGGGATGGAATGCCGCTCATCTCGAGCACCACAGCGATCATCACGCCGATCAGCACGAGGCCCCACGGCAGCTCGCGATTCAGGATCCCTTTGATGATGTACGACATCAAGGTCGCTTTCGGCGCGTCGAACTTCGTCACGCGCGAGCCGTCGGGTCGCGTCGTATGCGTTCCGTTGATCCCGGGATCGGCCAGGTAGACGGCGCAGCCCGATGCGTCGACGAGGTACTTGCCGGGCTCACCTCCGGTGGCGTCGCGCTTGTGCCAGGTGCGATAGCTCTTGTCGTCGTCCTTTGCTTGCGGGCCGCTCAGCTTCTCTTCGCCTCCTACCTCGGCGGCGGGCGCGCAGATCTTTTGCTCGGCGGTCATCGGCACGTAGACCGTCGAGGCGTCGTTGAGCCGGAGCAGGATGGGCCCGAGGATCAGCGCCGACGCGAGCGCGCCGATGAGGATCGATATCTGTTGGTTTCGCGGCGTGGCGCCGACGAGAAAGCCCGTCTTCAAGTCCTGCGACGTCGCGCCGCCGTTCGAGGCAGCGATGCACACGATGGCTCCGACCGAGAGCGCGGTGACGTAGTACGGCGGCGCCGTCCAACCGATCAGCAGGAAGATGCCGCAGGTGAGGAGGAGCGTCGCGACGGTCATCCCCGAGATGGGGTTCGACGACGAGCCGATTTCGCCGCACAGGCGCGACGATACCGTGACGAACAAGAAGCCGAAGACGATGATCAGCACGGCGCCGCCCACGTTCATGTGGAGCGGCGGGGCGAGCGTGATCGCTATCACGAGGCCGAGGACGCCGATCAGGACCACCTTCATCGACAGATCGCGCTCGGTCCGCGGAACGTTGGCGGCAGCCGTTCCGCCGCCGCGAAAGTCCCTGAGCCCGGCGCGGATGCCCGACCAGATCGTCGGCAGCGATCGGGCAAGGCTGATGATGCCGCCGGCCGCGACCGCGCCGGCACCGATGTAGAGGATGTAGGCCCCGCGGATCTGGTGCGGCCCCATCTCGGCGATCGGGATCGTCCCTGGAGCGAGCGGTCCGGCGAGGTTCTCGCCGAAGAACTTGATGGCCGGGATCAGGACCAGATAGGCGAGCACGCCGCCGGCGCACATCGTCGAGGCGATGCGGGGGCCGATGATGTAGCCCACACCGAGCAGCTCGGGAGATATCTCCGCCGAGACGCTGCCGGCCTTCAGGCCGCCCGAAAAGACGCGCTCCGGAACGTCCTTCCAGCCGCGGAGCGCGACCATGACGGCTTTGTAGACAAGGCCCACGCCGAAGCCGAAGAAGATCGTCTTGCCGCTGTGCGACGCTTCGGCGCCGGCTTGCTTGTCGGCGTGCGAAGCCGACGCTTCGGCGATCGACTCCTCGGACGCGCCCGCCTTCAGGACTTCGGCGCACGCCGTGCCTTCGGGGTACTTCAGCTTGCCGTGCTGCTCGACGATGAGGGCGCGGCGGAGCGGGATCATCATCAGGATCCCGAGAAGGCTCCCCAGGATCGCGACGAGCATCACGCGGACGACCTCGAGATCGAACCCCAGGATCAAGATCGCCGGCATCGTCACGCCGACGCCGAACGCGATGCTCTCGCCGGCGGAGCCGGCGGTCTGCACGACGTTGTTCTCGAGGATCGTCGCGTTCTTGAGGCCGAGCTTGGAGAGGACGCGGAAGAGCGTGATCGAGATGACCGCGACCGGGATCGAGGCGCTGACCGTCAGCCCCACCTTGAGCACGAGGTAGAGCGAAGAGGCCCCGAAGATCATGCCGAGCAGCGTGCCGACGATCAGGGGGACCGGGGTCAGCTCCCGGAGCTTCGAGGTCGCCGGGATGTAGGGCTCGAATTCAGGGGGAGCCGGCGGTCGAGCAGCCATGCCGAACACGGTATCGGCTTATCCAGCCCAGGACGCGAAAAGTACGCACACCGCGTCATGACCTTCGAGGCTGGACGACCGCTCGGCGATCTGCGATCGGAAAGCGTATGCGCGCTTCATCCTTCCTCCTCTTGGGTTCACTCTTGGTGGGGTTCGCGGCCTGTGGCGACGACGACCCCACGGGCGGTGGCGGCGCCGGCGCCGGCAACACGGGGGGTGAGGGCGCGGGGCCGATCCCGTGTGACGGTCTCGAGGACTGCCCGGCCACGTCGTCGGAGTGCTTGCTTCGTACGTGTGAGGGCGGCTTCTGCGGCACGACGCCCGCGGCGGCCGGTACCCCTGCGAAGACGCAGGCGCTCGAGGACTGCAAGCGCATCGTGTGCGACGGGGCGGGGTCGAGCCAGACCGTCCCGCAAGACGACGACATCAAGAACGACAACAACGAGTGCACGACCGACTCGTGCAGCATGGGAGAGAAGGTTCACGACCCTCTCGCCGTGGGCACGCCGTGCGACGAGACGGGCATGTGTGATTCCTCGGGGGAGTGCGTCGAGTGCCTCAACGCAACCGACTGCGGCATGCCGAGCGAATGCGCGACGCCGGTCTGCGAAGACGGCATGTGCGGCGTCGATTTCGTCGACGCAGGCACCGCGGTCGCCGCGCAGACGACCGGCGACTGCAAGCAAGTCGTCTGCGATGGCGCGGGCATGACGACGGAGGAGAACCTCGACACCGACGTCTTCGACGACTCGAACCCGTGCACGCTCGACGGATGCAACGCCGGTACGCCGACGAACGATCCGCAGCCCGGCACGCCGTGCGGCGTCAACGGGACGTGCGACGATCAGGGCCAGTGCGTCGGGTGTCTGGCTCCCGCCGACTGCCCCGGGACCGACGACTTCTGCAAGACACGCACCTGCAACAACAATGTTTGCGGGTTCGACTTTACGGCGTCCGGCACGCCGCTCCCGGCCGCCGACCAGACGGCGGGCAACTGCGTGACCGCCGTCTGCGACGGTGTCGGCGTCATCCAGCAGCAGACGACGCCTGGCGACCTCCCGGTCGACGGCAACGACTGCACCCTCGACCAATGCGTCGGTGCGAGCCCCATGAATCCGAACGCCCCGATGGGTGCGGCGTGCATGATGGGCGGCTCGGTCTGCGACGGCATGGGTGACTGCGTCGAGTGCAACACGCCGGCAAACTGCACCGACCCTCCGGGCGCTTGCGTCGTCGCAAGCTGCAACGGTGGGATGTGCGGCTCGCAGAACCTGCCGAACGGCACCGTCTGCGCCGCGGGCTCCTGCAGCGGCGGCGTGCAGCAGTCGCCCGACACCTGCCAGGCCGGCATCTGCGCCGACGGCGGATCGCAGGCGTGCACGCCGTACGTCTGCGGCCCCAGCGCGTGCAACACGAGCTGCGCGAACGATCCCGGCTGCGCGGGCGGCTTCGTCTGCGACGTCGGCCTCGGTGAGTGCACCTCGGGACCGACGTGCACCGACTACTGCAACGTCATCGAAGCGAACTGCACGGGCGGCCTCGATCAATACGGCAGCCTGGCGCAGTGCCTCGAGACCTGCTCGCACATGCCCGACGGGACCGCGGCCGATACGGGCGGCAACACCGTCGGCTGCCGGACGTACCACGCGGGCGCGTCGGCGGGCGCGGGCGCGGCAACGCACTGCCCTCACGCAGGACCGACAGGCGCCGGCGTCTGCGGCGCAACGTGCGAGAGCTTCTGCACGATCGCCCAGAGCGCGTGCACCGGGGCCAATCAGCAGTTCGTGGACTTCGCCGCGTGCATGAGCGCGTGCGGGACCTTCAATATGGCGCCGCAGTACTCGGCGGCGACCACGTCGGGCAACAGCTACGCGTGCCGCATGTACCACCTCACCGCTGCGGCGGTGGACCCGGCCGGGCATTGCCCGCACATCGTCGTGGCGTCACCGACCTGCCAGTGACGCCATCGATGCAGGCTCGCGCCGCCGCTACTCGGCGGCGTCGGCTTCGGCCGCGAGACGGCGGAGGATCTCGCGCTTCATGCGCCGTCGCGCGAACGGCGACAGCCGTCCGTAACGCCCGGCGCGGTAGCCCGGTTGCGGGAAGAGGAGCTTGACCCCGACCGCGTCGACCAGCGATTGCGGCTTGGTGCCGCCCTGCTCGTCGATGATCTCGGCGGCGACGAACGCGCCTGTCTCGGCCGCGCCCTCCATGTAGCCCTGAAAATCGAGCGACGTGTGCTCGCCGCAGAAATGCAGGTTGCCCTCGCGCTCGCCTTCGAGCCCGAAGAACTGCCATTGGCCCGGCTTGTAGCAGGCGTAGCTGCCCTTCATCGTCGGCACGGTCGGCCAATGCATGCGGACGGCGGTCCCGGTGAACGCGGCCTGCGTCCCCGGCCACACCGTCTCGAGATCCGGCAAGATGCCTTGGATCCACTCGGCCTCGGTCCCGTTCGCGCTCGCGAGCCCCTGCTGCCCGCCGAGGAAGTTCGTGAGGATGCCGTGATCGCCGTCCTGGCCGATCGTCGTCTCCCAGGTCTGCTGGACGTTGAAGTCCGTCGTCAGGCTTCCATTCGCGCTGTTCGTCGCGTTGCGCCAGGTCCGCGTCGTGAAGCCGGCCATGACCTTGGCGTTCGTCCCGTACCCGAGCTCGGCGATCATCGTGCGCTTGTCGTCCGTGAGCGTCAGGCCGGACAGGTCGACCTCTCGCAGCATCGTGAACGGAAGCGCAAACACGATGCGCGTCGCCGAGACCGTCTTCTTGCCGCTCGGCGTCTCGAAGTCGAGATCGTAGCCCTCTTCGGTGTCGCGCACGGCGAGGAGCCTGTGCTCGAGCTGGATCTGCTCGGGGTCCAGCTGCTCGGAGAGCATGCGCGGGAACGACTCGTTGCCGAGGTGCGTGTGGAAGCGCTCGTCGCTGCTGCCGAAGATGCGGAACGGATCGGGCTCGTCGGCGCCGATCAAGTAGATGAGGTTGAGCGCCGACTGCTCGGTGTTCTCGAGGCCATACTCGCCGCGGTACGCGACCTGGAGCACGCCGTGCAGCTCCGGATACATGGCGACCGGCACGTTGTCCTTCAGCCACTGGTCGAGCGTCGTCGCATCGAGCGTGTCGTACGCCGTCGAGTCGTTCTCGTCGTCGGCCGCCGCGAGCGCCGCTTGGAAGACCGGCGCTACGGCATTGAACTGCTGCTGGATGACGGCGTTGTCGATCTTCACGCCGTTCAGCCAATACGTCTCGGTCTCGATACCGGCCGGCTCGGCGGCGCGGTCGTCGAGCACGAGGCCGAGCTGCTTGGCGAGCTCGTGCAGCGTCGTGTGCTCGGTGTCGATCAGCTCGCCGCCGAGCTCGCAGAGCTGTCCCGGCGCCTGCGGGAAGTTCCCGGTCGAAGAGAACATGCGGCCGCCGATGCGCTTGGAAGCCTCGTACACGGTCGAGCTGATCCCCGCCTCTTTGAGCTGGTAGGCGCAGTGAATGCCCGCCATGCCGCCGCCGACGATGACGATCTCCTCGGCGCCGTCGTCGTCGTCGCAGCCGGCGAGGGCCGGCATCGCGCCGAGCCCGGCCGCGCCGAGCGACGCTTGGAGGAACGCGCGCCGCTTCGCGAGGGTCGCAGCGTCCGGCACCTCGATCGATGTCTGCCCGAGTGCGCGCTGGAGGCTCTTGCGAAGTGCGGAAAAAAGCGGAGTCTTAGCCATGTTGACCACGAGGCTAACGGGCGGGGGCGGCCCGGCCAAGCATCTCGCGGCTTCGGTCGTCAGCCTGGTTACCCGAGGCCGCGTAGCTGGCATGGCGGTTGCTCACCTTTACATGGGTGTCTGCGGAGGCCGGGCCGCCTGGGAGGGATCAGCAACGCGAGCGTGAGGTAGGCGCGAGATGGCCGACTACCTGAAGAAGTTCGAGCGGGTGATCACGACCCTGCTCATCGCGATGATGGCGGTCGTCGTGGTGCTGGCGGTCGCCGACCTCGGGTGGGTGCTCCTCCAGGACATCCTCTCGCCCCCTCGGGTGCTGCTCGACGTGGACGAGCTCTTGGACGTGTTCGGCGTGTTCCTGCTCGTGCTGATCGGCATCGAGCTGCTCGAAACGATCAAGGCCTACGTGCGCGAAAGAGAGATCCGTGCCGAGGTCATCATCCTCGTTGCCATCATCGCGCTCGCCCGAAAGATCGTCACCCTCGACGTGAAGGCCGTGCCTGGCGTGTCGCTGGTGGGCATCGCGGCGATCACCATCGCCCTGGGCGTCGCGTACTACCTCATCCGTCAGACCCACAGCCCCGCGCCCCGACGGCCGCGACCACCGGAGGAGGCATGAGCTCACCGATCCAGAACGGGCCCCCTTGGACCATCGAAGCCGGCGAAGCGTCGCTGCTGTACGGAAGCGGTCGAGCCGGGCTCGACGAGGCGGAAGCCGGCCGGCGTCGCAACGAGCTCGGGCCGAACCGGCTGCCGGAGAAGCCACCGCGCTCCCCCTGGGCGGTAGCGTTCGCGCAGCTCCGGGGCTTTCTCAACCTCGTCCTGATCGGCGCGGCCGTCCTCGCGGGCGCCATCGGCGACGTCAAGGACGCGGTGCTGATCGGAGCCGTCATCACCTTCAACACGGCTCTCGGTTTTCTCCAGGAGTACCGGGCCGAGAGGACGCTGGCCGCGCTGAAGGCGATGGTCGCACTGCGCGCACGCGTCCTCCGGGGTGGGCGAGCTCAGGAGGTGCCTGCCGACGAGCTCGTTCCTGGCGACGTCGCTCTCCTCGAGGGGGGCGACCGAATTCCCGCCGACGGGCGGCTGATCGAAGCGCACACCCTCGAGGTGGACGAGTCGGCGCTCACCGGGGAGTCGGTACCCGTAGCGAAAAATGCCGAAGCGCTCGTCGCTGCGGACGCGCCCATCGCGGAGCGCACGAACTGCGCCTTCATGAACACGGTCGTCACACGCGGCCGCGGTGTCTTGCTCGTCACGGCCACCGGAAGGGCTACGCAGATGGGGCATGTGGCCGGCATGCTGGAAGAGACCGTCCAGCCACCCACGCCCCTGCAGCGGCAGCTGGATCAACTCGGAAAGCGTCTCGCGGCAATCGCCGTCGTCGTCGTCACCGTCATCTCGGTGTTCGAGGTTCTGCGCGGGGATACGTTCTTCGACATTGCCTTCGAAGCGATCGCCCTCTTCGTCGCCGCGGTCCCCGAGGGCCTCCCCGCGGTGGTTACGGTCACGCTCGCGCTCGGACTGCACCGCATGGCGCGCAATCGCGCGATCGTGAAGCGACTCGCGGCCGTGGAGACCCTGGGCTGCACGACGGTCATCTGCACGGACAAGACCGGCACGCTGACGATGAACCAGATGACGGCCCGCGCCGTCTTTTGCCGCGCGGCCAGGTATTCGGTCTCCGGCGAGGGCTACCGCGCAGATGGGAAGATTGAGTCGATCGAAGGTCCCTCGTCGGACGCCGCCGCTCGCGATCTCGAGCCTCTCGCCGTCGCGATGGCCCTCTGCAACGACAGCCGCCTGAACGAGGGGAAGCTCGTCGGCGATCCGACCGAGGGAGCGTTGCTCGTCCTTTCTCAGAAGGCGGGGCTCGACTTCGAATCGACGCGCGCCCGGTTCCCGCGGGTCGCCGAGGTGCCGTTCGAATCCGAGCGGAAGTTCATGGCGACCTTTCATAGAGAAGACGAAGCCGTCCGCGTCTTCGTCAAGGGCGCTCCCGACGTCGTGCTCGACAGATGTGATGCACTGCTCGGACCGAATGGCGTGGAGTCGATGGACGACAGGCTTCGCGGGCTCATGCTCCAAGAGAACGAAGCGATGGCGTCGCGGGGCCTCCGTGTCCTGGCGGTCGCCTCGCGCTCGATCCCAGCCGCGAGCCTGAGCCCGGGGAGCGATCTGCTCTCCAACACGTCAGGGCTCACGCTGATCGGTCTGGTCGGTCTCATGGACCCACCACGGGCGGAGGCCAGGCGGGCGATCGAGCAATGCAAGGCAGCCGGCATCAGCGTTAAGATGATCACGGGCGATCACCGCGCCACCGCCGGGGCGATTGCCGCCGAGCTCGGGCTGCGGGGAGACGTCGTGGATGGCGCGGAGCTGGACCGAATGGACGACGAACGCCTCGCCGCCCGGATCGCTACCGTCGCCGTCTTCGCCCGCGTCGCGCCCGAGCACAAGCTGCGGATCGTTCGCGCTCTGAAGGCGCGAGGACAGGTCGTGGCGATGACCGGCGATGGCGTCAACGACGCCCCTGCCCTGAAGAGCGCCGACATCGGCGTTGCGATGGGGTCCGGGACCGAGGTCGCCAAGGAAGCGGCGACGATGGTCCTCACCGACGACAACTTCGCCACCATCGTGGGCGCGGTCCGAGAAGGCCGCACAATCTACGAGAACATCCTCAAGTTCGTTCGCTTCCAGCTCTCCACCAACATGGGCGCGATCCTCACCGTCTTCTTCGCGCCCATCCTCGGGATGCCTACACCGCTGAAGCCGATCCACATCCTGTTCGTCGCGATGTTCGCAGATGGCCCCCCCGCCATCGCTCTCGGGCTCGACCCCTCACGCCGAACCATCATGCAGGAATCACCGAGGCCTCCGGGGGCGCGAATGCTCACCGCGCGCCGGCTCGCCGTGCTCGTCTTCTATGGCGCGATCATGGCGGCGGGCACCCTCGGCGTGCTGCACATCGGCGGTCTCGACGCCGACCACGCGGCGACGCTGGCGTTCACCACGTTCGTGCTCTTCCAGCTCTTCAATCTCCTCAACGTCCGGTTCGAGGCGCGCTCCGCCTTCAACCGACAAATGTTCACAAACTACCGCCTCTGGTTGGCGGTGGCCCTGGTCGCCGGGCTGCAGATCGCGGTCGTCAACTGGCCGCCGCTTCGCAGCCTCTTCGACACGGTACCCCTCACGCTCGCAGAATGGGGTCTCGCGGTCGCGTTCGCCTCGACGCTGGTGGTGCTCGAGGAGGTTCGTAAGCTCGGTGGCCGAGCCCTATCACGCCTGAAGGCAGGTGGGCCACATCTGGGGCGGCCTCATGAGAAAGCGGAAGCTGCCTGACCCTCGCCGCGAGGAGAGCGTGGGGGCCGCGCCCAGGGCATTCCCGCGGCTCCGGAGCAAGGACGGTTCTGTCATGATCGAAGCACGCCTGCGCGCGACAGCTCGCTGGCGGCCACCGGGATCCTCGGGCGGCGTCGTGAGACCGTGCAATCGAGGCCACAAAGGACCCGAACTGTCACTTGTGAGGCCGTGATCCGCGATCTATCTGATGGGCGCTGATGTCCGACAGCGAGCGCCGTCGGCAGACATCTCTCCCATGAGGTGCCCAGCGGTGCACGAGCTCGCCTCGCGCTTCGCTGCCTGATTCATCGCCGGCTCGTCTCGAGCCGCAAGGTGCTCGTGTGCCCGCGGTGCGGCGCCCGTTCACCGTCTCTGCCAAAGGAGTCTTGGAATGCAATCGCTTCTTCGTCATTCGTGGCCCATCACACTCTCTTTCCTCGCGTTCGGCTGCGGTGACGACGCGACCGGAACCGGCGGTCAAGGCGGCAGCCCGAGCCCGAGCCAGAGCTCTGCGACCACGGGCGGGCCCGCGACGACCGGCAACACGAGCACCACGTCCGCCACCACGAGCAGCGCCACGACGGCCAGCACCGGCGGCGGGATGTCGTGCTTCGGCGAAGCCTATGTGAGCGAGATCGGCCCGGGGATTTCGTGCGGCCAACTCTTTTCGTCGTGGGATTGGATGGAAGGACCGGTATCCATCGATTACGCGCCGCCCGCGATCGAGCTCACCTACGGGCCATACCTGTTCACCGGCACGGTGGGGAACGACGGCACCTTCTCTGCGTCCTACGTGCATGACGAGTCGATCAGCGGCGACGCCTGCTCCCCGTGGAACGTCAACGAGACGCTCAGCGGCACGATCAACCTCGGCAACTGCACGATCCTGGCAACGTACACGTACACCGAGGCGCCGGCGAAGACCTCGGACTTCTGCACGCAAATCACCTGCCCGGTGGAGACGGCCCCGGTCGGGATTTCACCGCAAGGATCGCCCTGCGCCGGCGTCTTCTCCGGACCCCAGCCGGGCGTGGATTGCCTGAGCTGCATGAAGCAGAGCTGCTGCGATCAGGTGGCGGTGTGCGGAGCAGAGACGACGTGCGTGGATTGCTACCTCGGCGATGACGGCGCCTGCACGCCCGCCGCGACCCAAGCCGCCAATTCCCTCGCCGAGTGCGTGGCGACGGAGTGCCAGGCCGCGTGCGAATCGCCGGCGTTCCCTGCCGACTGTGAGGCATCGCTTCCTTCCGCGTCGGGCGGCGTCTGCATGCCCCCGTTGGACTCGACGTTCCTGTGCAATCTGTTCACGAACGAAGGCTGCCCTGACGGCGAGGCTTGCAGCATCGACCCCGGCATCGGCGGGACGTCGTGTTTCCCGCTCGCCCCTGCCGTCGTGGACCTCTGCCTGCCATGCGACGGCGACTGCGGCGCGGGCATGATCTGCGTCGGCACCAGCGAGCCGGGCTCGGCTCGATGCGCCGCCCACTGCTGCGCCGACAGCGACTGTGGACCGGGAGCTACCTGCAGCCTCGGCCTGGGCCTGGCGATCTTGGGCGAGCCGATTGGCATCTGCCAAGACTGAGCCGGCGAACGCCGGGCGGTCGGCGATCATGACGAGCACGACGCGAACACGCGCACCGATTGCTCCTCTCGGTGCGAACTGGAAGACTCGCGCATCGTTCGGTCGCTTGGCGTTTCCACGCTGAGCGCGAAGAGGCTCTCCGAGGATCAACGTGCAGCGCCCGCTCGTCGACGCGACCGCCCATGTCGACATGGCCACGACGACGGTGCCGGGCGCGCACCTCTTGCACTTCGCGCGAGCCTCCGAGGCGCTCGGGGTGGACTCCGACGCGCTCCTTGCATCCGTGGGCCTCAGCCGCGGAGATCTCGAGCGCCCGGCAACGCAGGTGGCGCTCGACCGATTCGCGGAGCTCGTGCGCCGAGCCGAGGAGCGTTGCATGCATCCTGGCCTTGCCCTCATGGCCGGTATGACCATGGGGCCGACGGCGCACGGCTCGCTCGGCTTCGCCCTCATGACGGCACCGACGCTCGCCGACGCGATCGCGCTCACGGTCCGTTATGTCCCCGTGCGATCGGCCGCGTTCTCGGTCGAGCACTACGAGGAGGACGGCTCTGCGGTGATCGCGCTCCACGATAGGCTGCCGCCCGGGCCGTTCCGCCACACCGTCGTGACGGTCCTCCTCATGAGCTTCTGGCGCGTCTCGAACGACATCACCGGGACGACGCTGGTCGGCAACGTCGACGTGACCTTTCCACCGCCCCCCGGCATGGATGCCTTCGTTGCGCCGCTGCCGGGCGAAATCCGGTTCGGTCAGCGCGAGAACCGGATGCTCTTCGATCGTGCGTTCCTCGATCTCCCGCTCGTCGGGGCCGACGCCGCATCGCACCAGCTCGCAGTCGAGCAATGCGAACGCGAGCGGCAAAAGCAGCCCGCGGGCGGCCTCGTCTTCGACGTCCGCGTCCGCCTCGACGCTTCCGAGCGCGACTACCCATCCCTCGAAGCGATGGCCTCGAGCCTCGCGCTCAGCGCGAGCACGTTCAAGCGACGGCTCCGCGAGCATGGCGTCGTCTACCGGGATCTCGTGGAGGAGCACAGGCGGCGAACGGCGGAGCGCCTCCTCGCGAGCTCGAGCATCTCGGTCGAGGCGCTTGCGGCCCGGCTCGGCTATGCGGATGGGCCGTGCTTCGCGCGAGCGTTTCGCCGCTGGACGGGGAGGTCACCTGCCGAGTTCCGGCGAACGCGCTCCGAATGATCGGATCACGCCGGCGGAAGAAGGCAGCTCAAGCTTGCTTCTTCTGCGGTAGGACGCGCTTGACGCCGCTGAGCAGCAAGAGCGCCACGATCCCGACCGCGATGCCGACGATCGCATCGGCCAGCATCGTCACCAGCGCTCGCAGGATTCCGCCCATGGTCCCGTCCGATCCGACAGCCTGGCCCATCGCATCGATCGCGTGGTGGATCGGGCCGATCGCGTGCGTGAGGATGCCCCCGCCGACGAGGAACATCGCCGCCGTCCCCGCCACGGAGAGAAACTTCATCAGCCACGGGGCGGCACGCAGGATCATTCCGCCGGTCTTCTTCGAGGCCGTCGAGCCGCGCTCGACCAAGTGCTTCCCCAGATCGTCGAGCTTCACGATCCCCGCGACGAGCCCGTAGACGCCGACGGTCATCAGCGCCGAGATACCGGTGAGGACGAGGATGCGGGTCCCGATCGGCGATGCGACGACCGTACCCAACGTGATCACGACGATCTCTGCCGAGAGAATGAAGTCCGTCCGGACCGCTCCCTTGATCTTTTCCTTCTCGAACGCGACCAGATCCACGCTCTCGTCGGCCACCGCTTCGACCAGCTCTTTGTGGCTCTTGGCGTCTTCCTCTTTGGAATGGAGCCACTTGTGCGCGAGCTTCTCTACGCCTTCGAAGCAGAGGAACGCTCCACCCAACATCAACAGAGGTGTGACGAGCCACGGCAAGAAGGCGCTGATCAGGAGCGCCGCCGGAACCAGGATGACCTTGTTGACCGCCGAGCCCTTCGCCACAGCCCACACCACCGGCAGCTCGCGGTTCGGCTCCAGGCCGGTGACTTGGTTCGCGTTGAGCGCCAGATCGTCGCCGAGCACGCCGGCGGTCTTCTTGGCGGCCACTTTGGTCAACACCGCGACGTCGTCGAGGATCGTCGCGATGTCATCGAGGAGCGCGAGGAGGCTGCTACCGGCCATGGTCCGCAGTCTCTACCGCGTCGGCGCCGCGAAGTCGCAGGTTGACGTGCATTTCGAAATCCATCGGACGCTGCAGCCTGGCTGACCCGCCCTGCCCTCGAGACGCTAGCAACGCCGGGCGTGCGTGCGCAACACTGTCCGTCGATGGGCTTTGGCGCGGGCAAGCGTTGTCGTCGGGGCGCGCGGCCGCTGCCTCTGCGAGGTCGAGAGCGAGCACGGTTGGTCGCCGCGATGTGACTTGTACGGAGAGTGAAATGACGAGTGAGGCGATCGCGTGTCTAGCGCCGGTCCCTGGCGCGTCCGAGGTAGCCGAGCGTGAGGTGCGTCAGCTCCTCGGATAGGGCGCCGCTCTCGACCGTCTCCGGTCGGTCGCGCAAAGCAGCGTGGGTGAGCTCGTCCACCAAGCGAATCAGGAGGAACGCAGTCAGCTCGGGATCGCGCACGTGGATCTCGGACGGCCGCGCCGAGAGGAACCCGACGACCGACCTTCCGGCACGTTCGTCGACGGCACGCTCGAGCTCTTCGAGCCTGCCGATGTCATCGAGCTCCAGCGCGAGCGTGCGGTTCAACCGTCCGCGATGCACATCGACCATCGTGCAGACGACCTCGCGCACCGCGACGTCGAGCGGGTCATCGGCCACGCGTGCGAGCACTTCATCGAGCGCTTCCATCGCGACCTTGGTGTGCTGCTCGATGAGCTGAACGAGCAGCGCTTCCTTGTTCGGGAAGTACTGGTAGAGCGAGCCGATGCTGACGCCCGCGCGCTCCGCGATCTCGTTCACGTTGGCGCGCTCGAAGCCTCGCTCCGCGATCGCCTCGGCCGTTGCGTGGAGAATGGCGGCCACCGTCGCCGCCGCGCGCGCTTGGCGGGGCTGCTTGCGCGGTCTGAGCTCGCGCTTGCGTGCCACCATGCCGACCGCGTCGCACGGCGTGCGGAAGGGAGCAAGACGGCGGCGAGTACGGGTTACCGCCCCGACGCGGATGCGCTCGCGATGACGAGGTCGCTCACGAGCCGACAGCCGAATGTGAGCCGCGCCACGACCCGGTCTCGAAACCGCGCGTTCGCTGCTCTTTCGGCGAAGCCGTGAAGCGAGTCGATCGCCATGCCCATGTGCCCCACGATGCTGCCATGCCGGAACGACGAGATGGCCTCGAGCAAGCGCGGGAGCGGATCGTGCAGGAGCACGTCGCCGCAGAAGAGCGGGGAGACTGGGAGGGCGCGCTCGCCACGTTTGCTCGGCCTCGCTACGAGATCATGGCGACGCACGAGGTCCACGACGGCAGAAGTGCGGTCAGCGCATTGTATGCGGAGACACGACGCGCATTCGCCGAGCTCGCGTTCGAGACCACTGCGCTGCGCCACGCGGAGGACGCCGTCCTCGTCGAGGTGACGTTCGTCGCCACCCACGCCGGACCCTGGCGCGGCTTGCCCGCTACCCACCGGCACATCCGCTATCCGATGCTCAACGTCTTCCTCTTCGAGGAAGATCGTTTGGTGTGCGAGCGCATGTACTTCGACCTCCTCACGCCGCTCCGGCAGATCGGCGTCGCGCGTGATCCGCTTTCGGTGGCAGGGAAGGTTGCGATGGCGTTGAACCATCCGGTTACGGTGGCGGGTGCGTTCTTGCGGAACGCTCGCCGTGGATAGGTCGAGCGTCTACGCCTTTCGGCTGAAGGCAAACGCGCCCAAGAACCACCCCGTCTTCATCCTTCCCGGCTTGGCGCCATAGCGGTGGTCGAAGAGCAGGTCGAAGCGGTGCTCACCTTCGATCCCGAGCGCCTTTGCGCTGGCTGAGGCGGCGGCAGCGAAGCTCGAGTGGTAGGACACTCTCGAGAGCGCCTCGATCGCACCGTCGACCGATTCCCAGAAGTCGTGATCGAACCAACCGATTGGGCCGCCCTTGCCATCGGCGGTCCCCTTGGGATCGAGCACCACATCCACGAAGATCGACACCGTCCCCTGCTGGGACGTCAGAGCAGCCTTCTGAATTCCCTTGGTGCCTGCCGAGAGTCGCAGCGCGGCCTGCGGATCGAAGGGTCGCGACTCGGGCCAGGTTTGCAACGTCTGCGGCATGCAGCTCAGGCGGCCACCGTTTCGGAGCGTGGCCAAGGCCGGTATTGGGGCCGATCGCTGGATGTTGATGGCGCTCCAGATCGCACCCTCCAATGGGAAGTAGGCCACCGAGCTTGCGGGAACGATTTGCGGGACCAGCGCGCCGGTGACGATGCCAGCCTGCAGCAGCCGGTCGGTCACGTCGAAATCCACATCGGCCAGCCCTGGCGGGAGCGCGGCGACGAGGGGCCGGCTCGCGCTCGTGAGGAGGTTTCCCGCCACCGTGCAGGAGGTGAGGGACCGCATCTCGCGCAGGAACCCGAGCTTCTCTTCTGGCAGGCGGCAGCCCGGCAGATGCAGATCCGTCAGGCTCGTCAGCTCGGCGAGCTGCTCAGGCGCAGCGATCTCGCAGGTGTTGAGCATCAGACGCCGCAGGCGGGGCAGCCGCCGGAGCGGCGTCAGATCGTTCAGCCCTACGCCGTGGAACATCAGCGCCTCGAGCGCGGCGAACCGCTCGTCGATCTCTGCGAGGTGCTCGAACGGCGCGATCCCCTCGGTATGCACACCCGCGCCGTGCACCCGCAGCAGGCGCAGCTCGGCCACCCATTCGGAGGCAATCCCGCGCGGCGCCGCGTTCAACCGGCCTTGGTCGGCGAGTGACCACAACACGTCGGACTCCAACGTCGGGCTGAGCGTCACCCCGCCTGACGTCGGCGCCGCCGAGATCTCTTCGTCCTCCGAGAGGTTCTTCAGCAGGTTTTCCAGGCTCCGCGAGCCGGGCGCAAGAATCGACTCGAGCCGAGCCAGGAACCTCACATTGAAGCTCGGGCCATGGCTTACCTCGAGGATTGCCAAGCTGGTCGGCGTCTGCCCGAGCACGGTCCAGCGCCGTCCTGCGATCGCGCAAGCGCGCGGCCGCGGCGCAACGAATCGAAGGCCCCGCAGCTTGTCATCGCCTCGGCACCAAAACGCTGCTCCGCTGCTCGCAGCGCGCGCTTGCCAGCCTTCGGTTCCCTCGATGCTGGCGAAGCCGAGGCGCTCGACCTGCTTCTTGATCGGGCCGGGGAGCCCTTTCGCGGGTGCCATGGCCTATTCCTAGCCGAAGGTGTCGACGAGGACGCGCACCGTCAGCGTTCCCCCTCCGTTGCGCGTAGCTCGCGCGGTGAGGCGGGGCCGAGACGTCGAACTCGTTCTGAAAAGTTCAGCGCGACATCGAGCCCGAGGTAGAGCACGGCCCGGGCACGGCCTGCGATGACCGGAGGGGGCCCCTCGTGGCTCGGGGCGTCGAGGAGAGTGCAATCGAGGCCACAAAGCACCCGAACTGTCACTTGTGAGGCCCGTCGTCTACAGGGATGTCGTCGAGGAGCACCGGCGGCGAGCAGCGGAGCGCCTCCTTGCAAGCTCGAGCATCTCGGTTCGAGGCGCTGGCCGCTCGCCCCGGCTACGCGGATCGCCGAGCTCGGGCGAGCGCGCTCGTGAGCTCAGGCTGGCTTCTCCTGCGGTAGGACGCGCTGACGCCCGCGTGGGATCCGCTGTATCGTCGGCGCGCGGCCGCCCGCTCCCGGGTCGTCTCGCGAGAAGAGCACCCGATGACCGACGAGCAGGTATTCCAGCTCCGCTTCGCGACGCGCGTCGCGCTCGCCGAGCTCCCCTGGTTCGAGGAAGACCACGGCGAGGTCGTCCTTGGCGACAAGAGCGTCGGGCCCGTGATCGACACGCACACGCACTACGCGCTGCCGACCCTCTCAATCCACTCGATCGACATGGAGCGCGAGACGTCGGACAGCAATCTCTTGCTCGGTCGCTGCTGCGCGCATCACCTCGACATCCGAGCGAACCAGTGCTTTTCGCCGCGCGAGCTCACCGCGCTCAAGCGGGAGCTGCTGCTCGGCGGACTCACCGGCCGCGGCAAGCGCCGCGACCACACGGCGCCAAACCTCGCGCGCGACATGCGGCAGATGAACGTCGTGCAGTCGGTCGTTCTCGCCCTCGACCTCGCGATCCCCAACAGCCACCCGCGCGACACGCTCCGCACCGCGCGAACGCGGAGCGAAGTCGTCGGCTACGGCAGCGTCCACCCTCGGTCGCGGCGTGCGAAGGCAATGCTCGAGGAGCAACTCCACCTGGGCGCGCGCGGGCTCAAGCTCCACCCGCCGAACCAGCACTTCCGCCCCGACGCGCCGTACGCGATGGACCTCTATCGCGTGTGTGGCCGCGAAAATATCCCCGTCTTCTGGCATGCGGGGCCCGCCGGCATCGAGCCCGCGTTCAACCAATCCTTCGCACAGATGCGGTTCTACGAGCGCCCGATCCGGGCCATCCCGGAGACCGAGTTCGTCCTGGGCCACGCCGGCTCGCTCCAGCACCGCGAAGCGATCGCCATCCAGCGCCGGTACAAGAACTCATGGCTCGAGATCTCGGGTCTGTCGCTCGGCCAGCTCCGCGAGGTCCTCGCGGAGGCCGACACCGACCGCGTCCTCTTCGGTTCGGATTGGCCCTTTTACCACCCGGTCCTGCCGCTCGCGAAGGTGCTCATCGCCACCGAGGGGAGGCCCGAGCTCCGACGGAAGATCCTGCACGACAATGCAGCCCGGCTCCTCGAGCGCACCGCCCGGCCGAGCTGACAGGCGTCACATCCGCCGCCGATCTCAGGGAGCGAGCTTGCCCACGAACACGTCGGAGCCGCCATAGCCCATACCGCTGACGAGCTCGCCATCGCCGAAGTCGATGTTGCCCCAGAAGCTTCCGGCTACGCCGACGACGCCTGCCGCGTCGGTGTCGACGCCGCCGCAGTACTGGAGGCTTGCTTGCTGGTTCGAGTCGCCGACGACGCGGTCCCACACGTACGCGCCGTCGGCGCCGGCGTACTTCGCGACGAGGATGTCGTACGAGAACATGTAGCTCTGCACAGTGCCGCCGCCGAGGTCGAGCGATCCTTCGGCCGCGCCGCAGACCACGACTGCGCCGAGCGGATCGACGGCCGCACGCGAGAGCCCCCGCAACCCGTTGATCCCGCGCGCCCACACGGTCGCGCCCGTGTCATCGAGCTTGGCGATGAAGAAGTAGCCCGTCTGGGGTCCGGTGCCGAAGTCGATCGTCGACGACTGCGCCGACGAGCCATAGGTCACGAGCACGACGTTCCCTTGCGCGTCGGTCGTGAGGTACGTCGTGTCCTGCCCTGTCGGGTTGCCGAACGTCCTGCTGTAGACATGCGCGCCGTCGGCGGCCTCGAGGCGCGCGACGAAGATGTCCGTGAGGCCTTGTGTGATCAGCGGGCCGCCGCCGAAGTCGATCGTGCCGGTGTTGTACCCCGTCAGCGCGACGTCGCCGTCGGGCAGAAAGCCGATGTCCCAGCCTGCCTGGCCCAGCGCGTCGCCGAATCGGCGGCTCCAAACGTGGTTGCCCGCGTCGTCGAAGACCGCCGCGAATGCGTCGTACGAGCTCGCATTGAGCTGGTTGCCACCGAAGTTGATGCTGTCCGAGAACTCGCCCGTGATGGCGATGGTGCCGTCGGTCGCGACGCCGATGCCGCGACCGACGTCCCAGTCGCCCTGCGAGCCGAACGTCTTGGTGAAGCGATGCCCGCCGTCGGCGTCGAGGGCGACCAAGAACACCTCCCAATTCGACGAGTCACCCGTGACGAGGCCGCCTCCGCCGTCGATGTCGTCCTGGAACGATCCGACGACGGCCACGTTGCCGGCGGGATCGATCGCCATGTCGGAGATGGCGGCGACGGATGACGAGGTGATCGCGTGCGCCCAGATGGGCACGCCATCCGGGTCGAGCTTCGCGATGAAGCTGTGCTGCGCGCCGCCGGAGTCGAGGACGCCTGCGGGACCGAGGTCGAGCTCGCCGTCGAAAGCCCCGCTGATGAAGATGTTGCCCTGCGCGTCGAACGCGAGCCCGCTTGCCCCCTGTCCCGAGCCCGGGGGACCTTCGTTGCCGAAGCGCTTGCTCCACAGCGTGTCTCCCGTGCAAGCGTCGGCGGCGCCGGAGCAGTCTTCGTCCGGTGGCGCGGCGCAGTTCTCCACGCCGGGGAGCACCTCTCCCGTGCAGGCGCCGTAACCCGTCCCGTCGGGCAGGCAGGTTTCGGTCCCCGCCGCGCAGACGCCGACTCCGTCGGTTCCCGGCGGACCCGTGTAACACGATCGCATCGAGCCGGGCTCGCACGGCGTCCCGCCGCCGCCGCCATCCCCCATCGACGACGAAGTCCCCGTCTCGCCGGAGCTCGACGCGCTCGTCGTCGTCGGCCCGCTCGTCGTCGATGCCCCTGCTCCGCCGCCGCCGGAGCTCGCGTCGTCGTCACTGCAGGCGAACGAAGAGAGCGCGGCGGCCAAGGCGAACGAGGGGAGAGAAGGGTGAAGGCCATGGCGAGAGGGCGAAGGCATGGGACTCCTGAGGGACACGAAGGTCGAGGCGATCGGTTACGGATCGGACACGCGCTCCGTCGAATTGTCGCGCGGAAATGGGGCCGCCCGCTTCGTCGCCGAGGCACGGCCGATGCAGAGCTCATGGCAGCACGACATGCCTCCAGAGGACGCACCATGATCCTCGATACGATCGTCCACCACCTGCACACCGTGGGCGTACCATTTCGCCTCTCGAGCTATCCGAGCGAGGAGGCAGAGCCGAAGGCCGGGCACCGAATTCCGCCGAACGCCATGCTGGTCGAGACCCGGCTCGTCCGCGTCGGAGGAAAGACCGTGCTCGCCTGTTTTGCAGCCGGGGACACCATCGACCTGCCGGCGATCGGAGCCGCCCTCGGTGGCGCCCCCGCCCCAGGATCGAGCGACGATCTCCCCGAAGAGTTTCGAAAGGCCGAGCCCTCGCCGCCTCCGCTGGGGCAGCTCCTCGGTATGCCGGTCGTCGTCGACGACCGTGTCGCGGTTGCCAGCGTCCTCGTGTTCCGCGTCTCGCCCGGCAGCGACTACGTCGAGGTGCCGTTCGCGGACTTCGCCCGCGCCGAGCAACCTCGCCTCGCGGCGATCGCGCACAGGCCCAAACCGGCACGTCGTGCGGAAGCGGCGCGCGGCGCCACGGCGCGACCTCCTGGTCTCTCCTTCGCGGCGTACGACCTCGTGCCGGTCGACGGCCGCTGGCTGATCCAGATGGCCGGCGACAGCCAGTCCGAGATCGCGGACAGCAAGGCAACCGCGATCGCCCGCGCCCGTGAGCTCGGCGCGCGGTACGCCGAATGGAAGGTGCGCGTCTACACCGACGCGGGCACCCTGGAGACGGAAATCTCGTCGGCATCGGGCGTCGGGCACCGCGCGACGTGATCAGCGGCTTTCCCGTGCACGGTCGAGCGTCTTGCGGAACGTCGTGACCTCACCGCCGCCGGGCGGGGGATGATCGCCGAAGAGGCCTTTGGGTCCCCCTCGCAGCGCGCAGGCGAGCGATTTGCGAAAGCCCTCGGTCGCTAGCGTTGCATCCTCTTCCGAGCCGCCGGGGACCGAGGCGCGCGCGACTGCCTCGAGCGCGGTACGCATCGAGCTGCAGGACGGCGGCAGCTCCGGCACCTCCAGCGGCTCGCTCCCCACACAACACCGCGCTCTGATGCTCGCAAAGGCGGCGACGCCGAAGTGGCCGAGCACGGCCCATTCCTTCATTCCGCCTGTGGTCCGCCCGCTGCCCGCCTTGACGACGATCTCTTTGACGCGGCTCGCTCCCTTGACCGGCTGCTTCTCTTCACAGACGAGCGCGAGGTCCGGCATCGGCGCAGTGAACGTGTCGTCGGGGAACATCGACGTCAGACAGACCACCGGATCGACCGGAGAGGCTGACGACGCAGGCGTCGCTGACGGCGCGGGCGCTGCGGAAGCCGCTGGCTCCGGCACGCTCGGAGCCGCGGCCGCAGGCTGTGGCGCCGCTCCCGAAGGAACGAGGATCCACGCGCCGACACCGACGAGCATGCCGCAGAGAGCGGAGAGGGCAACAGAGAGCCCCGCGACCAGCGCGCCGCCTCTGGGTTGCTCGTCGCTGCGCCTCATGGTGAAGAGGAAGCCTACCGGCAAACAGAGGCGGCGGACGATACCGCTTCTTGCTGCGTATGATGGACCCGTGAGAAGCCGTCGCGCAGCGGTACTGGTTGCTTTCTTCGGGATCGCTTGTGGCGGGGGAGCGCCATCGGGGCCGAGCGGTGCGGCGGCGCCGACGGGATCGATCGAGCAGGGGCCGCCGCCGCATTCGACGCCGCCGCATTCGACAACTCTGCAGCCAGCGGGCCCCACGGGGACGGCTGGCGGCAGCGTCACGACACGCCCGTGCTGCGTCCCATCAGGGGCCTACGATCCCAACGACGATTCCTACCAACGGTGTGTCTCGTCCGGCGGACTTCCTTGGGGCACCGGGGACTGCGGTCGGAGACCCGACGGATCCATCATCGCGCCGCCGCCATCGATCGCGCCGCAGCGTTGACAGTACAATACTGTCATGCTCGAGAGCCGGACTGCAGCAGCCGTGAATTGCAGGGTTGGGTGGACGAGCTGTCGAAGGCGATCGGCTGAGTATGCGCGGAGAAACTACTTCTTCAGCGCCTGGATCGAGGGGCAAATCTGGAGCGCGAGCTCTTTGTGCTGAGGCTCGCTCATGCATTGCGCGGCGAACTTCGCGCCCTTCGGTCCGGCGAAGACGCTGAGCGGAGCGCTCGGCTTCGTCACGATGGCGATGAGCACGTCGCCCTCCTGCTTCTTGTCGACCGTCGCGCCGTCGATGTTCACGCCGCGAAGGAGGTCATCTTCCTTCGCGAGCGGCTGCGCGACCGGATCGACCTTGATGACCATCGTGTCGTATCCGTACATGCCGCCGTTCTGGTCGGCCATCTCGGTCTTGGCGCCCTTCGGGATCTTGATCGAGTACCCCATCTTGTCGTTCTTCGACTCCTCGAGCTCGACCTTCGCCGGCGCGGCCGGTGGAGCCGGCGTAGCGGCGGTGGACTTCCCGGCCCCGGCGCTTTTCGGTGCCGCGACGCCCGAGCCGGCGGGCGCCCCGTTCCCTGCGCCTGCAGGTTCGCTGTCGCAGCCGGCGAGAGCAGCGGCGGTTGCGATGAGGGTGAGAGCCAGCACACGAACGGTCGTCGTGTCCGGGGCGGTCCAACCGGTGAGGGCGGGGGCGCTGCGAAGGTTGTTCATGGGGTTTCTCCGTCTCGAGCTCTCGTCGGTGCGACGGGCCCAACGGGGCCCGCCACCGTGCCGACTCGAACTGTTGGTACCGGAGGCACGCCGATCAAATCGCATCAAATGCGGTCAAATGGCGCCACGCACCTCGACGAGGCTCCTAGCCCAAGAGGTCTTGCCCGTCGACCAGCGGAGCAAACAGCTCGGGCAGGATCTCGGGGTACCGCGCCGTCAGCTCCACCGGCGAGCCCAGCCGCTCCCAAACCTCTTCAGAGAGCAGGAGCCGTATGGAGCTACGTACCGGGAATGTCGCCTTCCTCGACATGACTTGCCCTGGGACTTCAACAGCGATCTTTGGGGTGGTCAACGTTGGACGGCTCGCCGAACATGCGCTGCATGGCCAGCGTGAAGAAGGCGAAGAAACGGCCGCCCGCGAAGAAGGCAGCGCCCGCGAAGAAGACGGCGAAGACGAAGCCGGCGTTCTCGTTCCGATTCCCGGCGACGGTTGCAGTCCCGCCGATCCTCGCCGCGCTCGCGAGCTTCGCGGTGCCGCTCAAGGACTGGTTCAGCGGGCACTTCGAGCTCTGCGCCGACGACGCCAGCGGTTGGCTCGACGATGCGGAAGCGGCGAAGAGCGTCGCGGTCTTCGGCCAGGAAGGCGACGGCTCGTTGTATGCGCTGTGGCTGCGAGCCGGCCGCTCGCCCGAGGCTTCACCGGTCATCTATCTGAACAGCGAGAATGACGGAAACCAGATCGTCGCCGGCTCGCTCCGTGACTTCCTGGCGCTCCTCGCGCTCGACATCGACGAGCTCGGCTTCTGGGTCTCACCCGGAAGCTGGGCGCGCGCCGCCCTGAAGAAGCGCGAAGGCGAGCGCAGCAAGCACGCGGCCGACTATCGGAAGTGGTTGGCGCGACAACGAATCGTGCCCGCCGAGACGGCAGAGGACGCCCAGCGTTTGACGAAGCTCCCGCCGAAGGACCGTGCAGCGTTCAAATCGTGGCTCGCTGCGGCCCAACGCGGCCACGAGGAACCTCTTCCGGCGCCGGCGGCGAGCGCGAAACCCTCCGGCACCGCCTACCTCGCTTTCGAGCTGATCGCCACCCCCGACGCGTACCAGGCGGGCCTCGCCACCTTCGTCCGAGCTCTGGCCGGACGTGACGCGAAACTCACGGTCGCCAGCCAAAGCAGGCTCAAGTCACAGCTCGGTCCGCGCCCCGAGGAGACCGAGAAGACCGGCCGCCTGCCGCCCGACTTCTCCACGCTCAGCGAACACCGCATCACCTTCAAGAAAGACGGCAAGCAGCACTTTTGCGTTGTCTCGAACCCCCGGCGCAAGCACATCGAGGCGACCCTCGCCATGTACGAGCACCCGGACAACGATCTCGCGTGCGCCGCGGCGCGCAGCCTATTCGAGGGATCGGTCGGCAAGGCCGGCACCGTCAAGGTCAGGCGCGGCAACGGCGCTTGAGACGCGCTATCGGTCATTGCGTCGCGTCGGCCTGCGCGGCAGCGCCCGGTACGCCGACGGCAACTGCGCTGTGGCCCTTGCCCTTGAACGGCTGCCGCCAGAGGCAGCGGCCGTCCTGAATCGCGAAGCACTCGAGCTCGCCGAGGGGCGCAGAGAACACGAACGGCCCACCGGGATAGAGCAGCGTCGATCCGTGCGATTCCGCCTTCCAGTGAACGCGCCCCGACATCGTATCGAGGCAGAGAAGAACGCCGCCACCGAGCACCAGCGTGAACGAAGCCGTGACGTGTAGACGCGCGTTGGCCCCGATCCGCTCCGAGTGCTCCCACAAGGTCGCTCCGGTGCGGGGATGAAGCCCGAGGAGATACCCGTTGAACGCCACGATCACGATCGGCGGCTCGGCCCTTTGGTCGATGCTCATGGGCGTCGCGTCGAGCGATCGCGCGTGCGCGTCAATGCCAACGCTACTCGCCCTTCGACCGGTTGCTCTTGCAGCCGTCTGGAGCCTTGAAATAGAGCTCCTTGCCTTCCTGTCTCAGCCCATACTGGCAGACCACGACCTCGATCGTCCGTGTGCCGTTGGGAGCTGGTGAGCGAACCTCGAGGTTGAGCTGGCGCTGGGTCTTGGGCGCGATGACCTCGTCTTCGCCGAGGGACAGCGAGTGATTGACCTGATCCGACGAAGGATTGTCGTCGTCGTCGAGGCGCTTGCCCGAGGCGTCGCGGTAGTGAACGACGTAGTGGAGGAACATCAGCGAGCCGTCGGTGGGGTTCTCGACTTCGTAGCGATCACCGACTTTTTTCACGACGACCTTGGGTGCTTCGGTGAGCACGCAAGGGTCCCCGAACGACCCTCGGCCCTGGAGCGGCTTGCACGGGCTCGGCGGGGTGGGAAAGCTCTCGCTGAACTTTGCCCATACCTCGGGGCGCGTAGGCTGGGCATCGGGCCATTCGACGACGACGCGATGGCTGCGCTCGCCGAAAGCGAACACGGCGACGAGGCGCACGCCCCTGCGGACTGGGATGGTGAGCTGCGCCGCACCGTCCCGCACGCCGTGCGACACCACCACGCCACCCCCTTGTTCCTCGGTCTCGACACCGGTGGGCAGCTTACCTTCCGTCCCGCGGCACATGATGCGGAGGTGCTCGCGCACTGCCCGGCCGGTGCAGCCGATCTCACGCGGGGCGTCGACCCGCACCTCCGCAGCACCGTCCCACTCGACCTCTATCGGTATGGGGGTGACCGGCTCTTCGGCCGCACTGGCCACCACGCTCGGGCCCGGAGTAGCGGCGCTGTTCGCAGACCCCGGGCCTCCTTTGGGCTCGGACGGTGTGCAAGCGAGCAAGCAGACGAGGACCACAGTTCGCTTCACGGACCGTCCGTAGCATGGGCGGTCGTTCCACCAAAGGGGCGCGGACCGGCGAGGACAAGGAGCAGATCGTCGCGGCGGGGATCTCGGGGGCGTTCGCCTGATAGGGCGGCCGCCGCCCCAGCGCGTGAACGTCAAGCCTCTACGCGCAGCACCTGCCTGGGATCGAGAGCGAATCCTCCCGAGCGGCGAATCAATAGATCGCGTAAGCCGAGGTCGCGGAGACGGCGCACGGCTGTATAGACGCGCGCGCTCGCGGCCGAAGGGGACGCCCGCTCTCCGTTCCAAGCGAGCTCGAAGAGCCTCTCGGCGGTGAGGCCGGGGCCGGGGTAGTGCTCGATGAGGACGCGCAATACGGACCGCAGCGTGGGGGTCACGTTGACGGCGGCTGTGGGGCCGACTCGGAACCAAGAGCCGTCGGCGGCGAGACGCGCGACTTCGTTCGAGAGCGCGTCCATCGAGGCAAGCTCGCGCTCGAGCGCCAGCTTTGCAACGCCGACGACCGATCCTACCGGCGTGGGTAGCGCCTCGAGCAGGCGCCGCGCTTCTTGTGCAAAGCGCGCTCGATCGGCCGCCGGAGCAGCGCGCAGCGCGACGTGTGCGCGGTGGATCGGGATCGACGGCGCGAGCGCGGGCGCGGCCTGCTCGATGAGCGGCGCGCCTTCTCCGAGCAATCGCGCGGCTTCTGCCGGTGAAGCGACGACACACGACAGCGCGAGGAGCACGCTGGCTCGAAAGGGCTCGTCGGTGGTCGCGGCCAGCGCCATTGCCTCTCGTAGGTCCTCTTCGGCGTCTCCCTCGACGACGCCCGCCGCCCGCAGATAGGCGCGCGTACGTAGCGACCAGTACACGGGCCGCACCTCACCGTTGGCGCGCGCATCGAGCACCGTGCGCTCGACGCGTGCTGCCGCCGCCTCACCATTGCCGATCAATGCCTCCGCGAGCGCGACCCAGCTCGCCGCATAGATTCGATCATCGCTCGCGAGCACGTTCGACGCGAGAAGCGCGCTGCCGGTGCTCACGGCTCCGTGGAAGTCGCCCGCGCGCGACTGTGCGAGCACCAGCAGTGTCGTGACGAAGCCGGGGGCCTGGCCACCCTTGGCCTTGCAACGTGCAACGGCCCCGCTGAGGCGCGCCAGCGCATCTTCGGCGCGTCCTTCGCCGAGCTCGATGAACGCGAGCGACCGATCCCCGAGCGCTTGCAGCGCGCTCGTCGAGGGCCAATCGCCTTCCAAGAGAGCGCGGCCCTCGGCGAACTCGGAGCGCGCAGCGCGGAGCACCGCGAGGGTGCAGCGTCCTCGGAACACGAGCGCGGCGTCGCCCGTGAGCTCCGCCGCTTCGAGCGCACGTTCGGCCCAGCGGCGCGCCTCGGGCAAGCTCTCCTTCTGCTTGAAGAGCTGCGCGAGGAACGCGAGGCGCGTGACGAGGTCCGGTCGTGCCGGCGACGCCGCCTTGAGCGTGGTCCACGCATCCTCGACGATCCGCCAAACGTCCTCGCCGGCGCCGTGGCGCACGAGCAGCGGCCCCAGCCCCAGCACCGCACGGCTCGTCAGTATCACGTCGCGCGCGGCGAGCCCGCGGTGCACGATCGCACGCAGATCGGCGGCCAGCTCGTCTTCGCTGTCCCCGTCGAGCATGAGCACTTCGTCGCGGGTGAGCCGGTTCTCTGCGGCTCGCAGGATGACGTCGTTGTGCGCGGCTTCGGCGCTCTCTCGCTCTGCGCCTGCGAGGTGCTCGGCCGCGAGCTCGCGAACTGCGACGGTCATTCGGAAGCGAAGCCGGTCGG
>JBGTSH010000080.1:0-33763 GCA_041940405.1 Polyangiaceae bacterium
GCCGACCTCGCCGTCGCTACCAACGCCGGGCAGATCAAGACCGGCTCGGCGTCGCGCTCGGACCGCACGGCGAAGTACAACCAGCTGCTTCGGATCGCCTACCAACTGGGCGACGCAGCAACCTACGCCGGCAAGGCTCCTTACAACCGCTGAGACGAGACCATGAGCAAACCGACGCGCGAGAAGCTCCAGGGCTTCGCAGAAGACATCAAGAAGCAGATCAAGGTCGCTCGCCAGGACGAGGTGTTCCGCGCCGCGGTCGCCGCCGCGCACGTCGCGTCCCACGCCGACGGCGCGATCGACGACGCCGAGCGCAAGGCCATCGTCGAAGCGCTCGAGCTCCTCTCGGGCGGGGCCGTCGTCGAGTGGGAGGTCGATCTCATGCTCGACGCCGCCGGAGCAGCCAAGGGCGCCGACGCGAAGGCCAAGGCGATCGGCGCGAAGCTCAAGGAGCTCGGCGCGCCCGAGCCGGGGCTCCTCGTCGCGGCGTTCGTCGCGCAGGTGACCGGCGGGATCGATCAGAAAGAGGCCAAGGTCCTCCGTGAGATCGGCAAGAGCGCCGGCATCGCCGACAAGCGCGTCAAGGACATCCTGAAAGAGGTCGGCGCCGACGCCGCCGACTGATCGGGGCAGGATCGAAGGCGAGTGCGCGCGCTCGACGTCGGCATCATCGGCTGCGGGACCGCAGGTCCTGCGGCCGCGCTGTTTTTGTCACGCGCCGGCCACGCGGTCACCGTGTACGAACGGGTCGAGGCGCCGAAGCCGATCGGAGCCGGCATCATCCTGCAGCCGACCGGACAAGCGGTGCTCGCTCGGCTCGGCCTCGCGGACGAGGTGATCAACCGGGGGGCGAGGCTGGACGGCCTTCGCGTGATCAACCACGAGAAGGGCCCGCTGCTCTCGCTCTCGTACGCACAGGTCGACGCCTCGCTCTTCGGCGTCGGGCTCCACCGCGGCGTGCTCTTCCAGGTCCTCTTCGGGGCCGTGCTGCGCGAGGGGATCCCGCTGAGGCTCGGGGTGTCGTGCGAGCGGCTCGAACGAGACCGTGGGAAGTACTTCGTCGTCGACGCCGACGGGACGCGCTGGGGCCCTCATGACTTGATTGTCATCGCCGACGGCGCCCGCTCGCGCCTCCGGGATGAGGTCGGCACCGGCCGGCGCGCCGATCCGTATCCGTGGGGCGCGCTCTGGTTCATCGCCAAGGATCCGGATCAGGTCTTTTCACGCGAGCTCTACCAGATCGTCAAAGGCACGCGCCGCATGCTGGGGCTCCTCCCGACGGGCCTCGGGCCCATCGAGGGGCACGACGACGACGACGTGCCGGAGGTGAGCCTCTACTGGAGCCTCGCCGGCGATCAGCTCGAGCACTTCCGCAGCCACGGCTTCTCGGGTTGGAAGGAAGAGATCGTTCGCATGGCGCCCGAAGCCGAGTTCATCCTCGACGCGATCGAGAGCCCGCACGACGTCCTCTTCTCGGCGTACCACGACGTCGTCATGAGCCCGTGGCACACGCGGGGGGTCGTGACGCTCGGCGACGCCGGGCACGCGATGAGCCCGCAGCTCGGCCAGGGGGCGAACCTCGCGCTATGGGACGCGATGGTCCTCGCCGACGCGATCGAGGCCGAGGGCGCGGACATCGTGCGCGCCTTGGATCGCTACTCGCGCGAGCGGCACGCGCACCTCGGCTACTACCAATTGGTTACGCGCGCGCTCACGCCCTTCTTTCAGAGCCACCACGACATCTTGGGCACGCTCCGCGACATCGCGATGCCGCTCCTCAACAAAGTCCCGTTCTTCAACCGCGCGATGGTCCTCGGCATGTGCGGGACCGCCGACGGCCACCCGTGGAAAGAGCTCGTGCTGCCGAAGCGTCAGCCCCCGCCTGGGCAGGCGACGAGCGGCGCGATGGGTGAATAGCTCGTGGCGTTGGCGGTGTCGTAGGCGGTCATCGCGTCGTTGAGGATCGTCGTGATCTGACCGAGGGTTTGATCCAGCTTGTCCGGGCCGCCGGTTTCGGCGATGCAGGCGACCTTCGGCCGGGTGCACACGTCGAGCGGCTCGCACGTCGAGCCCATGGGCGCCGCGTCCTCTAGCGACTGGTCCGCGTAGAGCATGCGGCCGTCGACGAACACCGCGGTCACCTCACGCGGGCTCGAGGCGAGGATCGACTCGTACGGATCATCCATCGACGGACAGAAGACCGAGATGTCGGCGCGCTTGCCCACCTCGAGGCTGCCGAGGAGGGGCGTGACGCCCATCGCAGCCGCGGCGTTCGACGTCGCCATCTGCCAGATCATGCGCGCGTCGAGGATGTTCCCGAAGGCCTCGTCGTCGACCTGGTTCGCGAACCGCATCTCGTCGAGCATGTTCTGGCTGCCGCCGATCGACCAATCCGGCCCGATGGCCACGTTGATCCCCAGACCGAGAGCGGCGGGAATGTCGGTGGTCTTGGTGAAGTCGGTGCCGCCGCCGTACAGAAAGACGTTCGAGCGCGGCGACCAGACGAGGCTCATCCCGTTCGTCGCCATCGTCATCAGCTCGGGCTGGCCGAGCGCGGTGCCATGGATGATCGTCGTATGCGGGTCGTACAGGCAGCCCGGCGTCGTCGACACGGTGTTGAGATCGAAGAACTCGTCGAGCGCCGTTTGATCGACGCCCTCGCCGATGTGGACGACGAACGCGAGCGTGTCGCCTGTCGTGAAGTCGGCACAGACGCTGTCGGCGGTCATCGTCGAGGGGAACGGCGTCGAGGTGCGGATGTTGTCGTCGGGCAGATCGTTCTGCTCCAGATCGAGCGACCGCGCGAGCGATCCGAAGCAGAGCTTGCCGGTGCCCGGTGATCCCTGGACGCTCGTCGTTCCGGCGATGAGCGCCTTCATCTCGCCATACTTGAGCATCTCGCAGCCGAAGTCGGCGGGGGATCCCATCTCTCCGTTCAAGTACTGCTTGGCGTCGACCATCGCGCGATACGCGTCGTCGTTCGGCCACTGATCGTGGTTCGTGTAGATCTGCGGCGGCGTCCAATCGTCCTCGTTGAAGATGTCGAAGATGATGTGGTTGTGGCCGTCGATGAGACCCGGCGAAATGATGCCGTTCGTCCGGATGACCGTCGCGCCGGTCGCGCCGGGCTCGCTCGAGCAGGTCATCGCGACGCAGGTGATCGCGTTGCCCTCGACGAGGACCTCACCCTCGAGCGGTCCTGCGGGCGCGAGCACCGTGCCCTTGAGCAGGATGCGATCCGGCGCGCCCGGGGTCTCGATCTCGGGGCCCGGACCATCGCAGCTCGCGGGCGGGCTCCCGCCCGTTCCCTGACCCCCGCCCCCATCGGTGGAGGCGACGGGTACGGGGAGCGGATCGGAAGAGTCGGCGTCGCCGGTCTCTACTTCACAAGCGCCGATCGCGACGGCCGGCACGAGCAGCGCCGGCAGGACCCACTTCAAAGAACGCATCGCCGGGCAGCATACCTTGGAACGCTCGCCGCCCCGCGTGCGAAGTGCGCGCCGTCACTCGATCGTCAGCGCCGCGATCGGCCCGCTCAGGCCGTCGGGAAGCGGAGGGTCGTCATCGCTGTCGAGCCGAACGACGCCCTGGTCTGTAGCGACGAAGATGTCGCCGGCCGCGATCGCGAGCGAGCCACCAAGCGCCGGGGAGGCCGGCGGGATGGCCGCGTCGATGGGGTGCAGCTCGCGGAGCGACGCTGCGATCTCGCCCTGCTGGAGCCGTACGTCGACGACCGCGACGACTGTCGGCTCGGCGCCGAGCACGACCAAGGTCGCCGTCCCCCCTGCAACGCTTTGACGCTCGATCGCGACCAGGCGCGAGGACAGGACCTTCACGGAGGCCGCGCTGACGACCTCTTCTGCGTCGAGGGCCGAGATCACCAGCTCTGCATCGGTGACGTCGGCGAGGGCACGCGAGTAGCCGACACCGAGCTCGACGAGACGGATGCTGTCCGAAGGAGCCACGGCTCCGGCTACGGGTTTTGCAGAGCAACGCTCCACCCGGTCCGCGCCGATGGTGACGTCGAGGAGCGAAAGCTGGTCTTCGGGCCAGAACGAGAGCGCCTCGACCCGAACTTGTGACGCGTCGGCCGAGACCGTTCGAAGCGATCGCGGAAGACCGCAGGCGACGCTCGGCGTGAAGCCGCCCCCGGCCGGCAACAGGCGCCAGCGCTCGCCCATGTCATCCTGGGCGACGACCACGCCGAACGGCAGCGCGAACGTGGCGGTCAGGCCGAGGGTGGTCCCGAGCGAGAGCGGATCGGCGAGCCCGGCCGCTTCTTCGAAGGAGAAGAGCAGCTGCTCTCCGGCGAGGTCTTCGTCCGTCGTCGTGCGAGCGGCGATCCAAGCCGCCCCCTCTCGGGCGGAAGCGACGGAGAGGTCGAGCGGCGCTGCTGGGCTCGACGCAGGCCGGCGCCCGACGATGAGGCCGGCCCCGGGGTCGACCACGACGAGGTCGTCGCCTCGCATCGCGACGAGGAAGTCGGTCGGGGCGGCCGCCGCCGAGATCAGCGGTGCCGGAAGGCGTGGTGCATCTTCGTGGACCAGCGTTCCGATCTGATCGACCGAGCTGCAGGCGAGGAGGAGAACCGAGAGGATAGCGACACGAGGGCCCATGCCCTGGATGTCGACACGAGCCGCCGCCAGTTGCGTGCGATCGTCAGCCCGTCGCTTCTTTCTTCTTCGCGTCCCGTTTTGGCGCGGCCTTCTTGACCTCGGGCTTCTTCTCGTCGCCCTTTGCCGGCTCGGCCGAGAGGCTGCGCTTGAGCGCCTCGAACAGATCGATGATCTGCGCTTGGGGCGCCTCGGGAACGACCGAGATCTCCTGCCCGGCCGCCTTCTGCTCGACGGCGGCCGTCACGCGGTCCCGGTACTCGTCGTGGTACTGCTCCGGCTTGAAGGCGTCGGACGAGAGCTGCTCGATGAGCTTGTCGGCGAGTTCCGCCTCGACGGGCTTGAACTCCACCTCGCCCGGGCGTTCGACGTCGTCGAAGCTCCGCACCTCGTCCGCATAGAAGACGTGGTGCACGACCAGGCCACCCCGATACGGGCGGAGGAGCACCAGCTGCTCTTTACCGCGCGCCCCGAATCGCCCGACCGCGACGCGGTTCATTCGGGTCATCGCCTCGGAGAGGAGCTTGTACGCGCGATCGCCGCCCTTGTCGGGTCCCAGGTAGTAGGTCTTCTCGATGTAGATGAAATCGACCGAGTCGGCGGGTACGAACTCCAGGATATCCAGGCGGTCGGTCCGCTCCGCCTCGAGCTTCTTCAGCTCCTCGTCGGAGAACTGGACGTACCGATCCTTCTGGTACTCGTAGCCCTTCACGATGTCGGTGCGCGGCACGACCTCGTTGTCGACCGGGCAGAGCAGCTGCTGCTTCAGACGGCTGCCGCACTTCTTGTGCAGCTGGTTGAACGAGACGTTCTGCGGCGACGTCGCCGTGAACAGCTTGATGGGGATCGAGACGAGCCCGAAGGAAATCGTCCCCGAACCGATCGAGCGAGCGGCCATGGAACGAAACGGTAGTAGAAGCCTCCGGCCGAGTCGAAGTTCCGCGCGACATCCGCGCGGCTCGACTGTGCGCATGTGAGGTAGGCCTGAACGTCGGAACGGGAGTCAGCTTCACGCGGTTCAGTGCGCCGGCGAGCCGGGCAGCTGGTTGAGGCTCGACAGAAAGACCACGCCGGTAGGGCTCGCCTCGCCCGTCGGCCAGGTGACGTCGGCGCGCATCGCGAGGCCCTTGCTCACCAATCCCACGCCGGTGAACCCCTCTGTGGTCGTCGACCGGAGCGCCTCGAAGAAGTCGACGTTCTCGAGATCGAGAACGAACGCTGCCGAGACAGCGCCGCCCAAGCGCAACGGAACTGACACCACCGTCAGCGTACCGATGTGCGGCGTCGCCTGCTCCTCGGCCGAGGACGGCGACGACACCCACTCCGCGGGCGGAGCGACGAACACGACCTCGTCCTCTGCCGGCTCGAAGTCGCCCGGCCGACATCCGACGCCGCACCGCCGGAACGCGTAGAGGATGCCGGGCACGACCGCCGTCGCTGTCACCGTCTCGCCGCGGCTCGCTCGCGCACGACAGGTGCGCTTGTCGAAGGCGCCCTCGTACGACTCGAACACCAACGCTTCTTCACTCCATTCCGTGGCGAGGATCCCCGACCACCGTGCCCCGATGTTGCCCGTCTGGTCCGGTCCGCACGGCGGGGCCCCCGGTGGACGCCGCAGGAACGATCGCGGCTCGGCCGCACCCGCGTACGCACGATAGGGCGGCCGGACGTCGACCTCGACCTCGGCCACGAGCGGTCGCCCGAGCCTGCTGAAGTAGCGCTCCTCGTTCCCCTGAATCGTCATCCAGCCCCCATCGGCGAGCGCCACGGGAGAGATCGGCTTCGGCCGCGCGAGCTTCGCGGGATCGAAGGTATGCCTTCCGAACACCAAGGGTCGCTCCATCATGCCGACCGGCATCGGACGTCTCGCGAACCGAGGCCCGTCGATCGCCGGCTTCGCGGTCGGCGCCGGCAGCTCGGAGCGCGCATCGATGTCGGCGTCGCTCACCACCGCCGTGCCGCCAGCCCCGCAGCCACTGGAGAGCGCGAGCAGGGTCGTGAGCAGCGATGAGCTCACCGTCGGGTGCCAGCGTCGACCGTCCACCGTCTACCTACAGACTCTCCAAGTACTCCAGAATCAGCGCCTTCTGCTCGGCATCGAGCTTCTGCGTCGATCCCATCTCGCTGTGCACGAGGAGCCCATCGAGGGTCTTGTACCGGCCGTCGTGAAAGTACGGTGCCGTCATGCTGACGGACCGGAGCGACGGGGTGTCCACGGGATCGCGCCGGTCGAGCGCGTGGCGCTCCTGGTCGGTACCGGTCCCCTCGGTGTGACAGGTCGCGCAACCTTCGGCGAAGAAGACCTCGCGTCCTCGGGCAGCATGCTCGCTCGCCGCCCGAGGTGCCGGCGTCGGGAGACCTTCGATGTACCCGGCCAGATGGCCGAGATCGGCTTCAGAGAGACCTTGGCCACGCAAGCGCGTGATGGTCTCGGCCGCGTACGACTCGAGCGTCCTCGAGCCCCGATCCCAACCGTACGGCGCCGTACCCGCGAGGCGGCCGGCGAGCATGGGCGTCTGGCGCGGCCCTTCGGGCGTGATCCACGTGAGCCCGTCGTCATTTCCGTCCGGGTGACAGCTCGCGCATGCGAGGCCGTCGAAGCTTATGCCGCGATCATCCGCGGCGTAGAAGAGCTCACGCCCGCGCCGGTGCTCGGCGCTCGCGCTCGCTTGCACCTCGATGTCGGTCGTCTCGCCGTCGGCGATGCGCGTCACCCGGACCCTGCTGGCGATCTCGCCCCAGATGAAGAGCGTCTCGCCGGAAGCGTCGAGCGCGACGCCCGAAGGACCGGAAGGGGCCTCGAAGCGGCCGATCACCGCCCCCATCGGATCGGCCGCGGTCGCGTCGAGCACGTGCACCACGTCGGTTCCCATGCACGCGACGAACGCTCGCGCGCGCTCGTCGTCGACGGCGATGGCGCGCGGCATCGTGCACTCTCGGCTCAAGAGATCCCAGCTCGCGGCGATCACGTGCGACGAGAGCGATCGCCGCGCCACCGGATCGATGACGACACCGACGGGCGCGTGCTTGGCGACACCGAGGGTCGGCGGCGGTCCGTAGTAGATCGAGCTCTGGCGGCGCGGATCGCCGGGATCGACGCTGACCATCGGCACGATGATCCGCGACGCGACCTTCGGCGCCTTCGACGTAGCTGCCGGCGCCTCGGGCTTCGCCCCGCGAAGGGGCGTCGCTTCGCCGCCAGAAGCTCTCTCACCCCTCATCGTCACGGCTGCGAGGGCGTAGACCTGCCCGGCGAAGCGCTCGACCTCGAGATCCGCCGGCGTCCCCGCGCGGGGGCTGGCTGCCCGGAGCGCGAGCGAGATCGACTTCTGCGGCTCGATTCCGGAGAGATCCTCGACGGTGACCTGCGTTCCCGCGAGGTGCGTAACGAACACGACGCCTGCGCCGTCGACGAGCACGCCGCGCGGCGAGCGGGGCAGGCTGCGGACGCTCTTCACCGTGAGATCCGCCGCGTCGAGCACCGTGAGCGCCGGCTCCGAAGCGCTGGTGACGACGAGCGTGGCGTCGTCCGGCGACGCGGCCACGCCGAAGGGCCCGGCCGGTACGCTCCGCTCGCACAGCTTGGCGAGCGGCGTCTTGGGATCGTGCGTGGGCTCGTAGACTTCGATGCGACGCGCGTCGCCGATCGTCACAACGACGCGACCATCGGCGAGCACCTGGAGCTGCTCCGGTGCGCCTTCGACGACGACCGTGCGGCTCGAGCGCGCCTCGACATCGACGACGTGGAGCGCCCGCTCCTCGCGATCGGCGACGTACGCATAGAGCCCGGCGTCCTTCCGTGCGAGCGCGACCGTCCCTCCCTGTCGGACCGCTCCTTCACGCACCGGCCCCGAAGCCGACGTCCGTACGCAGCTTCGGGAAAGGTAGTCCGGCCCGGCCGGGGCTCGTTGCGGAGCCTCGGCCCTCCTCACCTGCGCCTGCTCGACCGGCGATCCGCACCCGAGCGCAAGAACGGACCCAAGGCCTATCGCAGCCCACCCAGGACGGAGCATGCGCCGTTCGACGCGCGACGACCGTCCGCCTTGGGCCGAGACGAAGAGCCCTCTGATCCGACGATCACGAGAGCTCGATCGACGTCCGCACGTCGCCGCCGACGACGTCGAGGACGTCGACGTGGCACCTGCCTCCCTCTCGCTCGAAGCGGAGGCTCACGCGCGCATCGCCGACTCGCAGGCCGTGGATCGTCACCCGCGCCAGCGAGGGCGGCAGGCTCGGATCGCGAACGAGGAGGCGCCCCGCGGGTGCGTCGATCGTGATCCCCAGGATCGATTGAAGGTGGAGGTAGGGCGCGGCGGCGGCCCAGGCCTGCGGGCTGCACGCGACCGGGTAGCGCGCCAGGACTCCCGACTCGCTGTCCATGCCGCAGAAGAGCTCGGGCAGGCGATGGTCGCGAAAGGCCGCGAGCGACGCGACCATGCCCTCGAAGATCTTGGCGACCGCCGAGCGCAGGCCGTACTGCGCCATACCGCGAGCGATGACAGCATTGTCATGCGGCCACACCGTCCCGTTGTGGTAGGAGAGCGGGTTGTAGGCGGACTGCCCCGCGGCCAGGGTGCGGATCCCGTATCCGGAGAACGAAGGTCGATCGCAGAGGATGTCGGCGATCCGTTCCGCACGCCTCTGCGTCGGAACGCGCGACCAGAGGAGGTGGCCGAAGTTCGAGACCACCGTATCCAGCTTGGCGCCGGTAGCATCGACCGCGAACGCGTAGCGGCCGTGCTCCGGCAGCCAGAGCTCGGATTCGATCTTGGCGAGGAGCCGGGTGGCACGCTCGGCGTACGTCGCTGCCAGTGCGCCCTCGCCGAGCGCGGCGCAGAGGGCCGCGCCCCGCCTGTAGGCGTCGGCGCAATAGCCCTGCACCTCGACGAGCGCGATCGGCGCCTCGGCCCTCCGACCGTCCGGAAACACGACGCCGTCGCGCGAGTCCTTCCACCCCTGGTTGTCGAGCCCCCTGGGGCTGCGCTTCAGGTAGGCGGCGAACCGCCGGCCTTCGTCGGTCGCACCGTCGATCCACGCGAGCGCCGCGAGGAGCGCCGGCCGCAGCTCTTCGACGAGCGAAAGGTCGGCGGTGACCTCGTAGGTGGCGTGAGCGACGACGACGAAGAGCGGCGTCGCGTCGACGCTGCCGTAGTAGGGCGTGTGCGGGGACTCGCCGGACCGAGCCATCTCGCCGAAGCGCAGCTCGTGGAGGATCTTGCCCGGCTCCTCCTCGGTGTACGGATCGTCTCGCTCGCCCTGGTAGGCGGCGAGCATTCGCAGCGACGCGACGGCGAGCTCCGGGTTGAGCAGCAGCGATTCGTAGCCGGCGAGCAGGGCGTCGCGACCGAACGGGGCGCAGAACCACGGGATGCCGGCTGCGAGCACCGCATGCCTGCCGAGGTTGACCCGCAAGGCAAAGAGATCCGACTGCGAGCGGGCCAGACAGCGCGAGAGGACGCCGAGGTCGGTTCCGAACCTCGCGCAGCCCGCGCGAAACTGCCGCGCTTCTTCCTCGAGCTGGGATACGCGGCGCGCGAACGCCGTGCGCTCGCGCGGGCGCTTGTCTCCGCACGAGACGCTGACGAAGACCTCGATCGTCGCGTGCTCGCCGGGGGCGAGCACCACGTCGTAGCGCGCCTCTCCCTCGTCGATCCGGCTCGGCGCGGGGCGGAACGACAAGCACGTGGTCATCTCGCGCCCATCCAATCCCCGATACGAGAGGGCAACCTCCGACCCTCGCACCGCCGGAGGCTTCTTCTCTCCTCGGCGCGCGCGCTGGGAGCCCCGCACCTCGAAGATATCGGCGAAGTCTGCGCCGAAGGCGATGACCACGCCGAGCTTGAGCTCGCGGCGAAGGTAGTTCGTGAGCGTTATCTGCTCGACGAAATCGTTGTCGATCAGCTGGCGGCGCCGAATGTGGACGTAGTGTTCGGGGTCGTCGAGGACGTCGCTCGGGTCCTCACCGCCGAGCATCAGATCGATCTGGTTGTTCGCATCGTCGGTCACCTCGGCCGAGAGGTACGCGACGTTGCCGCCCTCGACGACGAGCTCGTACTTCGACAGAAACCTGGTGTCGTTGAAGAACAGGCCGAGCTCACGCGCGCCTGCCGGAGCGATGTCGCCCTCGCGATTCGTGACGATGAACATCGTGCCCCGGGCTCGAACCAGCGGCTCCAGCGGTCGGGCAGCAACCAGGTCGAGGCGCTCTCCGGAGGCTGCCGCATCAAGCGGCATCGAGGGCATTGCCACGTCGGACCCTCCGCTCGCCGCTCTGTCGCGAACGAGCCACGGCCTCGTAGACGGCCACGTAGTCGGCCGCCATGCGGGTGCGCGACCATCGCTCGATCGCGCGGGCTCGGCACCTCGCGCGGTCGAAGTCGCCGAGCGAGCGCAGGCGCGCGGCCATTTCCTCGGGCGTCTCGACGATGAAGCCCGTCACGCCCTCTTCCACCACCTCGGGCACCGCGCCGCGACCGAAGGCGATCACCGGCGTTCCTGCGAGCATTGCCTCGATCATGACGAGACCGAACGGCTCCTCCCACGCGACCGGAAAGAGGAGCGCGCACGCGTCACGAAGGAGTGACTGCTTCGCCTTCTGCCGCAGCTCCCCGAGCCACATCACATGGTCGGAGAGGTTTCGGATCCTCGGAAGGAGCTCGGTCAAAAAATAGGTCTGCGCATCGCCGAACGGATGCGGGACGCCGCCCAGCACCAGCGGCACCCCGGCCATGACGCTCGCGTCGATGGCATCGTGCACGCCCTTCTCTGCGCAGAAGCGCCCTACGAAGGCGGCGTAGCCCCCGAGCCCTCGACCGAGGGTGTAGGCCGAGGGATCGAGGCCGTGATGCACGACGCCGGCGAACGAGAGCTCGGGCACGAGCTCCGCCTGCCGCCGCGAGATGGCGACATAGGAGGCGTCGGGGAACTGGCGGTAGTGATCCACCATCGCCTGGATGCGGTCGTGGTGGAGCGTGGCCACGCAAGGCACCGAGACGCGCTCGTGGAACCGCAAGGCCTCGGCGTGATGGACGTGGACGACGTCGACGTCGCGCGAGCTCAGGTCCGCGAACGCAAAGTCCGCGTGCTCGCGCTCGGCGTCGTCGTTCGGAGGCCAGACGGCGCGCGCGTGATGCGCCACGAGGCGCGTCGGGCAGGCCGAGTCGCCGGTCGCGTAGAGGAGCACGTCGTGACCAAGCTCCTGCAGCCCCAGCGCCAGCTCGGAGATGACCAGCTCGGTCCCGCCGTAGGCGTCGGGTGGTGTGGGCAAGGCAGACGTCGAGACGAGACCGATTCGCATACGACCACTCCCGCCGCGAAGCTCGCAAGCGATGGGCCACCGGGGAGCGCCGCGAAACGCGCGCGGTATCAACCGGCCCCGTAGCGCCTCGCCACGCTGCGACGACGAGGCCGCGCACGCGTGCCGCTTGACGCCCCCCCAGGGCGCTTTGGACACTCCGCCCCGTGAAGCGCGCCGCTGCCGAAGCCCGCGTAGGGACCGTGGTCTCCGAGCGATGGACGCTCGAGCGACTCCTCGGTGTGGGGGGAATGGCCTCGGTCTACGTCGGCCGGCACAAGATCGGTCGCCTCGATGCGATCAAGATCCTCCACCCGGAGATCGCGGAGGACCCGAAGTGGGTGGAGCGTTTCGAGCGGGAGGCCCGCGCTGCCAACCTGTTCAAGCACACGGGCGCCGTCGAGGTCCGCGACCTGGGCAAGCTCGACGACGGAACGCCCTACCTCGTCATGGAGCTGGTCGAGGGCCGGACGCTCGGCGAGCTGGGCCGCAAGCGCAGCCTGACCAAGGCGGACATCTTGCGGCTCGCCGACGAGCTCCTCGACGTCCTCGCCGCCGCGCACGAGCGCGGGATCGTCCATCGAGACATCAAGCCCGACAATCTCCTCGTCGGCGACGACGGGCGCCTCCGGGTCCTCGATTTCGGGATCGCCCGCTTGCCAGGACCTCAAACGACCACGACCGGTACGGCGATGGGCACGGCGTCGTACATGCCGCCCGAGCAGATACGTGGCGACCACGTCGACGCCCGCGCGGATCTCTTCGCCGTCGGAGCGTCCATCTTTCGCCTGCTCACCGGACGGGCGCTGTTCGAGGCCGGCTCCGATGCAGAGCTGATCTTCAAGATGGGATCGCAGCCGGCCAGCCCTATCCGGAGCATCGCCCCCGAAGTCGACGAGCACCTGGCGTCCGTCGTCGATCGCGCGCTCTCCTTCCGCGCGTCGGACCGGTACGCGGACGCGCGAGCCATGCAAGAGGACATCCGCGCGCTCCGCGAGGGCCGTGAGCCCCCTCACGCGAAGGTGCGGCCCGATGACGTAGGCACGCGGTCGTTTCCGGACGTCATGTTTCCGGACGCGAGAAAACAGATCGAGACGACGCACGCCCGAGATCGTTCGGATCCGATCGCGCACGCGGCAACCCACGTAGCACCGACCCTGACCGACGCGGGCCCTCGCTGGGCACCCGCGAGTGTCCGCAAGGTGATCCGGCCGGGCAGGCTGCGGCGGTACCTGCTGCTCATCGTCTCGCTGCCCTTTCTTCTCGGCGGGCTGCTTCTGCTGTCGGCGCAGATCGCGCTCGAGCAATCGGGACGCGGCAACTGGATCGGCTGGGTCGTGGTCGTGCTGCTGCTCTTGCCCGGCGTCGCCGCTGCCTGGGGCGCGCTCGAGTCCTGAGCGAAATCAGAGCCCGAGGAGGTACGCCTCGAGGGGCGCGATCTCGTCCGGCGCCAGCTTGGGCGCCGACGCCTTGTCGCCGTGAGGCTGCTCGAGGACCTCACGCACGCTCTTGTACCGGCCGTCGTGGAAGTAGGGCGCGCGTCCCGCGAGGTGCCGGAGCGAGGGCGTGTCGAACGCGGCCTTCTTGTCGCTCGACCGCTTCGAGCCGACGTCGTGCGTCTTGCCGTCGGTGCCGCCGCCGGGATGGCAGGTCGCGCAGCCCTTGGACGTGAAGATGGCTTTGCCCTTCTCCGCGAGCGCCGCGTCGGTCTGCCGCTTCGGCGGCGGCCGCAAGCCGCTGAGGTACGCGATGAGCGCTTCGCGTTGAACGCTCCGCAGCCCCTGACCGTGGAGCCGCAAGAACTCGGCGTCGAGGTGGCTCTCGAGATCCTCGTTCGCGCCGAGCCAGCCGAACGGCGGCTCCATGCGTCCGGCGAGCATGGGCGTCCGCCGCTGGCCTTCGGGTGTGGCCCACGAGAGCCCGTCGTCGCGACCGTCCGGATGGCAGCTCGCGCAAGCGACACCCTCGGAAGAGATGCGGACATCCGCGACCCCGTGGAAGATCTGCCGGCCCAGCAAGAACGCGAGCGCGGGCGGCTTCTGGAGCGGCGAAAGATCGATCTTGTCGCGCCGCGGCCGGTTGTCGGGCTCGATCACGACCCCGATGTCGCCGAGCGGCAGAATGTCCAAGCTCCGCTCGAACTGCGACCACGCGATCGCTCTGCGCTTCGTCGCGTCGACGGCCACGCCCGTCGGGCCGGAGCCCACGTCCCACCGCTTCGTCTCGACGGACGCCGGCGACGCGCTCGCTCCGTCGTAAGCGACCACCATGTCGGATCCCAGGCACGCCACGAGCAAGCTGCCCGAGTCGGCGTCGAACGCTGCGCCGCGCGGCAGCATGCAGCCGGCCGCGGTGGGCTGGACGCCGCTGAACCGGCTCTCCTCGTCGAAGAACATCGCCATCTGCGACGTCGTGAGCGACGACGGGAGCGGCGCCCTCGCCGCTGCATCAATGACAGCAATGTTAGGCAGATGGACGCCCCCGCCGGTGCCGAACTGCTCCGTACGAATCTCGGGGTTGCCGGGGTCGACGAGGACCTGAGGCAAGAGGAGACGGCCGGGCGGATCGGTGCTCTTCACGAGCGAATAGCCCTGAAGCCCCGTTCGCATCCCGTCCTCGCCTGCGACCGGTGCCTTGCCCTTGCCCACGGCGCTCGACATCGCCGACGCGAGGCTGCGGGGCCCGCTCGGATCGTCCTGATCGCGAGGATCGGCCCACACGAAGATCGGCGAGCCCGCTCGCATCGCCCCGAGGTCGACGACGCTCACGATGCCGCCGACGGCGTGCGATACGAACGCCGTCTTCTCGTCGTCGGAGAGGACGACCTGCCTCGGATCGCGCGGCAGATCCACGCCGGCCCTCTTTCCGAGCTCGCCGTCGAACGCTTCGAGCCGGGCACCCCAGCCGGCCGAGACGTAGATCTTGTCGCCGCCGGCGGTGGCCGCGAGCCCGAGAGGCTCCGCCGAAGTGGCGCGCGTGCACCCGAGCGAGAGCGCGCCGCCCTCGGAGACGCGGATGACGGCCACGCGGTCGACCGCGGGGAGCGTCGCCAAGAGCCGGCCGTCCGGCAGCACCAGGAGCTCTCCAGCCGCCGCGCCCAAGGGCAAGACCCCGAGCTGCTTCTTTCCGTCGACGTCGACGCTCACGATCGCTTCGCCGTCCGGATCCGCGACGAACGCGAGCGTCTTCGCTGCCAGCGGCCCCTTCGCGAGGTGGCCGAGCGCGATCGACGAGGCGCCCGAGGATCCGGCCGCGGGACGGAGCGTGCTCGGCGTAGCGGCGCAGCTCGAACCGTCGGCGAAGGTGGGACCGGCCGATCCGCGGGGGCCCTGGGGGCTCGCGATCGACGGCTCCGGGCCGGAGCTGCAGCCCGCCAGAATCGAACCAAGCACGAGCGCCCGCGAAAGCACGCACGCAGGCTAACCTTGGCTCACCGCTACGTGAAGCTCGGTACCTACCGCGACAAGCGCGATGCCTCGCGCACCAACGAGCCCCTCGGCGAGGAGCCCGAGGCGCGCGGACCCACATGGCGAGGCGCGTTCGTCATCCACCAGCACGACGCGACGCGGATGCATCACGACCTGCGGCTCGAGATCGGCGGCGTGCTCGCGAGCTTCGCGGTCCCTCACGGTCCCAGCCTCGACCCGGACCTGAAGAACCTCGCGATCCAGACGGAGGATCATCCAATCGAGTACCTCGACTTCGAGGCGGTCATCCCCGACGGCACGTACGGCGCCGGGCCGATGATCGTCTGGGACTTCGGGATCGTGCGGTACATCGAGGTCCCCGCCGAGCAAGGTCTCGTGGAAGGAAAGCTGCACATCAGCCTCGAAGGCCGCAAGCTCCGTGGCCACTTCGGCCTCGTCCGTGTGAAGGGCCGAGAGCCTCGACCGAAAGGCGAGCCGTCGCGCGAATGGCTCTTCTTCAAGAAGCAAGACGCGTTCGCCAAAAAGGGCGGCAGCATCGTCGACGAGCGGCCCGAGAGCGTCCTTTCGGGCTTACGCGTCGGCGACCTGCCGAAGGTCGCCGCGATCGCCAAGGAGGTCGAGCGCGACGCCGCCCGAGCGGGGGCGAAGAAGGGGCGCCTCGATGCACGAAAGCTCTCGCCCATGCTCGCGACGCCGGGCGACGTCCCCGAAGGCCCGGGATGGATCTACGAGCTCAAGATGGATGGGGTTCGCATCATCGTCCAGAAGACGAAGGACGGGGTCGAGCTCTTCTATCGCAGCGGTCGCAGCGCGACGGCCGCATATCCAGAGGTCGTGCGGGCCGTCGCGGCGCTGCCACCTGCGGAGATCGTGCTCGACGGTGAGATCGTCGCCTTCGACGACCGAGGACGGCCTTCGTTCGAGCGGCTTGCCTCGCGCATCCACACCGCGCCGCGCGCGGATCTTCGCCACGCCCTCCAGGACGTGCCGATCGTCTTCATGGTGTTCGATCTCCTCGCGGTCGGCGACTTGGTCCTTTTGGATCTGCCGCTCATCCAGCGAAAGGCCCTCCTCTACCGGCTCCTCCCCGCGCCGGGCGTTCTCCGCGTGCTCGATCACCTCGAGGGCGGCGGCGACAAGCTCTTCGCCTTCTGTCGCGAGAACGGCTTGGAGGGTGTGGTCTCCAAGCGGAGAGACTCGACGTACCGTGTGGGCCCGAACAGGTCGGGCGAGTGGGTGAAGACGAAGCGCGAACAGGAAGCGACGTTTGTCGTCGTCGGCCACACCGTGGGCGAGCGCAACCGCAAGCGCCTCGGCGCGCTCGATCTCGCGTCCTACGAGGGCGACCGGCTCGTCTATCGCGGCAAGGCGGGCTCCGGTCTCTCCGACGATCGCATCGCCGAGCTGCTCGAGCGCCTTCGGCCGCTGGCGGTCGCGACGGCGACGGCAGAAGGCGAATACGACTCTGCGCCTCGAGGACGAACGCACGTGAAGCCCGAAGTGGTCGTATCGGTGCGCTACCTCGAGTGGAGCGACAACGCCCACCTTCGTGAGCCGGTGTATCTGGGCCTCGCCGAGGACGTCGAGCCATTGCAATGCCGAGCGGCGCCGCACGACGAGGAGCATGCCGCACCGCAATCGCCGGAGGATACGGCGCCCGCCATTGAAGAGGCCATCGAGGTCCGGGTGACCAATCGCCAGAAGGTCTTCTGGCCCGAAGAGGGATACACCAAGGGCAATCTCATCGATTACTACGCAGCGATGGCGCCGGCGATCCTGCCTTATCTCGAGGATCGCCCCGTCATGCTCGTCCGCTACCCGGACGGAATCGACGGAAAGAATTTCTTTCAATGGAACGTGCCGCACGGCATCCCCCCTTGGGTAAAGAGCGTCGTCCTCGGCAAGCACGTCTCGGTCCCCGAAGAGGGCGACGACAAGAAGCACGTCTTTCTCGTCGATCGTCCCGAGAGCCTCGTCTACCTGGCGAACCTCGCGTGCATTCCGATCCACGTCCTCGCCTCGCGCGTCGGCAGCCCCAATGTTTCCGACTTTCTGACGATCGACTTCGACGTAAAGCTCCTGAGCCTGCGCGCCGCGGTCGACCAGGCGCACACCCTCCGCGAGATCCTCGGCAAGGTAGGCCTCGTCGGCTTTCCCAAGACGTCGGGACAAACGGGCCTGCACGTCTTCGTTCCCCTCGGCGACTCCGTTACGCCGACGGCAGCGCGAACCTTGGCGGATCTCTTGGGGCGCCTCGTCGTCGAGCGCCACCCGGACACCGCGACGATGGAGCGCGTCGTCGCCAAGCGCGGCAAGCGCGTGCTCGTCGACACCGGACAGACAGGCCCGTCGCGAACCATCGTCGCGCCGTTCTCCGTACGAGCGACCAAAGGCGCCCGCGTCTCGACGCCGCTCTCGTGGGATGAGGTGGTTCCGGATCTCGACCCGGGCCGGTTCACGATCCGCACCGTCCCCGAACGCGTGCAGACAATCGGCGATCCGATGCTCCCGATGCTGGAGGAGCGGCCCGACATGGCCCGGGTGATGGCCGAGCTCGGCAAGCTCGTGAAGAAGGGCTAGAACCCGCCTTCATACCCGACAGATCTTCCGAGCAATCGGGCACCGGCACGGGCACGGAACGAGGACGTGAACGTGAAGACGTGAACGTGAACGAGAGGAGCGTGAACGTTCACGCTCCAGGTTTCACGTGGACGAGCCCGAGCCCGAGCACGTGAAGGAATCCGCGAACGAACACGACCACGAGCGCACGCCGGCGCCGCCGCTCGGCTCGACGCGAGCTCACCGACATCATCCGACGTGTCGGGACCTTTAGACGTTCTCGTGAGCTTCTGTCGTTCCCGTTCACCGGCTCGTCCTCGGGCTCGGGCTCGTCCACGTGAAGCGTCGAACGGTCACGTGCACGCGCTTCTCGTTCACGAGGTTCGTGCGCGTCCACGTTCCCGTCCGTGCCTGTGCCCGTCCGTGCCCGTGCCCGGTATCGTTTTGGAGCCTGACTCGTTTGAAGACGGGCCCCCTAGCGAATCAGCGCACCACGAACGGCGCCATGCTCACGAAGTGGACCGGACGCTTCTCGGACAGGAGGGCCGCCCCGTCTCCGGCGATCGGCCATTTCTCGAGATCCAATCCGAAGCGCTCCGCGGCGCGCGCGACGAGCGGCGATGTCTTGTAGCCACGGAGCCCATTGGCGAGCTTCTCGCTGTTCCAGAGGCCGAGGTATTCGGCCGCGACCTTGTCGACGGCGAGCGGATGCGTCCCGCCGATGGCGAGCTTCTTGGGCATCGGCGTCATGACTTGAAAGCCGTCGCCCCCCATGGCCGGCGCCCCCTCGGCGAGGACGACGTCGGGTGCGGCGATCTCGAGCACGTCTGCCATTCGATCCGAGAAGACCTCGAGCGACCGAACGAACGCCGCTCGATCCTCGCCGGTCTTCTTGGTCTTCAAGTAGTCGAGGAGCTCGGCGTGCATTCGCCACTTCTGGGTGTGTGCGGGCTTGCCGTCCGAGCGCATGACGATCCCTTGCATGCCCTTGATCGCGACCGAGGTGACGCTGAAGCGATGCGTCTTGATCTTGGGCGCGCTGATCCACATCCCTCTCTCGAGGTGGTCTGCGAGCGCCTTCGGCAAGAGGAGCGTCGGTACGTGGCTCTTCTCGAGGCCGCTCACCGCGAGCGGCTTGCCGGGCTGCTCTCCTTCGACGTCGAAGACGCCGTCGTCATCGAGGGCGACGAGCGGGACGCCCTCTTCTCGGGTCATCGCCGCGTAGCCGGAGAGATCGGCGAGGGCGAGGAACTGCTTGTGGGGGACCGAGCAACCCTCGGCCACCGTGATCTTGGTGTGCCCCCGAGCCTTGAGACACTGCACGATGCCGCGGACGAACTCGGGGTGGGTCGTCCGGCCGGTGACGCCGTTGTCCGGATCCCCTCGCTTCATCGCGTCGAACCCGCAGAGGTTCGGCTTGATCAGGATCGGCGTCGCGACCGGCCGCTTGGGGACCACGGCCTCGCAGAGCGTCTTGCCGAGGACGCGCGGGTCGTCGCCGGCGATCACGGTGACCGGCGACTTGTCCTCACGAAGCCGTGCGACGTTCTTCTTGCGGAGCGCGGCGCCGTCGACGACCCGCTCATCGTTCGGAACCGTCGGCCCGGCATCCGCGGACGCGTCGGGCGACGCTCCGCTGACCGCATCGGCCGAGCCATGCGCCGCAGCCGATGTCGATCCCACGGCAGTCGGCGCAGGCGCGGAGACGCTCGGCGCCGCACTCGGCGCGTTCGATGCCGGTCCGCTCGCCGGCGAGTCGCCCGAACAAGCCGCGAACAGAAGCGCAAACGATGTCGCCCGAAGTGTCATCGCGCTCAACCCCCGCCGCCGCCCGCGCCCTCTTCGTCCTCTTCCTTCTTGGGGCACTTCTCGCCGGTGTGCCCGGGCTCGCCCTTCGGGATGATGCAGGGGTGCACCTCGATGACCCGAGGGCGGGCGTTGTATTTGATGACCCGCCGCTCCTCTTTCTTGGTGCCGTCGGGCATCTTGATCGTGCGGAACGCCGTGACGCTGAAGCCGTTCGAGCCCGACTCCTTCACCTTCTCGTCGTCCGGCTCGCGGTGAGGGTCGGCGATGTACTCGATCTTGGGCTCGGTGAAGTCGAACGCACCCGAGACTCGGCGTTCGACCTTTCGATCGCCGTTGTCTCCGAAGAGCTTCACCTTGATGTAGGTGTCGCTGTACTCGGTGCGGATGAGGATCGCCGCGTCGGTGTCGTTGTAAAAAACGAGATCGGGGTGGGGGAACGAGAGGGTCGCCTCGATCCCCATCGGGTACCGATTGAAGTAAAAGCTGTGCGGCTTGCGCTCCTTGATGACGTACCCGCCGTCGAACAAGGCATTGTAGAGCGTGGTAGCGAACTGGCTGACGCCGCCGCCGGGCGTGTCGACCATTTCACCGTCGCCGATCGACGGCGCCATGACGAAGCCGCGCTGCAAGGTTCGCGGCCCGACCGCCGCATTGACGCTGAAGGTCTCGCCCGCCTTGACGATCGTGCCGTCGAGCATGTCCGCAATGCGGTGGATGTTCTTCACGCGCGGCTGGCAGCAGGGGTGATGCGTCACGTACTGCGCGACGAGGCCCTTGATCCTGAGCGCCTGCGCGTCCTCGGTCGTGAACTTCGGCTGGGCGTTCTTGTCTACCGGCAATTCGCCCACGCGTCCCGGTTTGCCGGCGGCTCGGTAGAGCGCCTCGACGAGGCGCGCGCTGTCGACGCGCGTGCCCGGACGGCTCGCGACGATGCTGATGCGGTTCTCGGCGTCGATGTCGAACCGCGCGTCGCGAGCAGGGTTGAAGAGCTTGGCGACGACCGGAGCGAGCTTGCGCTTCACCTCGGCCTCGTCGAGCTGCACGCTGAAGCCGCCCTCGGTGCGGCGTGCGCGAAAGGCCGCGACCAGGTCGGCGTGCGTGAAGGTGACCTGCACGACCTCGGGCAAGGGCTGCGCTTCGTGCTTCGGGGGCGCGTCCGGCTCCTCTACCAGGCGGCGGCCTTTGCGCTTCATGCGCGCCTTCTTCTTGGGCAGGCGCCACTGGTTGCGCCCCTCGGCTTCCTTGCGGCGCTTCTCCAGCTCCTCGTTCTCGGCCTGGATGACGGCGATGTCGGCTTCGGTCGGGTGGTGCTCGAGCGTGATCGGTCCGGCGAGGATCGCTGCGGCGAGCTCGTAGGCCTTCGCGACCTCTTCCTCGGTGGTCGCCGGCGTCACGAGCTCGAGAGGCACCGCGATCGGTGCGCCGTCACCGGACGTCAGCGCTGCACGAAGGGCCGCTGCGAGCTCCTCGACCTGAATCCGGTGTCCGGCGCGCGGCTTCTCGGCGACCGGCTTGTCGTCCTTGAGCTCGATCGCACCCTCGAAGGGCGGATCGTCGACGAGCGCTCGCTCCCACTCGGCGGCGAGCTCGGTCACGAGGTCCTCCGACATCGTGATCGTGAGCGGGACGTCGGTGCGAGCGCGGGAGAGGTTTCGCACCGCGCCTTCGAATCCACCCGCGCGCCCCGCAGCCATCACCGCGGCGAGCGTCGCTTCGACATCCATCTCGGCGCCGAGCTCGAAGGCGGTCACCCGCAGCTCTTTGCCGTTCGCTGCGAGGGTCAAGGTTCGCTTCGGCAACGCTTCTGCGGCGCTCGCCAGCGCAGCGCGCGCGTCCGCTTCGCTCAGGCCGCCGACCGGGGTCGCGCCCGCCACCACACCTGTCGCGACGAAGCCCTCGGCCGGGGCGCTCTTCGCCGCGCCGAGCGCCGCTGCTCCCAGCCCTATCGCGACCGCCGCCGCAACCAACCAGCGCGCGCGCCGACGAGGGGGATCGCCGGGCGCCGCTCGCTCGTCATCCGAAACGGCAGGGGAGGATTTGACGGCGGCCATGCTGCGGCCCGCCGGACAAAACAGCCCGGAGGGACACTCCGGATAGCACGACGTAGCGCCGCCCTCATCCCAGAAGCCGAGGGCCCGAGACGCTGCGAGGAAGTCAGCCGGTGACCTGGCGCTTGTAGCCCTCGAGCGCTCTCACGTGCGGGTGATCCGGGCCGAGCTCGGCGCGAGCCAACACGAGTGCTCGCTCGTACAGGGTCGCCGCGAGGAGGGTACGGCCGGTGCGGTGCTCGAGCTGCGCCAGGCGAACGATCGTCGGTCGAAGGCTCGGATGGTCGGGTCCGCGAAGGTCCTGCCGGAGGCGCAGAGCTTCCGTGTAGAGCTCTCGCGCGTCGTCGTCGCGCCCCGCATCTTCCCGCAGCACGGCGAGGTTGTGCGTCGCCGAGGCGGCGAGCGCGCGCGAGCGTTCGTCGCTTCGATCGCGAGCGGCGGCGACGACCTCTTCGAGATCCGACGCGCGCGCGTCTCCATCGCCGGGATCGAGCGGCCAGGTGCCGCGGTTGTAGAGCGCCTCGAGCAGGCTCGGGTGCCCCGGCTCGAGCGACGCGCGCGCGAGGCTCAAGGCTTCCGCGAAGAGCGCTCTCGCGTCGTCGTGCCGCCCTGCGGAGAGCGCGGCGATCCCCGCTTCGTTCTTCGCGTCGACGTCACGCTCGGGCGCGCTCCCTCTTCCAAAGGGCGCGCCGGCCCCGGTCATTCCTCGACCGTCTCTGCTTCCTCATCGTCCGAGGGGCAGTTGTACTGAACCGGGCAACCGTCGACGATGTCGACGTCCTGGCCGCACTCCTCGTACGCGGTAACGCACTTGTCGAACTCGACGTTGCCGAAGCAGCCCATCTCACCGCCGCGCGCCTCTCGCTCCTGCTCGCAACGGTTGTTCGCCTCTTCCTCGGAGAAGCCGCTGCATGCGGCGAGACCGAGGACGGTCGTGATGGCGGACAGGGCGGCGAGAACGCGAAGGGTGCTCCGGATCGAGGTCATGGCGGGTGGGCTCCGTTAGAAGGGCCGGACGCTACTACAGAAGGCGCCCTGCCGCGCCTCAAACGTTCTCTTCGGGCTCCGTGCCCCCTGCCGCTGTGGCCGCGGGGCTGGGCACCTCGACCAGGCCGTAGGTCCCGGCCCCGCTCACCTGAGCCCAGGCTCGAACCAGACGGATGGCAAGACCCGCCCGAGCGACCGCGGCCACTGCGGCGGCCAGCTCCTCGCCGCAGCGAGCCTTGAGGTCGTCGACCGTCTCGCCGTCTCCGGCAGTCCGCCGAATCCAGACTGCGTTCGCGGGAAGCCGCTTTCCCTCGTAGCGGTCGTTGTACCGGCGGCCGACCAGCTCGGCGCGGAGGAGCTTTTGCGCCTCGGGCGGTGTGGTCGGATCGAGCTCGTAGACGAGGGTTGCGATGAAGGCCACGGACGAGACGGAGGCTACCTCAGCCCCAGAGCTCGGTCAGCGGCCGGTTGCAGTACGCCGGATCGCCGAACTCGGTCGCCGTGACGCCCATCGCGTTGAGCATCGCGACCAAGAGATTGTTGTGCGAGACGTCGCCCCCGCCAAAGTCGAGGTTGCGCCCCATCGGGAAGGCGCCGGCGCCGCCCGCGAGGATGAACGGCGCGTCCATGTGCGAGTGCGAGTTGCCCCGCGAGAGCTCGCTGCCGAGGACGATGAGCGTGTGGTCGAGCATCGTCGTGCCTTCGCCTTCGGGCACCGCGTCGAGCGAGCCGAGCAAGTAGGCGAGCTGCGCGGCATACCACTCGCGAATGACGCGGAGCTTGCCCCACGCGTCGACGTCGGTATCCGGCTGGTGGCCGAGGATGTGCTCGTCGTCGTTGATCGGTGCGCCGTTGTACTGGAGGAACGGATAGGGCCGGTTGTTGGTCGACGCCGACCATTGGAGCGTCGCAACACGGGTGATGTCGCAAGCGAAGGCCATCGAGAGCATGTCCATCTGCAGCTTCCCGATGGCCTCGTAGTTGGCGGGCTGGCCCAGCTCTACGGGTGAGCCGACCATCGGCAGCTGGCACGAGCCGCCCAGCACAGCGCCGGGGTTCTGAAGCTGCGTCTCGAGCTTTCGGATGGCTTCTTGGTGGTTCTCGAGCTTCGCCTTGTCTTCGCTTCCGAGCTTCGGAGCGATCCCGCCGAGCTGGCCGTCGACCGCGTCGAGGATCGACAAGCGGCGGTCGCGAAGCTTCGCAACGCCCGCGGGGTCGGCGCCGAGCTGCGAGAAGACCGTGTCGTACATGTTCCACGGGCTGTCCTCGTTCGATACCGGCAGATCCGAGCCCTCGTAGCTCATGACCGTGCGCACCTCTTTGCCGCCGTAATTCAGCGTCTGAACGCCGAAGTGGAGCGACCGCCTGGTCGTCGTCGTTCCGATCTGGCTGGCGATCGCCTGGTCGACCGAGATGCCGCTCGCCCACCCGGACGTCAGCGTTCCGCAGCCACCGACCTGGTTGCCGGGGTTGAGCGGCCGGCCCGTGAGCCACGCCATGCCTTGTTGATGCGGCTCGCCCGGCCCCATGTTGTGGACGTTCATGTCCAAGCCGCGAAGCAAGAGCAGCTTGGACGCGAACGGCTGAAGCGCCGCGATCATCGAGCCCGCGAAGTCCATCCCCGCCGGGAGCTCCCAGTTGCCGTTGGGCGTGTAGATGATGAGCAGGCGCTTCGGAAACTCGATCGCCTGCTTGGCTTGCCCGGTCCTGCCGGTCTTCAGCTCGCGCGCTTCGCGTCCCTCGGGCGCGCAGCCGAGACTCTCGAAGAGGGGCAGGCCCAAGAGCACGCCGCCCGCGCCGCGAAGCAGCGACCGCCGAGCGATGCCGCGCCGGTTCGTCCGGATGATCATTGGTCGCCTCCTGCCTGGCGAAGAAGGAACGCATCTGTCTGCGTCAGCGCCACGAGGAGCTCCTTGATGTTGCCGCCCGCGTCCTTGAAGCGAGCCTCGAGCTCCCGCGCCGTGCACGAGTCGCCCTCGGTCTCCTTGCGGCCGTAGCCATAGCGGAACCATTGCGTGGCGTAGCAAGCGGAGACCTCGTCGCTCGCCGAGAGCCGCTGTGCCAGCGCCACGACGCCGTCGAACGGGCCGTTGACGTCGGTGGCCATCAGCTCGCCCGTTGCGTCGATGGGCTTGCCGGCCTCTTCGGTTCGGAAGCGCGCGACGGTGTCGTAGTTCTCGAAGCCGAAGCCGATCGGGTCCATCAGCTGATGGCAGGTGTTGCAGGTCGGATCGGCGGTGTGCTGCAAGAAGCGGTCTTTGCCGGTGCTGCCTGGGGTGATCTCCGGCGCCTCTGTGTTCGCGTTGGGCGGAGGCGGCGCGATCGTGTCGCAGAGGAACTGCTCACGGATCATCTTGCCGCGAAGCACCGGGGAGGTCTGGTTCGTGTGCGAGTTGAGGACCAGGAGCGTCGCGTTGGTGAGGAGCCCCGCGCGCTGCGCGGGATCGAGCTCGACGCGCTGGAGCTCCGAGCCCTCGACGCCGGAGATTCCGTAGAACGTCGCGAGGTCTTCGTTCATGAAGGAGTACGGCGCGCCGAGCAGCGTCGAGAGCGTGCCGCTGTCGTCGAAGATCGCGTTCTCGATGAACGCCCCGGTCTCTTCGGCCATCAGATCGCCAATCGCCGGAGACCAGTCGGGGAAGAGGCCCGCGTCCTTGGTGATGTTGGCGATGCGCTCGTAGTCGAGCCACTGCCTGTGGAACTCGGCGACGAGCGCGCGCGCATTCGGGTGGTCCAGCATGCGCCGCGCCTGCGCCTCGACCTCTGCGGGCGTGCGCAGCCGATCCGCTTCGGCGGCGAGGAAGAGCTCGTCGTCGGGCATCGTTCCCCAGAGGAAGTACGAGAGCCGTGACGCCATTTCCCACGACGTGAGCGGCATCACGCCGGCGCTCGCTTCCTCGGGAATGCCGAACTCGACGCGGTACAAGAACGCGGGCGATTGGAGGGCGGTCTCGATCACCATTCGGATCCCCAATCGGAAGTCTTCTTGGGCGCGACCGAATTGGTATTGCGAAAAGAGCATCGACCGCTCGGCGTCGGTCAGCGGCCTGCGGAACGCGCGCTTGCCGAAGGTCTCGATGAACTCCCGAGCACACGCCTCTTCGCCCATGCCGGCCGGATCGCAGGCGACGTTCTTGGAGAGCGGCTCGGTCGCGCGCAGGCTCACGTCCTCGGCGGCGAGCATGTACTGCTCGGCGAGCGCCTGGGTCGTGATGAGCGCCGCGGCGTTGTTGTTGAAGCCGAAGGCCTCTTCCTCGGCGCCGAAGCCGTGCGCCGGGTTGGTGTCGTCACCGAGCAGATCGCGAACGGTCTGGTCGTACTCGAAGCGGGTCATTCGCCGGATCGGCGACGGACCCGCGACGGGACCCTCCTCGCACGAGAGCGTCTCGACGGGGGGCACGTCGGGCGCGTTTCCGATGTCGCCGACGCAGCCACCGCCCGCGAGCGCGATCGATGCGAGAAGAACGACGTGGTGGCCGTTTCGCATATGGAGCACGATACAAGAACGAAGAGCGTGGTCCTACCTGTTTCCAAACAAGGGGCCGGTTCGGTGAGCACCAGGTCGTTTGCCTACACGTCGCTGCTTCATGCATTCGTGTTGGCTTTCGCGACTTCATGCGAGCGCGGTCCCGAGCCGTCGAGCTCGCGGGCCACCGCGGGCGGTTCGCCGTCACCGGAAATCTCCACGACGACCAAGGCGACGAGCACGACGCCGCCCCACGAGTCTGCCGGGAAGATCGAGGAGCACACCTTCTCTTCACGCGCGCTCGGCGTGGACAAGAGGTACCTCGTCTACGTTCCGCACGTGTACGCGTCCAGCGAGCGGCCGTACCCGGTGATCGTTCTGCTCCATGGTCTCGGCGGCGACGAGAGCGACTGGGTGCGCGGCGGCGATCTCTCGAAGGTCGCCGACAGCATCGGCCTGCGTGCGCTGGTGGTGACGCCGGACGGTGACGCAGGGTTCTACGTCGATGGTGCCGGCAAGCCCGACTACGAAGCGTGCCTCCGCGACAAGCCGCCCTTCGCTCCCGAAGAGGCAGCCGAGCGCTACTGCGTGAAGACGCCGCGGTACGAGACGTACATCACCGAGGACCTCCTCGAGGACGTGGGCAAGCGATACCGGGTCATCGCTCGGCGGGAAGGGAGAGGCATCGGCGGCCTCTCGATGGGAGGCTTCGGCGCCCTCGGGATCGCGATGCGGCGTTCGGACGTCTTCGCGGCGGCGGCGAGCACGTCGGGATTGGTGTCGCTCGCCTATGGCGGGCCGCGGAGCTACGACGGGCTCGCTTCGGTGCGCAGCTTGTCGCCGTCGGAATGGGGAGCCGGGTATCCCGGCCGCATTGCCGACCACGTCAAGGGCATCTTCGGCACCGATCCCGAGATGTGGAAATCGCACGATCCGGTGGTGCTCGCGGCGTCGCTGCCGCCCGGCCGGCTGGCCCTTCGGATCGATTGCGGAGAACAGGACGACTTCGGCTTCAACAATCACGCCCGGCATCTGCACGACGTACTCCAAGAGAGGAAGATCGAGCACGAGTACCTGCGCACCCATGGCCGCCACGACTTTCGCTACTGGAAGGCGCGCCTGCCCGAGATGCTCTCCTTCTTTGGGCGGTCGCTCGCTTCGCCGTAAGCTGTCGCGCGCTCGCGCGGCGGTGAGGCGTTGATCGAGGACTGCAGCGGACCGGACCGTGTATGATCCGCCGCGGGATAGAACTCAGCGAGTGACGATGCTAACGGCGGTGTCGTCCTGCGTGGCGTGCAGGATCGTCGTGCGGGTTTTGCCTATCCGCATGCGGTTCAGTGACGGGCGTTCGGGAGGCTGAACCAAAAGTGGCAGCCGCGGTCCTCGGGCGATTCGACGTGGATCTGTCCGCCCAGGGCTCGCACGGCTCGGCGGACGATTGCGAGGCCCAGGCCGGTACCGGTCTTTCCCGATCTACCACGCTGAAACGGCTCGAAGATGATGTTCAACTCCTCGTCCGAGAGGCCGGGGCACGTGTCGCGGACATGGAATTCCAGCTGACCGTTCGCCTGCCGAACGTCGAGCGTTACTTCCCCGCGATCGGTGTATTTGATCCCGTTCTCGATGAGGTGCTCCAGGGCCGACACCACGAGCTTCCGGTCGGTGTGGACCGTGAGGCCAGGGTCGTAGCTCGCCCTGAAGGTCAGACCTTTCTGCGCCGCAGACTGACGGGCAGCGGCAACGGCGTCGTCGAGCAGCTCGCCAAGCGTAAGATCCGCCGGCTGCGTGCGCTGCGCCCCGGCATCGAGGCTCTCGACCATCAACACATCGTCGATCAGCACGTTGATCCGTTCGAGATTCCGCTGCGCCCTATCGATGGCCAGCGCACAGTCATCGGAATCGGTCAGCCGCCGCCGTGCCTGCGCGAGGGAGAGCGCAGCGGCGAAAAGCGGCGATCGAACTTGGTGCGCCAGGAATCCGAGATGCTCAGCCTGCTGGCGGCGTAGTTGGTAGTCGCGCGACTGAACGTAGCTCTTCACCGACGCCGCGAGCGCCACGTCGATGATCCCTGTCAGCCGCTCGATCGATGATTCGTTCGGGATGACGCCCTCCTCACGCAAGGCGTCGGTGATGGTTACGCGGAGCACCACGAGCTCGTGGACGAGCTGCTCAACGTCGAACCCTATCCGAATCCTGGTGAGGGCGTGCTCGTCCGCAACATCTGCCCAATCGGTGCTCGCCTGGCACTCGAGGGCACTGGCGCCGCTGCGCAAAGCACGGGCAATCCGGCGGAGGTACTCGCCGATGCCGTCCTTCAGCTCGGTTACCTGGACGTGATCCGCTCGGGCGTCGGCGCGTATCTTGGTCAGCCATCGCGCTTCGATGTCGGGTTGCCGGCGCTCGAGTGCGTCGGCGAGGTGGGAGGAACGTGGGTCGCTTTCGGCAGACGCGGAGGCGCGCTCGGTGGAGATGGAGGGGGACATCGATCGATACCTAGGCACCGCACACGCCAAGCGACGGAACCCAGAAATCGCGCGTCGCTTCGTCATTCGCCCGAGAGCAGGCTGAGGTCTTTTGCGCCACCGAGGCAAATTGGACGCCCGATGGCGCAATCCGGCCTCACCCTCGCCGGCTGGCATCGAGTCGATGCATGGACTTTCTCGGGCGAACGTCGCGCGTGCGTGGTGGGTCCTCCGCGCGCGTCTGGAGGTCCGGCATGAGCGGCCGTTCCAGAGAAAAGTGCGGGCTGCGCGGCGATTCGAGCACGTCGGAGACTTCCGCCCGTCGCCGCGCGCCCGTTTGGCTCAGCCTCCGGGAACGTGGTCGACCGGCTCGGCCATCGAGCAGACCTCGTCGACGTCGGAACCGGTTGCAGCCGCGGTCGCTTGGCTCGTCGCGGACTCGAGCACGGCGCTGAGCAAGCTGTGCTCGACCCCTGCAACGGCCGGTCGCAGCTCGGTAGGGGTCGCGATCGCCGACGACTTGTGGACGGCGATCGCAGTGAGAAAGCACGCGGCGGCGACGGCGAGCGGCATGCGCCAACCGGCGTCACCGATTGAACGGATCCATTTGCTCATGGGGATTTGACCTCCTGACGGTCGAGCGATGTCAGCTTTGGTTGGTCGGCGGACGCATCCACGCCCGAACGCGCGCGAGGTAGGCTTCGGTCCCCTCCACGGCGCGGGTCACGGCGTTCTCGACGCCCGAGATGAATCGCTGGTATCCCCGCTCGAAGCGGGCGAGCCAGCTCGTGTTTTCTTTCGCGTCGGTGCTCATTGGCTCACCTCCTTCCGACGCGGACATTTTATTCGCGATTGGTATTGTCAAGAGCCGTCCCCGTCGAAGACGCCTCTTGAGCCTGGATGGGCGCATGGAACAACGGGCAGCTCCGACCGAAGGAGCCACCCGTCTTGCGTGCCGGCGCGCCGCGGCCTGGCGGGGCAAGCCTGGCTAAAAAGCGCGTCTCAATGCGCTCGTTTCTGCTGTTCGCTGGTTTGTCGTGACTGCTTCGTGCCGGTTTCGACGGAGCCCTTGCCAGCCGCGGCTTCCAAAGCGCCGGCCGTCTTCTCACCGCCAGCAATCGGCACGGTGCGGCCCCGGCGCCTCTGCTCCGGGACCGGCGCTTCGATCTCGAGGACGCCGCTGTTGAACCGCGCCTCGACCTGATTCGGGTCGACCCCTTCGGGTAGCGCAACGCTACGCTCGAAGTAGCCGTAGCTCCGCTCCGAGCGATAGTACCCCTCGCGCTTCTCCTCGACGTCCTGCTTGCGCTCGCCGGAGATGGTGAGCACGCCCTCGTCGACCTTGACGTTGATGTCCTTCTCGTCGATCCCAGGCAGGTCGGCGCGCACGACGAGCTTGTTGTCGCGCTCGAAGACCTCGACCTCCGGCCGGAAGAGACTCCGCATCTCACCCCAACCAGGCCGTGGCGCCAAGGCGCCGAAGGGACTCCAGCCGGGCGCAGGCTCGGTGTCCAGACCGAGCATTCGATCGATATCTTCGAACATCCGGCTCAAGAGCCGGAACGGGCCCCAGCCGCGTTCGTAGCCGAGCGGCCTCGCAAGCCCTTCTCCAGACGGCTGGTGTGTGATGGCGCGTTGCGTGGCATTCTGCCCTGTTGTCGCTTGTGCGCTCTCCTCGCTCTTCTGTGACTTCTGTTGGTTCTGGGTTTCACGCGTCTGCATGGCTGCCCTCCGAGCTTGTGACAGAAGCGTGCGCAAGTCGGATGCCAGTCGGCGCGTCAGGTGAACGAGAGCACCACCCTCCCTTTCTGGAAGACCGTGAGCGAGCCATCATCGCTGATCGCGACGCCCACATACCCTGCCGCTGCGGACGCGGCGGCGACGGCGTTGTGACGGCTACCGCGTTCGGGAATGAGCTTCTTCGAAGGCTGCGGGAGCATCACGCCGTACTCGTACACCTGGAGGTGCGTATCCACGAGCGCGGCTCCATCGGGGCCGAGAAAGACTCGCCAGGTCCCCGTGGGGTCGACTGGCACGGGCGTGCGCGGTCGCTTGCCGTTGGCGCGCGGTCGCTTGGGACCGATGAGCACGCCCGCCCCGCGCGAGGTTCCGGCACGGGCGACCAGATCCCGAGCAAGGCTCTTGATTGCAGGATGGTTCGATTGAATCGCTATCGAAATGACGCCCGCCAGCGCGTCCTCCGCGCTGCGTGGGTCGAAGAGGCGGAACCGGCCGCGGCGCAGGTGACCGATCTGGAAGGACGAGCCGTTTGACCAGCCGAACATCCTGATCAATTGCGGTTCCCGAGCCTCGAACCAGACTGCTGACAGGGGCAATGCGGGGGACCTGTCGGACGCAGCATCGAGGAGGGCGTCCATCGGTTGATGTAAGGACACAACACCGACGACCCTGAGGTCGGCTTCCAGGATGAGGAAGCTGTGCGCGCCGTCTGCGAGTGCCAGCACTTGGCCCGCGGTCAGCGCGGCCTCGAAGCTCAAGCCGGTCCCCTCGAAGTACGTCGCGGTGACGGCAGGATGGCCGAGCGCGGCCCGGGTGGTGCAGACGACGATGCCGGTCCGCAACGGCTCGCCTTCATATGTGTTCGCGGGCACCGTCGTCAGCCAACGAAGGACGGTGCTCGCGGCGCGAAGGCGCATTGCAAAGGGCTGGTCCAGCCTCTGCGCGCTCGATGGCGACGCCTCCAGTAGGCTGCGAAGCAGCATGCTGATGCTGTACTGATCGATCCCCTCGGCAAGCAGCGCGAAGGCGATGTCGACACGCGGGCCGAATCTCCGCTGTGATGCACTGAGCGCACGCGCGGCGAATGTCGCCGCGTGGAGCGCCGCAAGGACCTGCTCGCGGTAGTGGGTGGCAAGCGGGTGTTTGGGCGCGACCCCGACCTCTGCGATCGCAATCGCTGTCTTTCCGTCGGGAAGGAAGAGATCGATGCCGTCGGGTCTTGCACTCCCGGGCGCGCGTGCCTCACCGCGACGAAGCCCGCGACGGTTGACCCTGCGAACGACTCCCGCCGACCACCCGAGCACCGAGGACAGTGTGCTGGCCGCTTCCACGACCAACGCCCGATAGGCCTGGAGCAGGCCGGCGTCCGTCCGGGAGCGTCCGGGGTGAGCCGGAATGGCCGCTTCGACGGCTTCCGCGAGCTCGCTCTTGGTCCGGAAGATCCTGCCTTGCCCCTGTCGCTGAGGCGCGCCGGGCACCCGTCTTCGTGGCACTCATGCTCGCGGTGCAAGCCCCGTTCCGGCGCGCACCCGCGCCAATTCTTCCGTGGCGTGAACGGAAGGGCCTCGCTCAGGTCCCGCGATACGTCGAATACCCGTAGGGGCTGACCAACAGTGGAAGGTGGTGGTTCTCGAGAGCGTGGCGGATCTCGAACTGGATCGTCACCTCGGGGTAGAAGGCGTCCGCTCTCTGGGAGGCGAAATAGGCACCGGTCTCGAAGGTGATGCGGTACACCCCGACACGCAGCTCGTACTCCTCGGACCAGACCCCGCGAACGCGGCCGTCCGTATCGGTGACGCCTGTGCCCAGCTCGAGCCAGCCGCTTGTCTCCTCCCTGGAGACCTTGACGTGGATGCCAACCGCAGGCCGGCCGGTGGACAGGTCCAACACCTGCGTCGTGATCTTGCTCATGCGACGTCGGCGGCAACCGCCGTTCCAGCGTGCAATCGAAAGGATGAGCGTGGCGCAATGTCTCGCGTGGTTTGGTGGCGCGAGGCATTTTATTTGCATGCGCCTAGGACGCCCTCGCGTCCTGTGATCACGCTCTGCGAGCGACTTGTCGAAAGGAGCCAGCATGAACCTGCTGCACAAGCGAGATCCCGCGCCGCCCCGCCGACGAACGGTCCTGCTCGTCGACGATGATTTCGCGAACATCCGACGGTTGCGGAGGACCTTCGAGGCCGCTGGTTGGAACGTCGTCCTCACGACCAACAGCGGCCAAGCGCTCGAGCTGCATCGTCAGCTCGGATTCGACGCGTTCCTTATCGACCTGGCCGCGCCCGAAACGGACCCCTTCGACCTTGTTCAGAATCTCCGCGCTGCCAGGGCGCACCAGCCGACACCGACCATCCTGATGACTTCAGCTCCCACACGCGATGCTGAGGAGGCCACCGCTCGCCTCGAGGCCGTCGAGCTCCTGCGCAAGCCTGTCGATGGCGCTCGGCTTGCCGGCGTGATGCGGCGGCTCGCTGGCAGTCCGCCTTGACACAACCCTCGACTGTGGCGCTCCGCCTCGTACCGATCGTGAGCCCGCCGAAGCTGCGACTTCGCGGACTCATCGAACTCGCACTTCATTCCGCGAGGAGCTCGTCGAATACCTCGTCGCCCGGGATCCCCGGATCACCGCGGCGGAACGGCACGAGCTCGGGATCCAGCTCGACCTTGAGGCTGGCGGCGATCCTCTGCAGAAGCTGCTCGCGCTCGCTGCGCGGCAGCTCGAGCGCGGCCTTCACGAGCTCCTCGGAGCTCATCACGCTCGAGGGTACCACGGGGCCCCTCGACGCGCCCTTGCGCCACATCCACACCAAAGCGTTCGTAGCGTTCACCCCCCGGGCCCCTCACTGGCGTGAGGGGGGGAACGCTCGAATGAAGGCTGACAATGCCGAGACTGGGCGGGCAAGCGATGAGCACGCAATCTCGTCAAGGGGGCTGCTCGATCCGCAGCATCTCGCCTCCACCCAGATCGACCTCCTCGCCATCTCGTAGCAGCCGGGCGCTCATCACGGGCTGACCGAGCGGCAGGACGCTCACGACCGCCAGGGACACGAGTGTCGCCGGCAGAGCAAGCGAGCCCGAGCGGAGGAAGGCAATCACCAGCGCGAGACCTCCCGCGACCATTTCGAACAGCACGACAGGCCCGTTCAGATCGAGGACTGCCACGGGAAGGAGCGCGAAATACCACCAGCTCCCCAACCGCAAACACGCAGCGCGGCCCCCCACGAGGGCGCCGCGATGCGCGATGCGTCGGCCCGAGGGGACCCACAGTCCGATGCTACCGGGCGCCAAATCAAAGCGGTGGTCAATTGCGTCGCACGGCAACTTGCTCTCAGATCAAGCCATGCGAGCTTCAACTTTGCT
>JBGTSH010000081.1:0-32939 GCA_041940405.1 Polyangiaceae bacterium
GAGGAGAGCTTCCTGCGCCTGCGGCACGACAGCAGCCGGAATGACGACCGCCGGTGGCACCACGACCGCCGGTGGAACCACGACCGCCGGCGGAACCACGACCGCCGGTGGAACCACGACCGCCGGCGGAACCACGGCCGCCGGTGGAACCACGACGGCTTGCGGAATGACGACCGTCTTCGGAGCGGCGCCCACCGATGGCACGACGACTGGCGGCACGACAGCGGGCGGCGCGACAGCGGGGGGCGCGGCGGGCCCAGCCGAACGTGCACCGGAGCTCTTCTGCTCGAACGGCAGCGCAGCCCCCATGAGCTCGGAGGGAATCGCCTGAACCGCCGTGCCGCCACCTTCACCCTCGTCGTCGCCGACGACGCTCGGCAGGCCAAACGCAGGAGGAGGCTTCTCGCCGGTGCCGGCGACGAAGGGCAAGCTCTGACGCTCGCTCCCCATCGCCGTGACCGTCTCTTCCGCCGTCCACTCGATCGCCGGGACCGCAGGCACCGCTGGTGCGGGCTCTTTGCGACCGAAAGGCAGGCCACCCAGACCCTTCCCGGGGCTCGATCGGCGCCCGGCAGGCCCGGAGAACGGGAGCGCGCCGCCGCCGAGCCGCTGGAGCTCGTCGCCATCGACGATCATCGTCTGGCTCGACTCCTCGGCGATCGCCTCTTCTTCGGGGATCTCGATACCCGCGACGACCTGGCGTCCGGCGAGGGTGCCTTCGACGACCGGGACGTGAGCGCGCCACGTCGCGCACACGACCAGCGCGTCCATGTCGATCACCAAGCGATCGAGCCTCGTAGGAAGGAACGTCGAGGTGCCGGTCGGATCGGGGCCGGTCAGGCGCGCGCGCGCCCGGGCGCCGGGCAGCTGGCACTGGAAACGAGTCCAAACCGGGTGCATCCCGTCGATGACAATCCAGTCATCATTCCCGAGCTTCGAGACCCGCTGATCGAGCGGCGCCGCCTGGAAGAATTCGGGGTCGAGATCGTCGGGGACGACCAGGATGCCATCGCGAAGCACCGGCAACGCCGAGCGCGCGTGGCGGCGGCGGGGCGGCCACGCCTCGGCGATCGGGCCGAAGCCAGCGGGCTTCCAAGGGTCGCCGGGGTCGACGACGTTGGGCGGCGTGCTCGGATCGCTCGCAGCCCGCCCCACCGGGTTGTCGGTGCTCGGTCCGCCCACGGTTCGCTCGTACACCAGGGGGATTCGGCTGAAGGGCTGCGGCTGGGGGCGGCCGCCTTCTCGATCGCCGTACACGTGAACCGTCTTGTCGAGGACCGGCGTCTCGCCGCCGACGAAGAGGCGGACCGAGAGCGAGCTCGTCGTGGTGCCTTCGGGGGCGCACGCGTGACCGACGACGATCACTTCGGGGCGCGCCAGCTTGGGGACCAGGTCCGAGGGGGTCGTCCGAGTCTCTTCGCGGAGGATGTCTGCGCCAGGGAGCACCTCTGCGAGCGAATCGTGCGCGAGCGAGAACGCGGTCTTCAAGACCACGGTCAGGTGCATTTCTCCTCGGTGTCGCCAGACGATCGTCGTCCCGGAGGCGCCTCCGTAGGTGGAGATCGGCACGGTGCTCGTGAGCGTTCGCACTAGCCGTCCCCGCCCTTGGCGCCCTTCAAGATCGCGCCGGACAGCTTGGCGCCGTCGCGAACCGCGCCCTCGAGATCGGCCTGCTCGAGATCCGCGTCGCGGAGGTCGGCATCCTTGAGCGACGCCTCGCGCAGATCGGCGCCTCGGAGCTTGGCCGATCGAAATGACGAACCCGTCATGTCTGCTCGGGCCATTTTCGCAGCCGTGAGCGTGGCCTTCAGCGCGTTGGCGCGGCCCAGCTTCGCCCCTTCAAAGCTCGCTTCGGGCAGCTTCGTCTGGCGCAGGTCGACCGAGTCCATGGTCGCCTCGTCGAACTTCGCCTTGTCGCCGGTGACGCCCATGAAGCTCGCCTTGGTGAGCTTGGCCTTCGAAAAATCGGCGCCGTCGAGGTGAACGCGCGCAAAACCCGCCGACTCGAGGTTGGCCCCGCGGAAGCTGGCGCCATCGAGGACGCCGCGATCCCAAACGGTGCGCGGCGCTTCGACTTCGTTCGCGGTCGCGGCGGGGAGCGTCGCCCCGGCCAGGTTGGCGTCGGTGAGGGTGGCTCGAACGAGCGACGCTCCCTTCCCCTTTGCGTCGACGAGGCGCGCCCCCGTCAGGTTGGCTTCATCGAGCTTCACGCCGTCGATTTCGGCGCCTGACAGATCGGCTCCGACCAGGTCGGCCTTCGCGAAGGTGGCGTTCTCCCATTTTCCTTGAGAGAGCACGGCGCGGCTCATGAGCGCACCGACGAAGCTCGCTTGCCTGCCCACGGCCGACGCCAGCGCAGCATCCTTGAGCTGCGCCCCGTCGAGCTTGGCGCGCTCGAGGTTCGCGCGGCTCAGATCGGCTTGCGAGAGATCGGCCTCTTGTAGATCCGCTTCGGTGAGATCCGCGCCTTGCAGCTTCGCGGCGCCGAGCTTTGCACCGACGAGCTTGGCGCCGGCGAGCTTCGTGCCGACGAGGTTCGCGCCGGCGAAGTTGGCAGCCTTGAGATCGAGCCGCGACAGATCGGCTCCTGCGAGCGCGAGATCCCGCAGCGCTTCACCCTTCGCAATGCGCGCCAGCACCGTGGCTCGCAGCCCGGCCTCGGCCGGCTCCGGCGCGGCCTGTGGGATCGGCGCGGCTTGTGGAGCCGGCGCGGCTGCCGCCGGTGTCGTCGGAGGAACTGGCTCGTTGGGCGGCGCGGGCTCCGCTTCAGGCTCGGGCTGAGCCTTCGCCTCGGCGGCTGCAGACGGAGGCGCCACCGCGGGCGGCGGCACCACGGGCGGCGGAGGGGCCGCTGCGGGCGGCGGCACCACGGCGGGCGGTGACGCTGCCGCGTCCGCTTGCGGCTTCTCGAGCTCGGCGAGGCGAAGCCCTTGTCCCAGGTTCCCGCCCTGCGGCGCGACGACACGCGCTGGCTCCGCCAAGGGTTTCTGCGGCGCCTTGTCGGGATCCTCGAGATCGAAGTCACCCTCGATCAAAAATCGTCCGAGGTCGGCGTGCGGAAGCACGACGTCGCCTCGGAATACGAGCGAGATCTCGAGCTGATCCGTGTCGACCGAGAGGGCCTCGAGAGAGAGCGCGATCTCTTTGCGGCCGCCGCCGTCGTCGCACAGCCACGCGAGCGCGCGCGGCGAGGGCAAGCGCGTCGCAAAGCGAGGAAGATCGGGATGGATGCCGTCGAGGATGATCCATTCACGGCCCCCGAGCGCGGCGAGACGTTGATCTTGGGGAGCCGCGGCGAGGGCTTCCCTCGTGACGCTAGGTGCCCAAGACCAAACGCCCGCCCCACGCTCGGGACCGGCGGCGCGCCCGGGCCACGACGGCGAGCGTGGTCCGAAGCCCGCTGGAGCGTCGGGCTTCGCGGGGTCGATCACGAATGGGACGCCGTCGACCTCGCTCATGCCGACCGGGTTGTCGGTGCCCGGGCCGCCGTGCGCGCGTTCGTAGACGAGCGGCATCGTCGAGAAGCCGCGCGGGTACGCGTCCGGGGCGCTTCGCTCTCCGAAGACGTGCAGCGTCTTGTCGAGGAGCGCCGCGCCTTGCCAAACGACGAGGCGGACGGCGAGCGCCGGTGTGGGCTCGCGTTGCGGCGCGATGGCGTGCCCTTTCAGGAGGACCTCTGTCAGGCCGAGGGACGGCTTGAGCTCCGAAGCGGCTTCGAGACTGCGGCCCGGACGCGCCATCCACGGGCGGTCGGCGCGTTCGATATCGCGAGATGTGGTGGGCAGGCTGAAGCCCTCGTGCACCATCGAGAACGTGCACTTCATGATGGCCGTCGCCGAAAGCGCACCTTCGCGGCGCCATACGACCGATCCGAGGGCTGCCTCTCTGGGCGGAGCGGTCTCGATCGGCCAGCCATTGGCACTTTCGGCCATGGCCCGCGAGCCTATCAGCTCGCCCGCACGGCTTTCATGCTAGAACCGCGTACTGTGGTGGCGGCGCCAGGCTCCACCTGCCGACGACCCAGGGGTCGTCGGTGACCCCCGATGCACAGACCCGCCGCGCTCACCCTCCCACAAGAAGAATTCGAGCGACTCCGGAGCCTCCTGCACGACTACGCCGGGCTCTGGTTCGGGATCGATGCCCGACCGACCATCGAAAGGCGACTTCAGAAGCGACTGTCGGCGACGGGTGAGATGAGCTTCGCGTCGTACCTCCGTCGGCTGACGGACGGCGACGCGGCCGAGCTCGAAGAGGCCGTCGAGGCGTGCACGGTCAATGAGACGTACGTCTTCCGCCAGGAGTATCAGCTCAAGGCGTTCCGGTACGACATCCTGCCGCGGCTGGCCCGGCGCGAGCGCGTGCTCGTGTGGAGCGCCGGGTGCGCTACAGGCGAAGAGGCCTACACGATCGGCTCGATCATTCTCGAGTCCGGGCTCGTGCCGGCCGACCGCGTTCACGTCTTCGGCACCGACATCTCGCGGCGATGCATCGCGTTCGCACGGCGCGGTGTCTACTCGGCGACGTCGTTTCGAGGCGTCACCAGCCCTCTTTACAGCAAGTACTTCGTCAAGCAGCCCGACGGCTCGCGCTCGGTGTCCGCGGATCTGAAAGCGATCTGCAAGTTCCGTCACGCGAACCTGCTCAGCGAGACCGCGTTCCCGGGCGCGGTCGACGTCATCTTCTGTCGTAACGTCCTCATCCACATGGGGGAACAGGCGCGCGTCCGCGTCGTCGCCGGCTTCTTCAACCGGCTGACGCCCGGCGGTTACCTGCTGCTCGGTCACTCCGAGTCGCTCCTCGCCGACCCTTCGCCGTTCGAGGTCGTCCAGCTCGCCGACGACATCGTCTACCGCCGCCCAGCGCTCGACGATCTGACGAACCGCGGGAGAAAACAGTGACCTCGACGCCGCCGAAGAAGCTGCGCGTTTTGGTCGTCGACGACTCGCGCATCGTCAGGCACGTCATCACCGACGCGCTCTCTGCGTCGACCGACATCCAGGTCGTCGGCCATGCGTCGAACGGCGAGCAAGCACTGCGGATGGTCGCCGAGCTCGACCCCGACGCCATAACGCTCGATCTCGAGATGCCCAAGATGGGCGGCTTTACGTTTCTCCGCCTGCTCCTCGCGCGGCGATCCACGCCGGTGATCGTTCTGTCGACGCACGACGGCGCGGACAACGTCTTCAAGGCGCTCGAGCTCGGAGCGGTCGACTTCATCCCCAAGCCGCAAGACCCCCTTCTGTCGCCGGAGCCGTTCCGCACCGAGCTCATTCAGAAGGTGCTGATGACCCGGCACCTCGTGCAAAGGCCGAGGCCGAGCGAGATGCCGCCGCGCCGCACGAACGTCGACCAGCCCCCGCCGAGCGTTCCCCCGCGCTTCCTCGTCGTGGTCGCCTCGTCGACGGGCGGGCCGACGGCGCTCCTGCACATGTTCTCGCGCTTTCCTCCGGGCTATCCCGGTGCGGTGCTCGTCGCGCAGCACATGGCGCCGAACTTCACGCGCACCTTCGCGGAGCGGCTCGATCGAGTCGCGGCGATGACCGTGCGCGAAGCCACGGACGGAGAGCTCGTCCTCGCGGGCCGCGCCTACGTTTGCCCGGGCGGCTCGTGCATGTCGATCCGGAAGCTGAACGGCTTCTTGCTCCTCGACGTACGACCCCCTGCTCCGACCGATCGGTACGTGCCGAGCGCCAATCGCCTCTTCACGAGCGCGGCCGACGTCTTCGGCGCGCGCGCGCACGCCGTCATCTTGACCGGGATGGCCGATGACGGCGTCGTCGGCGCCACCAGCGTTCGTCGCGCAGGTGGGACGGTCCTCGTCGAGAGCGAGGAGACAGCGGTCGTCTACGGCATGCCGGGGGCCGCGGTACGCGCGGGTGTCGCGTCGAAGGTGCTGCCGCTCCACGAGATCGCGAACGCCGTAGCGTCGCTCGGCAGCACCCCGACTCCGACGTGAGCCCTCAGGCGAGGAGCGCGTCCATCGCCGGCCGTACGACCAGCTCGAGACCCCTCACCCTCGCGGCTTTCGCTTCGACCTCCGACAGGCGGCCGTGCTCGTGTGCGCTCCACGTTCCTTCGGCGCGCGCCGCATAGAGCTCCTGCGCCGCTTCTTCGAACGCGGTCACGACCGCGACCCGCACGTCCTCACCCCCGGACCGGAGGGCCCAAGCCACGAGCTTCCACGCGAGCTCGGCGTGCCGCGCCTCATCGGCCCGTACGACGTCGAGCGCCGCCCGAACCGCCGCGTCGGTCGCGACGTCGTGCTGTGCGCTGGCGACGAGCGCCGCGAGCGTCTCGCCGACGCAGCCCTCTTTCACGGCGGCAGCCGCGAGGGACGCGAGGTCCGAAGCGAGCGACAGCCTCGCCGCCTCGGGCAGAGCGCTCGGTGAGAGCGCTTCGCCCGCGTACGCGCTGGCGAGCGCGAAGCCCAGCTCGGCGTGACGGATCTCGTCGAGCGCCGCCTCGTGCGCGGCGCGGACGAGGTCCGACGGCGCGCCGAACGCCATCAGCTCGAGCGAGAGCTTCGAGAAGCTCGCGACGCTCGCGTGCTCGTAGGCTGCGACATCCGACCAGGCGCGCGCCAAGAGCGCCCGCGTCTTCGCGTCCAGCCCCGCGACCTTCGGTCCCGATGCAGACGCGATGGCGCGTCCGGCCCAGCCGCGATCCCCGCGCGCGACACCCGCGCGAGCCGCGCGCCCCTCGACCACGAGCGGACGACCGATGACGCCGCAGGTCGGATCGTTCGGAGGCCCGACCTCGACCATGTAGCAGCACTGCTCGAGCCCCGGCTCCGGACCGGAGATCCAGCTTTGCACGAGCTCGCCGTCGTTGGTGCACGGGTAGTAAAGATCGGCGTCGTCGAGGGGCGGGCAAGGCTCCGGCCCGTCGAGGACGGGGAACCAGCATCGCTCGACGCCGGCGCCGCCACCGCCGCCGCCCTCGTGACCACCGCCCATGCCGGTGCTCGTGCTGCTGCTGGTGTTGGTGCTGCTGCTGCTCGACGTCGTGCTGGTCGACGCGCTGGTGGAGCTCTTCGTCGAGGTCGCGGAGCTGCCGGTGGTCGTGGTCGACGAACCGCCGCCACCGCCGGAGCCCTCGCCATCGTCGCCGCAGGCGACCGCGAAACAAGCCGTTGCGCCCGCCGCGATCAGGATCTGTCGCGCGAGCTGCGCCTCAAAGGTCGGAAGCCGGAGCATGGAAGCACCTCCAAGAAACTCAAAGGAATGCCAACGAAATCCGAGACCTCGCGGCCTCGGTGATCGGGGATGCCCGCTCGTGTAGGGACTGATCCGACAAAGCGCTCGATGCTCGATCGTCCCGCGATCGAGCCGATCCGCGATCGATCCGATCGGCTTTTCAGCGGGAAAACCGCTTCGCATCATGAATCGGTTGACGACGTTTCCGATGGGAGACGTTCCGAACCTTCATTCCTTGTCGAGGTGACCATGCGCTTTCCTAGACCTTCTCTCATGACTCGCGTTCTCGGCGTCGGCTGCGCCGGACTCGTCGCGGGGCTCGCGATGGGGTGCAGCGACGACGCAGCGGACGGAACGACGACCACCGCGAGCGGCTCGACGACCGGCACCGGTGCCACGACGAGCGGCGGCGACGGCGGCAACGGAGGTGGTGACGGCGGAATGGGCGGCTCGGGCGGCTCGGTTCCCGAGGCCACGCTCTTCATCACCCAGAACCCGGCGGGGCGAGATCTCGACGCGATCGTCGCAGCGGACGACACCGGTGCGGCGTCGATCATGCACACGGGCATCGGCGTCATCACCAGCATCGAGAGCATCGCCATCGCATCGAATGGAGACGGATTCGTCAGCTACGACGCCGTGGGCGACGCGGGTGGCGTGATGGTGGTGACCGGTCTCGCCGACCAGACCTCGGGCATCCTCGGCGAAGGCGCGCGGCGCATCGCCGGGCCGGCTACCGGGCTGGTCGCTCCCAAGGGCCTCGAGATCGCCGAGACGCTCGGCCTGGTCCTCGTCGCCGACGCGGGCTCGAGCGACATCAAAGCCTTCGCACTGGACGCGGAAGGCGACGTGGCGCCCGAGTTCGTGATCTCCGAGCTCGGCGGACAGACGGCGTGGGACAGCGCCTTCGACGCGCAGAACGACCGCCTCTACGTCGCGGCGACGAACGGTGACGTGCTCGTGTTCGACGGCCTCTCGATCAACCAGGGCGTCAACGGGCCGACGCGAACGTTTTCCCCGTCGGACGCGGGGTCCAAGGTGAGCGCCAACCTGCACGGCATCAAGTACATCGCGAGCCTCAATCCGATCTTGCGTCCCAACCAGCTCGTCCTCTCGGATGTGGGCGATCCGGCGAGCGGATCCGACGGGCAGCTCTTCACGATCGCCGACCCGGCGACGGCGACGGGCCTGAAGCAAGTGCGCGCGCGCATCGCCGGGCCGGCGAGCGCGCTCGGCAATCCCGTCGACATCGTCCTCGACTCGAACGCTCTGGGCGACGACGTCTACGTCGCCGAGAAGGCGAACGACAAGATCTTCCGGTTCGACGACATCACCGCCGCGACCGGCACCGCCGACTCGGCCGCCGACGCCGGGATGGATCTCGCGAAGGGCGAGTCGCTCGCCCTCATCGGCGGGCTCAACGGCCGGATCCTGGTGGCGCAGAACCCAGACGGTCGCGACGGCGACGGCGTCGCGAGGCTCCTGCCTGCGCTCACCGCCGAAGCGACCATCGGGGACATCGGGGACATCCTCAGCATCCAGTCGACCACGATCACCGCCGACGGCGACGGCTGGCTCACCTACGACAGACCCGGGGGCCAAGGCGGGCTGATGTTCGTCGCGGAGCTCGCGACGCTGCCCGACCCGCTGGTCATCGGCGGCGGCACGCGACGAATCCAAGGACCGAACACCGGCCTCCTCACGCCGAAGGGAGCCTTCGCGTCGGAAGATCTCGGAGCTGTCATCGTCGCGGATCCGGGGGCCGAGCGGATCTTCGGGTTCGCGCTCGACGCCGAGGGCGACGTCGCGCCGCTCTGGGTCGTCGGGGATCTCGGCGGCGACCGCGGTGTGTGGGACGCCGCGTACGACGCCGATTCGGATCGCCTTTACGTCGCGGCGACCGACGGCGTCGTCCTGGTGTACGACGCCTTCTCGGTGAACCCCGGCACCGTCGGGCCGACGCGGACGATCACACCGGCGGTCGCCGGAGAAAAGGCGTCGGTCAACCTGCACGGCATCGCGTACCTCGCCGACGAGGATCTCTTGGTCCTTTCGGACGTCGGGGATCCGGCGAGCGCCGCGGACGGCCAGCTGTTCACGATCGCGACGGCAAGCGAGGCCGACGGCACCGTGGACGTCCGGTGGCGCCTCGGCGGAGAGACGACGAAGCTCGGCAACCCCGTCGACCTCGCTGTCGGTCTCGGCGATCTCTACGTCGTAGAGAAGGCCAACGATCTTCTCCTCGTCTTCGAGGACGTGGCCGGGCGAACGGGGGACGAGAACGTCGCTGCGGCGCTCGAAGCCACGACGACGAAGCCCGAGTCGATCGCCATCGTGGTCGAATAGTCCCGCCAGCGCCGCGAGCCGGATTCTCAGGTGCGAACGACCCTGCGCGCCGCATCGACGCGGCGCGCAGGGTGATTGTTCGACTTCGGGACTCGTCAGACGGTCGTGACATACGATGGCGTCGTGACCGAGACCCGAGAAGAGCCCGAAGAAGGGGCCCCCGCCGAAGCCCCTGTCCGCCGGCGGTGGCCTTGGGTCATCCTCGGGTTTCTGGGCGTGCTCGTCGTGGGGGGCGGGGCTGGGGCGTGGCTGTTCATCAAGTACCTGCCGGACATCGCCGGTAGCCGTGCCATCGCCGGCGCCCAGGAACGAGGTTTCGATCTCGGATACGACTCCATCGACGTCGAGGCGCTGGCGCCTTGGGACCAGCGGCCGGCACAGGTCATCCTCCGCGGCGTCCGAGCGAAGAACCTGGTCGTGCCCGACGTCGACATCGAGGTCAAAGAGATACGCGCCACGCTCAAGAAGCTCGACGTGGTGAGCGTCGAGGCGATCGAGCCCCGCGTGACGGCGCCGAGCATCCAGGCGCTCTTCGCGTTCGAGGACGCGCTGAAGTCCGGGCCCTCCAAGGACCTTCCTCTCACGTCGACGAACGCCCAAGTCCGGGTGTCGCAAGTGGCGGACGACCTGATGCTCTCGGTCGTCGCCAACGCCAAGACCTTGACCATGAAGGACGGCCAGGTAGTCGCCGAAGGCATGACCATCAAGCCCGAGGTCCCGCTCGTCTCGCTCGGCATTCCGCCGGTGCCCGTCACGCTGGAGCGGACGGAGGACCGCGTTTGGCTTCGTCCCGACGACTTCAGGACCGCGCGCATCGGGGTCGATCGAAAGGGAGAGCGGGGCTACCTCGAGCTCGAGGGCGTCACGAACCAGGCGATCCCGAAGTGGCTCGGGGTCGAGCTCCCCGGCAAAAGCGTGACCGGCAAGCTCGACGTCGGGCTGACCGGCAAAGAGGCGCTCAAAGGCAGCTTCAATGCGACCGTGGCCGGCTACGTGCCGCCCCATCCGCGCGAGCTGCAAGGGATCCTCTTCGGAGACGCGACCAAGGTCTCGGGCAAGTTTGCACTCGATGGTTTCTCGGTAACGATAACTGATCTGTCAGTAAAAGCCGGGACGCTCGAGCTCAAGGGCAGCGGAGAGATGGCGCTGCTCGACGGGCACGTCACGCTCGACCTCAAGGGCGCCGTGCCCTGCGCCGAGCTGGCGGTGAGCGCCATCGGCGCGCATGTCGGCGGCGTCGGCTCGATCATCGCCGGGCGCCTCGCACGAGGACGCCTGACCGGTACGGTCGAAACGCGCGTGACCGTCGACGCCAACGTGCGCGATCTGGAAGCTGCCAAGGTCGCGCCTTCGGCCTTCGTGCGCTGCAGCGTCGCAATCTGAGAGGAACCGTCAGCGCGCGCCGAGCCGACGGAGCAAGCCCAGCTCGAACAGCTCCGGGGCCGCGGTGATGCCCTTGTCCTCGAGCGCAGCGCGAAGCCCTGCCTCGGCGGCGTCGTAGGCGCGCGAGAGCGCATCATTTCGGACGGGCTCGTCGTCACTGTCGCCCGAAAAGGCGCTCCTGCAGCGCCCGGCATCGCACGAATGAAAAGCTCGGCAGCGGAGCGGACGCACCGGATGGATGGAGCAGCCTCCGTCTTGTCCGAGGAGGGCGCATGGGATCCTCTTGGCCCATCGCTCGTCTGGGGTGAGCCCGACGCCGCGCGGCAGCGCGGCGAGGAGCCCGTCGATCTCGACAGGCGTGCGCACGGCGACGAGGTGAGCTGCGACCGCGTCGATCTCGGCGGGCGCTGCCTCGACGTGCACGTGACAGCAGTACGAGCAACCGCGCCTGCACGCCGGAGCGACGGCGCCGGGCCTGCCCAGCACGCGCTCACTCGCCGCGTCGGCGGCCCGATGCGCGGCGCGGGCAGCGAGCGCCGCATCGAGCCCTCCGTCCATGGCTTGTACGACGGCGGCCTTGACGCTCGCTTCCGAAGCCTCCGACCGCTCGCGCAACACGCGGAGCGCGCGGATGGCGGGACGCGTCCCGATCAAAACCGCCCTCTTGCGAGCTGGGCAAGCGCGTCGAGCGCTGCTTGTGGAATCTCGTGGCCGCCGTTGTGCGCGACGAACTTCAGGTCGGCGCCCGCGCCGATGAGGATGTCTCGAAGCTCCTCTGCCAGCGAGAACGGCAGGAGCGGATCGCGCCTGCCGTGGGTCATCGCGACGTGCAGCGACGGCGCGGTCTTCACCGCAGCATCCTTCCAGCGGTCGCGACAGAGGAGCGTCCCGGAGAAGATCGCCAAGCCCGCGTACGGCTTTGCCGCGAACAGCGACACCTCGGTGGTGATCATGGCGCCCTGCGAGAACCCGCCGATGATGGAGCGGTCACGGCGAAGGCCCGCATCCTTTTCCAGCGCCGCGAGGCAGCCTTCGAGCGCGGCCCGCGCCTCGGCCATGCCGTCCGGCGTGCTCTCGGCGAGCTCGTCACGACGGCCGGTACGGATCGCTTCATCGAGGCGCGCCATGTCGATGAGCCACCACGCGCGGGCGGGCGCACCGAACATCTGCTCGAGCGATAGCGGCGCTTCGGGGAAGAGCCAGCGGACCCCTTTGCCGGCGTCGACCGCGCGCCACAGATCGACGAGGTCGTCTCCCGGTGCGCCGAAGCCGTGACAGAGCACGATCGCAGGGCCATCGCCGCCGCCCTCGCGATCGGAGCCGCCCGCACACCACACGTCGAGATCGCCGAAGCGGCGCTGCTTCATCAGGGAGCAAATTTCGCGAACGTCTCGGCCTCTGTCCAGCGCGGATGGTCGCCGGCCAGGGCGTAGCCTTCGGGCTTTTGGTCGATGAAGATCTCGAGGGCAACGCGGAAGACCGAGGGATCGTCGAAGGCCCCCACGCTCATGTGGTACGCCTGCGTCTGTTTCAGCAAGTAGAACAGTGTAGAGCCGCACTTCTTGCAGAAGCCCCGCTCTGCCCAGTCCGAAGACGCATAGCGACCGATGCTCTCTTCGCTCTCGAAGATCACGTTCTTCGCTTGAGCCGCGAAGAAGGGGGAGCCGCCGGACCAGCGGCGGCACATCCCGCAATGGCACGCGCCGTGGTCCGTCTCGACCTCGCTCGCCGAAAACCGCACCGCCCCGCAAAGACACCCGCCAGCGTGAGTCGTCATAGGCGGGAGCCTAGTCGCGACGAAAACCCTTCGCTACCTGGGTCGGTGTAACCTGCGGACAGCGCATGACCGCAACGGAGGAGCAGGCCGCCCGCCGCATTCACGACACCATCGGAGGCCACCGCGTCGACGCGCTGGTGAAGGTCGACGGACCGTTGGCTCGCTACGCCGTGTCGAAGGGGACCGCCGGCGGCCAGCTCGATCTCGTCGAAGCGAGCGCCGGAGCGCCCGCGCGCGGCCGCGTGCTGCGCGACGCCAACCTCCTCAAGATGATCGACAGCCCGTGCGTGCCCCGCGTCCTCGACGAGGGCACCGATTCGATCGGAGCCACCTATTTGGTCACCGACCTGCGGGGTGCCGGCGCGCTCGATCGGCTCGCCGGCCCGATCGGCGTAGGAGAGGCGATTGCGATCGGGCAGCACGTGGCGGCGGCGCTGGGGGCCGTACACGCGGCCGGGATCGTGCACGCCACCGTGTGCCCCGCGCACCTCTTCCTAGGACATGACGGTATTGTTAGACTGTTTGACTTCGGCCGTTCCATCCTCCTCGCCTCGCGTGGCGCGAGCTCGGGTCACACGCACGAGCCGGCGTTCGAGGCGCCCGAGATCTCGGCGGACCGCGCCAACGTCGACGCGCGAAGCGACGTGTACTCGCTCGGCGCGACGCTGTTCTTCCTCCTCTCCGGGCGGCCGCCCGGGACCACGCCTCCGTCCATCGGCCGGTTCGTGCGCGATCTATCGCCTTACCTCGTGACGCTGATCGACCGAGCCCTCTCGATCGATCCGGCGCACCGGTGGGCTTCCGCGCGAGAGGTGGCGGCGATGCTTTCGTGGATCGCGACCGGCCGAGACGACGTCACCCTCGCCGCGCTGGCGAGCCGCATCGCCGCGCCGGCGGCGCCGAGCGCCCCGACCGAGGCGAGCACCGGGACGGTGATCGGGGGCGCGCGCCCCGGCGTGAGCACGCTCCCCTTTGCTGCCGGGACGGTGGACAAGGCGGCGCTGTTCCCTCCGGCGTCGCAGCCCGCGGCCCCATCCAGCACCGGCACGGTGTTCGGCGGGCGGGTCGAGCGCCCCGCATTGCCGTTCGGGGGCGGCCCGCTCCCGGCACCGCCTGCGCCTGCACCTCCGCCCCCGCCTTCGGCCCCGCACGTGCCGTCTTCGGCGCCGCACGCGGCGCCGCCGGTCCAAGGCGACGACACGCTGAGGAACGAGCCGACAGGCGCTGTGGGACAGGGCACGATCTTCGGCGTGCAGGTCGCCGCCGCTCCCCTTCCCTTCGATCCGACGCGGTCGAGCGCACCCGACGCGCCGCGCGTGCAAGCTGCGGTCGCGACGCCGTCGAGCACGGGCACGGTCTTCGGTGCGAGCGTCGGTCGTCCCGCGCTCCCCTTCGGCGCCAAGCCGCCGCCGCACGTCCCGCCACCCTCACCCGAAGCGGCCGCACCGCAAGCGCCCGGCCTCCTGTCCGAGCAGGTGTACATCGCGGTCAAGACCGCGGTGATGCAGGGCGATCGCTCGCTCCCAGACGTTCTCGACGAGATGGGCATCGACGAGATCGTCTGGCACAAGCACGAAGCTCAGCTGCGCGCGGCGGTCGCACAGGAAGCGGAGCGCGGGCGCACCGACCGCGCGTTCGATCTCTCGCGCGGCGTTCGCGCCGCGCTCGACGACAAGGAAAAGGGCTGAGCGTCGGCGTCACGCCGAGCGCGCCAGCACCTGTCGCGGCAGCGGCGGCGTCGCGGTTACCGACACGTGCTCGAGCTGCGAAGCCTTCTTCGGCATGGCGAAGCTCGCTCGCCACGTGAGCTCGATGATCGACGCGTCGGGATCGAAGAGCCAGGTGTCGAGCCGCGCGCGCGGGTCGCCCGCCCGGCCGGCGACGCTGAGGCTCACCGCGGGCGCGTGACGGGGGAGCTGAAGGCGGAGCACACCCTCGGGCGTGAGCCCCACGAGCTCGACAGGCTCGGCCCCGGAGAGTGGACGCTCCGACCACAGACCGGCCGAGGCGACGGAGTTGAACCGCAGATCGAAATCGGCCGGCGAAAATGGCGCGCGCTCTCGCGCCCATCGTTCGTCGCGCGTCCCCGCGAACGAGCGGCGCGGCTCCCAGCTCGGTTGTATCGCGCCGAGCCCCGCGACGGCCGGTGCCTCGGAGTCCAAGAGACCTTCCGGCGCCTCGATCCGCGGCGCCGAACGGCCCACCAGGCTCCGTCGGTCCTTCGCGACCCCAATGCCCGAAGGATTCCGCCATTCGACGAGGGGCGTGTCGGACAGCTCGTCGTCGACGCCGCCGTAGGCGAGCTCGTATCGGATTGGTGTGGGCTCCATGAGTCCGGGCGGGCCCGGCACGACGCCGAACGTGGACGCCTGGTACACACGTGGACCGTGCACACGAAGCACGCGGTGCAGCGTGCGCTGCCCCGTTTCGATCCGCACCGAGACCTCGGCCGTCGTCGCGCGCGGCCGAGGGTACGCAGTGCCGACGACGACCACATCGGTCCCCACCTTCTCGTCGACCCAATCGCTCGGGTATTCGAGGCTCGACCAGCGAGCGCCCGACGTCTCCGTCCCGACGATCCGCACCGGCCGCTGCTCCGCCAATCCGACCGAGCCGTCGGGGAATACCCGGTAGCTTGCCTTGACGATGACGACGCCGACCTCGCGGCCGTGTCGATCGGGCATCGACACACACCGCACTGCGAAGCGTGTATCGTTCTTGCATCGGTCTTCGATGCTCATCACGCCCCATCATAGAGACGGGGCCGAAGACACCCAAGGCGGGAGAGCCGAATGGCGCGACGAACGGTCACCAACGGCGGCAAGACGGTCTCGACGAAGGCGACGGGTGACGTCGCGCAGGTCCTGAAGCCCGACGACGAATGCTGGGTCGACGCGGCCAAGAAGTTCCTGCCCTTCGACAACAAGATCGGGACCGAGAAGCTCGTGAACGGGACGACGAGCGTCACGATCGCCGGCGCGTCGGTCTGGATCCTCCCGGCGCAGCTCGGGCCCAAGTCGGGTCCGCCGCACGCCGGGGTTCGCGGCAGGAAGAGCAAGAAGCCCGCGCACGGCGAAGCCGTCGCGACAAAGGGCTCCGAAACCCTCACGGCGCAGGGCAAGCCGGTGATCCGGCTCGACGATCCGACCGAGCAGAACAGCGGCAACACCGTCGGGAAGGTCAAAGCCGCTGCAGAGGACTGGGGGACCACGACGCAGGCCGACGGCAGCGGCCAAGCCGCTGCGGACGGTGGGGGCAAGGGCAAGGGCAAGACGCCGAAGAAGGCCAACGAGAAGATGCGCCGCCCGGGGTTTCCGCCGAGTGGCACCGAGCCGGTGGATCAATGTCAGGTGACCGGCCTCTATGGGTGCTGCGATCACAACCGGCCCCTCAAAGACTTCACGATCGAGGTCTGCGGCTCGCCCGAAAAAGAGATCGTTTGGGCATTCGCCGGCGTGAACGGGATCTGCCCGCACCAACCGCACCCCGATTTCTTCGTCAATGGCGTGAAACAGCCGCCGCGCTCCAATCCGCTCGAATGCGCGTTTCAGATCCCGACCCCCTTGCCGGATCCGCCCTACGAGCTCAAAGCCTGGAACCTCATCGCAGACTGGAAGATGGAGCAATACCCGCATGCGCCTTTCAAGATAGAGGCGAAGGGCTGCATCCCCGGGAGCGACGCAATCACCATCAAGGCGTTCAAAGGGACCGTGCTCCTCAAGCGCCGATACGACGTCAACGACTTCCCTCTCCTGGCCTTCCTCAAGACCTACCTCGACGCGATCGCCGGAGCGGTCAGCATCGTCTGTGATGGCACCGAGCCGATCTGCCTCCTCACCGGAGGGCTCGATCTCGAGGCACAAGTCAAAGAGCACGACACGAGCCACCGCGTCTTCATCGCATTCAAGGTCGTCGCGTCGATGGATCCCCTGATCCAGGTAAATAAGACGATCCCGCTCGCGGCGCGCGCGATGGCCAAGGCGCTGGTGAGGGTCTACCAAAAGCTCGGAAAGGTAGGCGAAGCCTTGCGAGCGATCATGCGCAGGGCCTCGAAAGCTCCGGGCTCGAAGAGCGAGAAGGAGAGCTGGGGCCCCATCTCGATGGCGACGAGCGGTCTCAGAATGGTCGGAACCGCCATCAAAAACGCAGGGGAAGAGCTCTCGAAGTGGGGCCAACAGAAGCTCGAGAGCGGCAAGGCCGGCGAGTGGGAGAAGTGGTTCGCTACCGCCGGCATCTACGCGGGCGAGCTCATGAAGGACCTCAATCCCCTCGCCGTCGTCGAGGAGCTCAAAGAAGGCATCATGGGCGCGGGTCCCTATCTGACGATCAACGGCGCCTACAGCGTCTTCGCCGAGGTCGCGCGACCGACGCCGGACTCCAATCCGTTTCTCAACCAGAAGCGTGGCTTCTCAGGGAAGCTCTCGCTCACGATTGGCCTCAAGGCCGACCTCATGAAAGGACGCGTCTTCTCCTTCGACTTCAACGGCACGGCGGCGGTCACCGCCTCGGGCGCCGCATTTGCCGACGATCGCGGCCTCGGTATCTCCGACGCTTCGCTCGCGTGCAAGAGCCTGTCGGTCACCTCGCGGATCAAGCTCCTCGGCGCGTTCGAGTCGCTCGGAGTCGGGTACGATTCGGCGAAGTCGACGATGGTCGACGACGCGCTCGACCAGATCACCGGCGCGATGGATCGACCGAACATCGAAGCGCCGGACACGTTCGACTTCATCCAGCAGTTCCCCGACTTCGGCGCCAAGCTGAACTACAAGCAAGCAGGCAAGAAGTACCTCTACCAGTACAAGCCATAGCGGGCGAGGCTCGTCCCCGCCATTCGAAGATGCCCACTCACTACCAGCTCGTCGCCAAGACCAACGGCGCCTTTCTTCGAGTCTCGCTGAACGACATCCCCGTCTTTTGGCACGAGGCGCTCTCGGCGCGCGCGGTGTTCGAGATGCTCGATCCCTGGATCGTCGAGGGCGAGAACGAGCTCCGCGTTCAGCTCGCTTGGCCCAGGTCGCCTTCCGGAACCGTGGGCGACCCGGCTGCGGCCGAGGTAGCGGTCGAGGTGCGCGAGCTCACCGGCCCCAAGGAGCCGTATGACGCGCGCGTCATCGAGCAGATCGTCTGGCCGCCACCGGATCCCATGCAGCGGGAGCGGCTGATCGCGACAGCGGAGCGGCGGCTGCGCCATGAGGCGCTGGCCCGCTTCTCGCCCGCAGCAGTGCCGCCCGTCGAGCTCTGGTCGAAGGCGCGCCCCATCGATCTCACGCCCGAAGTGCGAGAGAAGGCCATCGAGCTCGTGATCGGCGCGCAGATGGCGATGGACCTCTACGTGTTCGATCGCGTCCTCGAGCTCACGGCGTTCCGGAACGAGGACCTCGCTCGGGCGTACGGCGTTCCGCACACGCGGCCGCGCGGCGAGCTCGCGAGCCAGCTGCTCGCGTCGCTCCCGGACCACGCGCTCGAAGGCGACGCTCCGATCGATCTGCAAGCCGACGCACAGAAGAACCTGGACGCGCTCGTCGCAGAGGACCTCGAGCAGTCGCTCGAGCTCCACTTGATCGCCGACCGTCGCCTCTTGTGGGTCACGCGCCCGGGGCTCGAGCCCGCCCTTCGAACGCGCACTTCGCCACGGACCGAGATCCCTGCCTACCTCGCGCTGATCGACGGACAGCTCACGTTCGCCCGCTGAGCGGCCGAGCGAAGTCGTGGACGAAGAAGCGACCGCTGCGGTCCTTCGCTTCGCGCTCGATGGGGGCGGCCAGGGAAGCGGCGCACCCCGCCTGATTCGCGTCCCAATCGCTCGGCTCGAGGAGCGACGCGCCGCCGGTGGCCATCGATACCTCGAGCGCGCACGCGTCGCGATGCCGCCCGCGAACGGCGTCTTTGGCGAGCTCGTCCAGAGAATCCGTCGCGCGATACGGCGCTCCCCAGCGGTACTTCGTCGTCGGGCCGAGCGACCGTGCCGTGCCGCGCACGATCGCGGAGAGCGTCTGGGGATCGGGGACGTCGTGGGGCTCGCGAACGACGTCGCCGAGCGCCTGCGGGCCGAGGATGCGCTCGAAGACGAACCGCGCCGCCTGCCCCATCCTCAGGTGCGGCGACCGCACATAGATCTCGGCCGCGGCCTCGAGCGCCGCCGGCGCCCCGAGGAAGCCGAGCCATTCGACGCGTTCGGGGCTCGACTCGGCGAGGCGAGCGACGAGCGGAACGTCGGCAGCCTCACCGGCCAGGGCGAGGAGACGCACCAATGCACCGGCCGTTTCGGACGCTGGGTCGCGCTCCCGCGCAAGGAGCTCGCGCGTGTGCTCGACCGCGCGTACCGATCGCAATCGCAGGAGCGCCTCGCAGATCGCGACGACCGCGCCGGCGTCCTTCTCGAGCCCGAGCGCGCGCTCGAGGGCGTCGAGCGCGGCCGGACGTTCGGGCACGGCTCCGAGGCAGCTCGCGGCAGCGGCGCGCACCTGCGGCTTGGGATGGTCGAGGAGCGGCGCAGCGATGCCGAAGTCGGCCTCGCGCCTGAGTCGCATCACGTCGAGAGCGAGCGCGCACAAAGCAGGATCCGCTTCCTGCGTGAGCGGGCGGATCGCCCGTCCGACCGCCGGACTTGGCGCGAGCTGCAAGGCGTCGCGGTGGGCGTCGAGGGTGTACGGGTGGGCCCGACGAAGAGCGAAGACCGCTGCATAGAGCGCGTCATCGCCGTGGACGGACGCGAGGACGAAGGTGCTCGCAAAAGCACGGACGGGATCGCCTGCGATCGCCTCGGCGGCGAAGCGCTGGGCTTCGTACAGGACGTCGATCGAGGTCGTGAAGAGCCCACGCCGGCGCGGCGAAGGACGCGCGAGGTATGGATCGCCGAGAGCGAGGAGCGCGTCATAGGCAGCGAGGAGCCGCGCCTCGGTGTCGCGAACGTCGAGGTGCCGGAGGTCGTCCGGTCCCACGTTCCGGAGCTGACCCAGGAGGCCGATGTCTTCGAGGCAGTCACGCGCAAGCCTGCGCACGTCGGGGCGGGCGGAGAGCCCCGGGCGCGCTGCAGGAGGCTCGTCGGGCTCGGCAGACGCCGGAGATGGAAAGGCGCGCCACGCGAGCGCCTCGTCATCGTCCTCGTCGGCGAACGGATCGGGATCGGGGTCATGGTACGGCGGCAGGAACGCTCGCCTCAGCTCGTGACGGCGGGGCACGCCGTGGCTGGCCGCGAACGCGGGGCTGCGAGGCGCTCGCTGGGTCACGCGCGGCCGCGTGCGCTGAAGAATCTCCAGGATCGCGCTGCGCGTGGAGAGGACGTCGCGCGCCACCGACTCCAGGCGCCGGCCGATCCGCTGCGCTGCGTGGGCTTGTCGTGCGGCGCGAGCAACCAGGGAGCAAACCTCGTCGAGCTTCGTGGCGAGGCCGACGAGGCTGTCGAGGCGCTCGGCGTCGAGCTCGGTCTCGTCCTCGAACGTCACCGCATGAGCGAGCGCATCTTCGACGCGCGTCGCGATGGGATCGCGGTCGACCCAAGCGGGCAGCTGCGGCAAGTCGAGGAGGACGCCCTCGAGCACACGGCGCCAAAGAGGCGTGCTGTCGTGCGCGCGAAACGGATCCTCCTCCGACCTCGTCATTGCCCCATCTCCAAGAGCATTGCCCCACGCAACGGGCCGTCGGACGCGAGCGAGACGAGCGATGTCGTCGCAGGCGCGGCGCCCGCGGCGAAGAGCGCATCGATCGACGCCACCGCCAAGAGGCCCGCCGCCGCCCCCGCGTCGCCGAACCATTGCGACCCGTCCACGCGCTCGATCGGCCGCCCGAGAGAGGCGCGGTATTGGATCGTCATCCACTCCGCGGTGCGGTCGCGCTCGCCATTGAGATCGGTGAACACCCACCCGGGCGGGCGAAGCGCCGTCGCAGCGAGGACGAGGCCGGTACCCGCCGTCGCGAGGTTCGGGGTGCCGTCGCCGACCGAGCTCTCGATCGCAGTCCGCGCGAAGAGGACACGGGTGGACTTCGGCGTCACCCAGGCGGTGCTCGCCGAGAGCACGAGGAAGGCCGCGCCTTCGCCGGGGATGAAGCCGTCGTCGTTCTCCGGCCCCAAGAGGCGGTGCTCTTCGTCGAGCCACGCGAACGTATCGGGATGAAAGTGGGTATCGACCGCACCGATCACGACCGCCTCGACGGCGGGATCGACCATCGCGGCGAGGCCCTTCTCGATCGCGGCGGCGCCACCCGCCCTCCCTTGCCGGATGACGCCGGAGCGCGCCACATCGAGGCGGATCTCGCTCTCGTCGGCGAGGCCTGCGAGGATCGCGCCGTCATAGCGAGCGTCGTCTCCCGGACGACCCTCTTCGGGGAGGGCCAAGATGAGCGGCAGCGTGCGGCCCCCCAAGCCGAGCTGCGAGAGCGCCGCCGCCGCCATTTCGAAGGCGCGATCGTAGCCGACGAGATGGTCGGGCAGCCCGCACGCCACCGCGCACCCGATCGGCTCGCCGTCGCGATCGGCGAAGGGGACGTCGCGCGGCGACAGCTTCGACGCCCGCGCGAGCATCGCGACCTGCACGGGGCTCGTTCCCGTCGCAGCCCAAGCGCCGGCGCGCGCAATCCGCGGTCCGATACGGCTCATTCGTCGCCTCCGCCGTCGGGCTCGAGCTCGTGCTCGTGGGAGGGTCCTTCGGAGGCGAGGAGCTTTTCGTGCTCGGCCGCTACCAGCCGCTCGATCTCGGGCTCGAGCTCCGGCCGGGCCTCGATCTCGCGCGCGAACCGACGATCGAGACGCATCCACTCGGAGAGCGAGAGCCCCCGAGGGGCGAGCGCTTGCATCGGCTCGTCCGCGCGCTCGACGCGCGCTCGGATCGCGGCGTACTCCTCCTTGGTGCGCGCGAGCTCCTCGGGGGTTGCGAGCGCGTCCTGCGCGGCGACGAAGACCTCGCCGAATGCGACGGCGAGCGCCGGATCGCCGCCCTGCGCCTGCGTTGCCATCTTCTCGAGCCAATGCTGCTCGAGGAGCGCAAAGCTCGCCGTATCGAGCCCGTACCGCGTCAGAATCGTCGTCGCCGGCTCCCGCCGCTCGGCGATCTCGGCGGATAGCGCGGCATAGACGTCGAGCGGGACCGATGGCGCGCTCGACCACGACATGCGAAGGAGCATCAGCTCTGCTTCGTCCGGCGGCTCGGCGCCTGGACGGAGATCGGCCGCCTCTGTAGCGAACGCAAAGCGAATGGTCGCGTAGTCGTCGGGCACGCTCCGAGGCTTCCGGGCGCTATCGAGGTAGACGAGCGCGTGCGCCTCGGACGGATCGAGTCGGCGCCGCTCGAACACACCCCGGTAGGTGAGGACCGCGACCTGCCTCGCGGCGTCGATCGTGGCCGATGCGCAGCGCAGCGGGATCGGGCTCCGCTCTGCGCTGCGGCCGGCGATCCAAAAGGCACGCGGCACGAGGCCCGGAAGAGCCACGCGCGCCTCTCGTCCGTCGGGTCGTGTCACGACAAGTCGAGCGTCCGGCTCCAGCGGCTCCGAAAGCGTGGCTTCGCCCTCGCCCAGGCTCGTCAGAAACGGGACTTGCTCTGCGCTGACGGTGGCGATGGCTGACGGCCCTTCGCCGAGATCGAACGTCACCTTCACCACGAGCTCCGGCGCGGCGGGTGACGCGGTCCGCGCGATGCCGACGGCGAGCGGCGCGAAAGCGCGCGGGTCGCTGGCCGGATCCGGCTGCGCCACGGCGACACGAAGGGGGCTCGGGACGAGTCGAGGCAAGCTCGCTAGACCAAGGTCGAGTCGTTCTGGTGGAGATCGGCCTGACCCTTCGATTCGAAGATGATGTCGGCCGCTTCGATTTTCATGACGCCGCCGGAGAGGGTCACTTTGGTTTTGTTCACCTGAAGCACGATCGAGCTCGCCGCGTAGATTCCATCGGCCTTGCTCGCGAGCCTGACACTCGAGCCATTGAGCTCGATGGTGCCGGCCGAGCTCGCGCGGAGCGAGCCGCCGACCCGCGTGGTCTTGTTCTTCTTTACCTCGATCTTGGTCATTGCCGACTTCGACAGCACGAGCGCTCCTATCGTCTCGGCGCGCGCGAGCTTGGTCTGCTCGGATTTGTCGCCGCGCGACACCTCGACGATCACGCCGCCGACGGTGATCGAGCCGCCCTTCTTGGCGGCGAGCGAGTTCTTCCCGAGGCTCACCTCGAGATCGACGATGCCGACTTTCTCGGTGATGGCGGCTGCGCTGACGACGTCGTCGGTGCGAATGCGGCGGGTCGACGTCCCGCCGATCCTGATCTTGTGATCGCCCTTCACGACGACCTCCTCGGCCTTCGAGATCTTCACCTCGCGCGCCGCTCCGATGGTCTCGGTGCGACTGCCGCTCACGTCGAGCTGCGCGTCGCCGCCCACGGCGACGGTCAGGTTTCCGGCGATGCGGATCGTCTCGTCGCCGCCGATTTCGACGTTCCCGTTCTGGGTGATGTCTTCTCGTCGCTCGTTGGCCACGAGGACGTCCTGATCGCGCTCGGCGTGAACGTGCATCGCCTCGGCGCCGGCGCGATCGTCGATGCGGATCGAGCTCGACCCGCCGCGACCGGGTGAGCTCAGCGATCGCATCGAAGAGACAGTCTTGTTCTCCGGCAGCGGCTCGGGCGCGGGCTCACGGGCGTTGTAGAGGCGCCCCATGACGACCGGCCTGTCGGGATCGCCGTCGATGAAGCTCGTCAGAACCTCCCACCCGGTGCGGGGGATGTGCACCGAGTGGCCTGTGTTGTCCTGGATCACCGGCACCCAATCCGACGGGTCCGCGGCGGACGACCGACGGTCCCAGGGGAACCGAACCTTCACCCGCCCGAGCGAGTCGGTGTGGATGTCGACGTCTTTCGGCCCGACGACCATCGCCGGCATCACGTGATCGATCTCCGGACGCGGCGTCTCGGGCAGCGGACGGAACACCCGGCTCTTTGGGAGCGCTTCGAACTGCATCGAGAAGCCTGCGTCGGTGAGGCCGAAGCCGTGGTCGACGCGCATCACCACCAGCTCCTGGTCGCCGAAGCTCGCCGGAGCTTCGGTGAGCTCGAACGAATGTCCCGGCAAGAGGCGCCCGCAAAAGCTCGTGCCTACGAGACGCTGCGCGGTGCACCGGTACGCCTCGCTCCGAGCAGCGGCGCGCTGGGCGCCGACCTCGGGGTCGACGTACTCGCCCGGATACTCGTACTGCTCCGGGCCGACGGCGCTCGGCCCGGGCGCCGACACCTCGAGGTCGAGGCGCGGTCGCGCGAGGTCGTAGTCGCGAAGCGTCACCTTGCCGACGCTGAGCTCCGCGACATCCTCGAGGCTGGTGATCGCGTCGCGGTTCGCGTCGAGGCCGGAGCCCATGACGAAAGGCAGACGCGCGCCTCCGGGGGTCTCGCCGTAGGCGTTCGTGGCGTCGCCGAGGATCAGCGTGCCCTCTTCGTCGAAGAAGTAGTGGATGCCTTCGTCCTCGAAGAGCCTGCTGACGAAGTCGAGCGCGCTCTCGCGGTACTGAACCGAGTACGGTAGCGGCGCGTACGTCCTCGAGAGGCGCTGCTCGAACGGGATGTTCTGCTCGCCGAGGAGCTCCGAAGCGATCTGAGGGACCGTCCGGTCGCGAAAGACGCGCATGTCCACGCGATGGCGCATGAGCGCGAAGCGAGGCTCGATCACCATCGTCAGCGACGAGCGGCCCCGCGAGCTCGCGCTGAGGCGAACCTCGGTCGCGATGCCGCGGATCCGGCGCTGGACTCGGGCCCCGCGCAGGATATCGAGCACGACGTCGGAACGCAGAAAGCGGTCGGGATCGGCGTCGTAGGTTCCGTCCGTCGTCAACCCGAGCTCGAAGCGATAGGGACGGCTCATCGCCTCGAAGCCCTGCACCCGGCCGGCCTCGAGCCTGAGACTGCCGATCTCGAGCACGTACGACAGCGCCTTTTCGCGGGAGTCAGCCATTGAGCGCCACCTTCTTTCCGCCGGCGAGCACCGCACCGATGGTCGTGAACGTCGCGCCCCGTATTTCGACGGAGCCATCGCTCACGATGATCGCGCTGCCGCCGCAGCCGACGACGATCTGCTGTTTGGCGTTCACCACGATGGTCGGCGCCTCGACGCTCGTGAGGAGCCCCGCTTCTAGCTCGTTGTAGTTCTTGCCGGTGATGCGGATCGACTGCCCGCTGTCGAGCACCATCGCGCCGCCCACCGTCTCCAGCATTCGCCCGCCGACGGCGATCGCCCGGCTCTTCACGGCGAGCTCGATCTTGGCGCCGCCGATGGCCTGCGCCGACGCGAGCTTGACCGACTCGACGACCTTCTTGGCGGAAACACGAACGAGCGCGCCGCCGACGAGGACCTTCACGCTCGCGCCATCGGTCGTGATGGGCCCGAGGGTCGCATCGATCATCGCGGTGCTCACCGCGAGCTTCCGCGACCCGGCGACCTTGTTCTCGGCCGTCCTACCCGACCCGAAGCTGCGCCCGCCGGCGATCGTCTCGCTCTCGGAGCCGTCGACGCCGCGGCCGTGTGTCTCCGCAGCCTTGATGCCTTGGCTACCTGCGACCGAGAGCGTGTCGTCGCCGCCCACGAACTCGCTGGCGTTCGCCCCGACGCTCAAGAACGCGTTGCCCCCCACGGTTCGCTCGGAGCTCGCGGACACGTTGACGTTCTCGTCATTGCCGACGAGCAGGCTCATGTCGTTGGAAGCCGCGAGCGTCATCTTCTCGCGGCCCTGCGCGGTCTCGAACTGAACCTCGTTGAACGATCCGCCGCCCGGCGTCGTCGCCGTCTTGTAGGCGTTCTTCGTCTTGTTCTCGGGCAGCGCGTAGGGCGGGCCGTGCTCGGCATCGTAGACCCTGCCCACGACGCTCGGCAGATCGGGCGAGCCTTCCTCGAACGAGGCGAGGACGTTCCAGCCGCTTCGGGGCAGAAGCATCGAGCCGCTCGTCGCGCGCTGTGCGACGCGCATGAACGTGCCGGATCGATCGGAGTGCCTCGGGTCGCGGTCCCAGCGGAGCTGCGCGCGGACCCGGCCCGCCTCGTCGATGTGGATCTCTTCGCCGGGGGGTCCGACGATCTCGGCGAGCTGCAGACCACCCTTCTGAGGGCGCGGCGTGACGAGCGGGGCGCGAAACGGAAGATCGGCGGGCTGCGCACGAAACGCGGTGCTCGCGTTCCATCCGCCGGCGCCCTGCCCCTCTCGTCTCGCGACCTCGAGCCGCGTCCACGTGACGAGCTGCGCACCCTCTGCCCCTGCCGTCGGGAGGTCCGCGAGCTCGAAGGTGCGCCCCGGCACGAGGCGCAGCGTCGCCGATCGGCCGGTGACCAAGCTCGCCGCCGCCGCGGCGGCTTCCCGCATCACGCGCGCTCGGTGCTTCGCCGTCTGGGCGCTCGTCGGACCGGCCCCGGGTGCGTCGTACTGGACGTGCTCACCGTCGTCGCCGTCATCGCCGGCGGCCTTGTGGCTCGGACGGCTCGGGTCGAAGCCGGCGATGACGAACTTCACCGGCGCGGCCCGCTTGCCTGCCACGATCTCGCTGACGTAGTCGGTGCCGGTGACCATCCCCGCTTCGGGAGCGAAGCGGAGCGTGCGCCCCGCGATGGGCGAGCACCTGCGCGAGTCGTCGGAGACCACGAGGGTAGTCTCGCCTTCGTCGTGGTCGAAGAAGGTAAAGAGCCCCTCCTCTTCCATCAGGCGCGACGCGAAGGCCCAATCGCTCTCTCGGAACTGCGCTCGGTACGCGGCCTTGTCGTAGCTGTCGCCGATCTCGAACCGAACCGGCACGCCGGCCGCGCCGAAGATCGATTGGAGGACTTCGACGACGTCCATGTCGAGGTGGGTCCGCTGGGTGCGTCCCAAGCTCATCGGGAACGCCCGCGGGACGACGCCCACGACGAGCTCGAGGCGCCCCGTCTCGAGGAGCCGGCGGCGAGCGCGGCCCACGATGCCGTGGATCGTGCGCTCGGTACCGAGGCCGTCATCGAGCAGGATGACCGCGCTCTCGCCGACGAGCGAGGCCGCGGGAGGTGCGTCGGCGCCGATCTCGCACCGGACTTCGTAGTCGAAGAGCCGCATGAGCCCGTCCTCGCCGACGAGACTCGAGATCTCGAACCGCGTGCCCCCGAGCTCGATATACATGCGAGCTTCCACGTGTCACCCCTTGGTCACGTCGAGCACGTTGCCCTTGATGGTCGTGTTGGCTTTCGCGTCCAGCGCGATGTCGCCATCCATGACCACGCCCTCCGACGAGAGCTTCAGATAGAAGCCTCCGCCGTCCATCTCCAGCGCCGACTCGGCGCGCAGCGCGACCGTTCCGCCTTCGATCATCATCGCGCAGTCGGCGATGAACGATGCCGAGACGCCGACCTTGGTCCTCGCGTTGAGCGACTCGACCGTGATCGGGCCCGCCGACTTGCGAATGATCGCGCCGCCGACGGTCGTGGCGAGGACGGGCCCGACCTTCTCGGCGATGTCTGCCGTCGAGATCGTGATCTTGGCACCCCCCGACGGTCTCGACGAACGTGCGGCCTGCGGTGACCGAGACCTCGTCGACCGCGGCGGAGACGGCGGCGGCGCCTACCGTCCGCCGGAACGCGCCCTTGGCGTTGCGCTGGATCGAGCCGGTGAGCAGCGCTCCGAGGATCGCGCTCGGGCTCGGCACGATGCTCTCGAGCGCGTTGATCGCGGCCTCCTTCGCGCCTGCGAGCGCTCGGACCTGGGCCTTCGGCAGGACGCTCTTGATCGCAGAGGGGAGACCCTTCGCTGCATCGAGCGCCTTGCCCGCGGAGTCGAGCGCGCCCTTGGCGCCCTCGTAGCCGCCGATCATGCCCTCGACGCCACCGATGAGACCATCGGGCCTCGTCACGCCGCCGAAGGCGCCGGTGAGCGAGCCGGGTATCCCTTTGGCGCCCTTGAGCGCAGCGACCGACTCTGCGGCCGGCTCGATCGCCTTGATCGCCGCGCCGGTTAGCACGCTCTTCACGAGCGACTTCGGCGTCGGGATCGCCTCCTTGGCCATCTTGATCAGGCCCTCCGTCGAGACGCCGCCGGCGATCGTGATCCGCGAGCCTCCGATCGTCTCGGCCTCGCTGCCCTTGGTCGTGAGGGTCTGCCCGCCGCCTATCGAGACGCTCTCGCTGGCGCCGATCGTGATGGTGCGGTCGCCCTTGATGTGCTCGAGCCAGTTCTTGTTCCCCACCATGGCGTGGTTGCCGCTGACGGTGGTGCCGCGCGAGCCTTTGACCGAGCTCGTGTAATCGTTGCCGACGACGCAGATGTCGTCGGCGCCGACCACCTCTTTGCGGTCGTTCTTGACCTGGGCGCTGTAGTCGCGCTCCGCGCGCACATCGAACGCTTGCGCCCCCGCAGCGTCATCCAGCTTGATCTCGCTGTAGCCGCCCCCGCCGCCGCCTGACGACGCCGTTCGGATCGACATCGCCGACTTCGATGCAGGCTGCGGGTACGCGGGCGGCATCTCGCCATTGATGTTGCGGTAGAGCCCGATCGGCCGATCCGGATCGCCGGCCACGTAGCCGACGGTCATCTCCCAGCCGCTTCGCGCCAAGAACATCGCCGTCGACGGCTCTTGCAAGAGGCGGAGCCAGCGCGAGTCGGCGTCCGTGCCCTTTGCGTCGCGGTCCCAATGGAACGCCGCCTTGAACCGGCCGTACGTGTCGGTGTGGATATCGGTGCCCTCGGGGCCCCGGACGATCGCCGTGTGCGTTCCGACAATCGACGGCTTCGCAGCCTGCGGTGGGCGGTACCGTGCGGCCGCCGGAATTGCCTGGAAGGAGCTCGAATAGGTGCGCTGCTCGTCTTCCGGCTTTCGAAACGCGGGCGAGCGGTACTCGTGCTCGACGCGGAGAACGAAACACTCGCCCTCGAAGACGGGCCCCGTCGACCCACCGATGCGCATGCGCGAGCCCGGTCGTAGATCGAGGATGTTGCCGCTGCCGCGCAACACCTTGGCACGCGCTCGAATGGCCTCGAGCTTCTGCTGTGCCTTCTTCTTGCCGCTCGCCGGATCGCGGAAGCCTCCCGGAAAGTCGAAGACCTCGAGGTCGGCGTCGCGCTCGCCGCTGACCGATTCGATCATCGTCCAGTTGGCCTTCTTCCAGTCGACGTCGCAGACCCCCACGGCGCCGGGGACGATCGAGCTCGTGAGCTCGATATCGTGAATCCCCTGGGCCCCGCGGATCAGCCCGCCGGCGGCTTCGATGATCTCGAACGGCTCCTTCGCAACGAGCTCCGCCGCGCGGGAGTCGTCGCACAAGGTGATGCCGCCGTCCGGCCGCGCGATGCGGTAGATGCCCTCGGATGCGAGCAGCCGCTCGAGGAACGCATGGTGCGTCTCGCGGTACTGCACCGTCCACGGGAGCGGCGCGTACGCCTCGAGCAGCTGGCGGTCGACCTCGACGCCGGCGCCGCCGAGCACGCGCTCGGCGACCTCGACCGCGCTCTCGTCACGAAACTTCCGCGTCGCCTTGGAGAGCCGCAAGAAGTAGTACGGCTCGTAGAGCGAGACCTCGTAGCGGAGCGCGCCGCCTTCGACACCGACGAAGCGCACCGCTTCGATGCGTAGAGTAAACCGAAGAGCTTCGAGGCCACCGAGGTAGAACACGAGCGCCGCCTGGGTCAGCGGCGCGACGTCGAGGGGTCGATCGACGCTCCTCGCGATCACGATCGTTACCGCGGTGTCCTCGGAGACGCCCGCCACGATCCGAACGGAGACGATCTCTTCGAGATCGGTTCCATCGACCACGAGGTGCGCGACGAGCGCGTCGGGAGTCAGCGCCGCGACGTTCATGGGCAGGCGTTCCCGGCTGGTCATGGCGACGACGACGTAAGCAACGAGAGTACCGCCCGCGCTCTCGGCCAGTCCCGGGAAAAGCGTGTGGACGCGGCGTCCAAAGTGGAGCCGGTGTCCCACACTTTATGGACTCCATAGGAGTTCTCCTGAGGATGCGCCCTCAGCCCATCAATGCCTTCTTCATCGCCGCAACGGAGACCGACGCGCCGCCGAGCCCCCAGCCGCCGTCGACCGGGATGACGGCGCCCGTCACGTAGCTGGCCATAGGCGACGCGAGCCACATACAGCAATTCGCGATATCCCGCGCCGCGCCGAAGCGCTTCAGCGGCACCGTGTCGAGAACGGCGTTCCTGAGATCTTCGGTCGGGGCCAGCCGGCTCATGCCTTCGGTCTCGGCGATTGGACCGGGTGACACCGAGTTCACGCGAACGCCGAGCGGCCCCCACTCGAGCGCCGCAACACGCGTCACCATATCGACGCCGGCCTTCGCCGCGCACACGTGCATCTGCATCTCCATCGCCACGTACGACTGCGGCGCGGTGATGTTGATGATGCTGCCGCCTGGCTGGGTCATGTGCGGAAGCGCCGACCGCAGCACATGGAACGTGCCGAGCAGATCGATCTCGACCACCGACTTGAAACCCTTCGGCGAGATGCCGACCGCCGGCGCGGGGAAGTTGCCTGCAGCGCCCGACACGACAACGTCGATCGCGCCGAACGTCTCCTTCGTCTTCGCGAGCGCTGCTTCCACGGCCGGATGCTCGCGCACGTCCGCAGCGAAGCCGACGGCTTCGGCGCCTGCACGCGCCGTCTTCAGCTTTGCCACCGCAGCATCGACCTTGTCCTGCGATCGCGAGAGCACCGCGACCCTTGCTCCCGCCTCTGCGAAGGCGAGCGCGATTCCGAGGTTGATGCCGCTCGTACCGCCGGCGACGAACACCGTCTTGCCCTGGAAATCGAAGGTCATGGGCCGCTCTTCGCACGGAGGCGGGCGAAGGTCACGCGTCGAGTCCTTGACGCGGGCACCCGCGCCCGTCATACACATCGTATGACAGCGTCCCGAACGACACGTATCAACGCGCGGCTCCCCGCTGAGTCAGCGCGAAAGCTCGCGTACCTGCAAAAGAGCCGGGGCGAATCCATGACCGAGGTGATCCTCGACGCGATCGATCGCTACTACGCGGCCATCACGGCGGAGGGCGCGACGCCGGCGCAGAAGCTGGCGAACGCCGGGCTCATCGCGTGCGCCGAGGGGCCCGCGGATCTTTCACGCAGCTACAAGTCGGCGCTGCCCGGCTCTTCGAGGAGCAAGTCGTGATCATCGCAGACACCGGCTTCTGGCTCGCGCTCGCAAATCGTCAGGACGTACACCACAAGCGCGCGGTCGCGGCCCTCGAGCGGAACGGTGGCTCGTTCGTGACGACATGGCCCGTCGTCACCGAAACCTGTGACCTCCTGTGCTCTCGCCTCGGCGTGGACGCACAGCTCGCCTTTTTGAAGAGCGCGGCGCTCGAGGCGTTCGAGATCTTCACGCTCGAGCGCGAGCACCTGACGCGGGCCGAGGGTTTGATCGAGAAGTATCGCGACTTGCCGATGACCCTCGCAGACGCCTCGTTGGTGATCCTGGCGGAAGAGATGGGCTCGGGCGACATCCTGTCGACCGACGAGCGCGAGCTCGGCGGGCACCGCTGGAAGAACAAGAAGCCTTTCCGGAACCTGCTCCTCAAGTGATCAGCCGCGAGAGCTCGCTCGCGATCGCCGGCCTCAGCTCCCTCATGTCCGCCTTGGCGAGCTCTTCCAAGCTCCGCGTCTTCCCGAGCGAGCGCGCCACCATGAGGCCGAACCAGTAACCGCTGCGGACCGGTCGTTCGCCGAGCCGTGGGCTTGCCCGGCCGAGGAAGAAGTCGGCGTACCGATCTCTGTCAGCGCTCTCGAGCGCGGCGGAAAGCTCTGCGCCGAGGGAACGCCGAAGCTCGACCGGCATCTGTGCGAGATCCACGCGCCGAGCGGGGTCGTCGAGCACCGGCGCGTCGGGCTTTTGGACGTGCGAGATTGGAAGCGCCTGCGTGTCGGTGGTGCCTGGAACGATCAGCGTGGAGGCGTAGGTGGCGAGGCCCTCGAACCACAGCGCATCGACGATGCGTTGTTCTTCGCCCGGATCTGGTTGCTGTGCGGCGTGGTGAAGGTGGAACAGCTCGTGGGCGAACAGGACCGGAAGCGGCATCGACGACCCTGGTTTCGCGATGACGTCGACACCAAACACGAGGCTCGACTCTCCGCCGACTTCACGAACGCCACCATTCATGCCGTCGATCGATGCGAAGAGCCAGCACGTACCTCGCCAACCGAAGCTGGGCAGCACCTGCCGGAAGCGCGACACCGCCGCCTTCGCGTCCTCGACAAAGCGGGCGTGGATCGCGCGCATCGCCGGCACGCGTGCCCCGATTCCAGGGAGCCATTCGCGAAGCCGGCCAATGAGTGCGCTCTTCGGATCGGGGCCCGCGAGCCCGAGAACATTGGCCGCGTACACCGCGGGGTGCTTTCCCACGACCTCGGAAAGGAAGCCTTCGACACGCTCGTCGAGAGGCGCGCGCTCGTAGCGCTCGAAGTAGCTGAAGAACGCCGGCAGCGCGTCCACGAGATCGAACGAGAGCGCCGGCGGGGCCGAAACGGGCGCTGAGCTTCCGGATGAAACGGGCTTCGGAGTCTCCGGAGAAGGCTTGTCGCACGCCCCGAGCGCGAGAGCGCCGCACAGCTCGAGCCAGGATCTTCGTCGCATGCTCACTCCATGCCGTCTTCCGCGGCCTTCTTCAATCACGCAACGCGTGCCGTTCATCGTGCAGAATCTGCGCGGCCTCGGCGGCTCGATCCTTCGAGACGCCACTTCGATCTTTCGGAGGTTTCGCCGCGGTAAGATGGCAAGTTACGCATATGGACGCAGCCAGTAGAGAGGCGACCGACCATCTGATCTCGGTCATCCAGGAGTTGTCGCTCGCGCGAGATCTGGACGGCATCATGGAGATCGTCCGTCGGGCCGCCCGGCAACTGACCGGTGCAGACGGCGCCGCGTTCGTGCTGCGTGACGGCCCCCACTGCTACTACGCCGAGGAAGACGCCATCGCGCCGCTCTGGAAGGGTCGCCGCTTTCCGCTCGAGGCGTGCATCAGCGGTTGGGCGATGCTGAACCGCGCCGACGCGATCATCGAGGACGTCTATGCCGACCCTCGCATCCCGGTCGAAGCCTACCGGCCCACGTTCGTGAAGAGCTTGGCGATGGTCCCCATCCGAAGCGCCGCCCCCATCGGCGCGATCGGGAACTACTGGGCCACGCAACACCGCGCGTCGGCCGGCGAGATGCGACTCCTTCGTGCCCTTGCGGACAGCACTTCGATCGCCATCGAGAATGTGCAGCTCTACGCCGAACGTGCGCGTACCGAGCGGCTCCGTGCGGTCGGTACGATGG
>JBGTSH010000082.1:0-32834 GCA_041940405.1 Polyangiaceae bacterium
TGGGCGAGCTGACGTTGACCACGCAGTAGCCTGCGTACGGACCCAGGGCCGTGGCCGACTCGGCGTAGTCGGACGCCGCCTGATCCTCGGGCACGACCTTGGTCTTGCCGATGTTCACCCCGAGCGGCGCCGAGCGGCGCCGGGCGGCGAGGCGCTGGGCGACTCTGACGGCACCGTCATTGTTGAAGCCCATGCGGTTGACGAGCGCGCGATCCTCGGTGAGGCGGAAGAGGCGGGGCACGTCGTTGCCGGGCTGCGCCTTTGCCGTCACGGTCCCGATCTCTACACATCCGAAGCCCAGCGCGGTCAGCGCGTCCGGACCCTCGGCGTTCTTGTCGAAGCCCGCTGCGAGGCCGAGCGGCCCGGGGAACGTGAGCCCGAGCGCGTGGACCTCGAGGATCGGATCGCGCGGGCCGAGCGCGGCGCGGAGCAGGGCCTGAACGCCGGGCACGCGAGATGCGGTCCGGAGCGCGCCGAAAGCGAAATGATGTGCCGTCTCTGCGGGCAAGCGAGAGAGGACGAGCTGGAAGAGGGCTCGGTACACGAGGCCTTCGGTCGCTGGACGGCGCTTAGGAGCGGCGCCGCCCGCGCGCAGCGAGAGCGATGCCGGCGAGCCCGAGGAGCAGGGTGGCGCCGCCGGTGCCGCGCTGTCCGGACGAGGAGCAACCGCCCTCTTCTGCTTCGGGTTGCCACTCGGCCTCGGCGCCGCCACCCGAGGGGTTGGTCCCGCCCGCGGCCGTGGTTGCCGGTCCGCCTCCCGTCGTCGTGGTAGCCGCCGACGTGGAGCCGCCCGTCGGCGAGCCGCCGCCCGTGCCGGTCTGCTCGACGATGCGGATCGCGCCGCACGTGAAGTAGTAGGGCTCGGCGGCGTTCTCCATGAACTGCCGTACTTGGATCGTGCAGAGCTCGCACGGCACGTCGGGGAGCGTGAACGGCTGCGAGAAGAGACCGCCGGCGAGCGTGTCGTCCACCGTCACCTGAAGCGCGGCGTCGTCGAAGTCCGCGACGGTAGCGGCCTCGGGCGTGACGTTCGCGAAGGCGATGCGGAAGTTGCCCGTGTGGTCGATCGTCTCGTCCCAGCTGATCATCATCTCGGAGCCTGCTTCGACCTCGAGCACCGGGTAATCGTCGGGGCACGCGATGCCGGTGCCGTCGAAGGTGCAGCCGCACGGGCCGATCTTCGCGTCGTCCTCGCCGATCAGCGGCGGCGGGTTGACCAAGAGCGTGTGCGCCGAAGCGCCTGCGGTCGCGGTCAGAGCTGCTGCGAGCACGAGCGGCGAGAGGGCAGGCAAAGCGCGCATGAGACGCGCATTCTACAACGAACGGCGCTCGCTTGGCAGACCTTGGCGCGCGCGCGAGACGATGTTCTGTTCGTCATGTGAGCGCCGAAGGGGATGATGACGCGAGCGTCCATGCGAATGTGGTCGACGAGGCGAGCACCGACGCGACCAGAGGAGAGGACGATCGCGCGGCCATCCTCCGGCGCCGTGCCGTGTTCCTCGCCTCGGCCGTAGCGGGGCTCGGCTTGGCGACGAGCTGCGGGGACTCCACGCCGCGGCCGTGCCTCGACATCGGCCGGCCGGAGCCGGCGGGTAGCGCAGAGGCCACGTCGGGGACCGGAGCTGGAGGCGCTGCGCCGCAGCCCTGCCTCGACGTCGCGCCGCCTCAGCCCTGCCTGGAGATCGCTCCGCCGCCGGACGCGGGTGAGAGCGCCGCCGACGCAGGCGTCGATGCGGGACTACCGCAACCTTGCCTGCGCAAGGCGCCGCCGCAGCAGCCGCCGCCCAGGCCTTGTTTGAAGGTGGCGCCGCCGCCACCCGCGCCGTGTCTCGACGTCCCTCAGGGGAACGGCGACACGAAGTAGATGAACACCAGGAAGCTGCCCAAGGTGATCGCCCCGAGCACGATCAACTTCTCGAGCGTCCAGGATTCGTAGGGATCAACGGGGCGTCCGGGGGTCTTCATACGAGCCTGGACGCTCTCATTCCGCCGCCGAGACGTCAAGCGGATGGCCCGACGAGCGCGAGCGCGGTCGCTTCGACGACGCCTCTGGGGATGTCGGCTTCTGCAATGAGGGCGTCCGTACCGAGGCTGGCGCGCCACGCGGCCCACCTGTCGGCGATGCTCGAGCCGCGCAGGACTGCCTCGGCCGCGACGAGGGCGATGCGCTCGGCGCGGGCCCAGGTGGGGTCGATGCCGCATGCCTCGAGCGCGCGGCCCGCCGCCTGGACCGCGATCTCGTGAACGGCGAAGACGAGCGGACCGAGAGGGTCGGGCTCGTCGCCGGGCAGGCCGTGGGCGCCGACGATCACCGTCTTGCCGAAGCCTCTTCCGTGCGCTCCGAGCGTCGACGAGAGGCGGACGTCGGTCGTCGAGAGCGCGCCGATGCGAGCCTCGAGCTCGGTCCACTTTGGCGCGATCGCCGCGAGCAGGCGGCGCGCTGCATCGCCGAAGACGCGATCGTGCGCCTCTTCGAAGTCGGGACCGGCGAGCGCGATCGCCACCCGCGCGATCTCGACGGGGTCCTCGGGGAGGGCGGCTAGGGCGCGTTGGGCCCAGGGGGAGGAGACGTCCTCGGGGCCGAGCTCGCGTACGCCTTTGAGCGCGCCGGCCAGCGCCGCTCCGATGTCGTCGTGGAGGACCGCGAGGAGCTGCAGGCCCGTCGCGATGTCGTCGCGGGCCGCGAGGGCCGAGAGGATCGACGCGTCGCGCTCGCAGGGCTCGACCGCGCCCGCGGGCAGCGCGCCTTTGGCGAACTCGATGTACTTCGGACAATAGAGGGAGGCGGCGCGGGCCAACGCGGAAGACGAGCGCGGCGGTGGAACGAACGCGAGCAGGTGAAAGACCAGATCGGCGTGGATCGACGCGAGGCGCACTTGGTCTTCATACTCCCTCGGACTTGCTTCGTGGACAAAGGCGCGTTCTCTTCGCGCCGTGAGGCTGGTGCACCTCGGCCACGCGACGTGGCTCGTCGATGCAGCAGGGTTGAGGCTTCTTTGCGACCCTGTGCTCGGATCGACACATTCTGGCGGCACCTTCGCCATGGTGCCTCGCCGCACGATCGAGCCGAGCTCGACGAAAGCGGATTTCATCATCGTCTCGCACGCGCACCCCGACCACTTCGATCCCGAGAGCCTCGCGGCGCTGGCGCGGGCGGATAGAGACTCCGTCGTCATCACCCCCGAGCCGCTCGTGGCCGAGGTGGCGACCATCGTCGGATTTCGAACCGTTCGCGTGGTACCTCCGGGGACTCGCGTGGACCTCGACGGGCTGTCGCTCGTCATGACCCCGTCGCGGGCGCCCGATGTGGAGGTAGGCGTGGTCTTCTTGGACCGGTCCGCCGCGGTGTGGAACATGATCGATACGGTGTTCGAGACTCCGAGCGAAGTAGCGCGCATACGCGACGGCGCGGTCGGCGACCGCGAGCTCGATCTAGCGCTCGTCCCGGTACAGCCCATGCGCGAGATCGCGCTCGCGACCGCCGGTCACGTCGGCTTCGACGCGGGGCAGTACCTTCACATGCTCGCGTGCGCGAAAGAGGCGCGCGCAGCGTGCTTCGTGCCCAGCGCTGCCGGCGACGGGCACGCGTCGCCGTTCGACGCGATGAACCCGTGGGTTTACCCGGTCTCGCGCGAACGCGCCGCGGCGGATCTCGCGCGTCTCGCGCCGTCGGCGCGGGTCGCCCTCCCCGAGGTCGGTGACGCGCTGCTCGTCGAAGGCGGAAGCGTGAGCATCGAGCGCGGCGACGTCGAGGTCGAGCTCCTCGGCAGCGATCCTTCGCGAGCCTTCCGACCGTTCGAGCCGGCGCCGCTCGTCGATCCGAACCTGCCGGGGCTCGATTCGTCGGTGTACTTGGCGCGCATCCACGCATGGATCCGGGACGACCTCGCTCCGGCGCTCGAGAGGACGCTCTGCGATCGGGACGATCTAGGCGGCTTGCGGCTCTCGCTGGAGATCGTCTCGAGCGACGGTCGCGAGGGGTTCACCTTCGATCGGCATGGCAGGGTTCGAGAAGGCGTCGATCCAGAGTACGAGGTGCTCGTCGTCGCTGCCGCCTCGATGCTGTGGGAGGTCATCGAGGGCCGACGGGGTTGGGGAGAGCCGCTGCTCGCAGGCCTCTTGCGAAGCTCGGTCCGCGGTATTTCGGTGGTCGGCGAGATTGGCCGTCCGATGTCGATCGCGCCGATCTTTCTCTACTACGCGCTCTCGTACCAAGAGAGCGTTCGGCGCGCAGCGCTCCACCGCGCAAGGGCGGCGGTGGCAGAATGAGGGACCCTAGCCCGAGCGCCGACGCCACCGAACCGCGATCGCTGGCCCGGTTCGCATGGCTGTCGATCGCGGCCGCAATCGTCACGATCGCGCTCAAGGCGATCGCCTGGCACATCACCGGCTCGGTCGCTCTTTTGTCCGACGCGCTCGAGTCGATCGTCAACCTGGTCGCGGCGATCGTGGCGCTCCTGGCGCTTCGCGTAGCCGAGTCGCCCGCGGATGAAGAGCACGCGCACGGCCATGAGAAGGTGGAGTATTTCTCGAGCGGGCTCGAGGGTGCGCTCATCCTCGCGGCGGCGGCGGCGATCGCGTTCGCGGCGATGCAGCGCCTCCTTCACCCGGCACCGATCGAGGCGCTGAGCATCGGCCTCTGGATCAACGTGGCCGCCTCGATGGTAAATCTCGCCGTCGCGCGAATCCTCCTCCGCGCCGCGAAGCGATACCGATCGATCGTGCTCGAGGCCGACGGAGAGCACCTGATGACCGACGTTTGGACGAGCGCCGGTGTGGTCGCCGGCCTGGTCTTGGTGCATTTCACGGGCCTCACCTGGCTCGACCCGGTCGTGGCGATCGGGGTCGCGTGCAACATCGTGATCACCGGCATCCGGCTCTTGCGACGCTCCGGGAGCGGACTCCTCGACGCGTCGCTGCCGGCGGACAGCGTCGTGGCGATCGAGCGGACGCTCGAGGGCTTTCGACCCGAAGGCGTGGCCTTCCACGCGCTCAAGACCAGGCAGGCGGGTACGCGGACCTTCGTCTCGGTTCACCTGCTCGTGCCCGGGAGCTGGAGCGTGAAGCGAGGGCACGACATGGCCGAGCGGGTCGAAGCGGCGATCCGCGAGCTCGCGCCGAAGACGACGGTGCTCACCCACCTCGAGCCGATCGAAGACCCGGCCTCGTACGAGGACCAGGGGCTCGATCGAAGCTGACGTTGGTGCGCGCCAAGGGGTGACGACCCAAAACAGCTCTCACGCGGTCCCTCCGTCGGCGAGCGGCGAGAGGAAAAAGAAGTGAAAGGCGAGAGCTAGAGGCAGAGGTAAAAGGCAAGAGGTAGAGGCAAGGGGAGGGAAGTGATCAAGACATCGCTGACACTTCTGCTAGCGGAGCGTTGACGAATTGTTGGCCTTCTCGATTCCGTTTACGGGGCTTTCTGCGATGTTTCTTTGAGCTCTGCTGCTCCGTCTTTGGAGCCAGCGGTTCGTGCAGACGCAGTGCCATCGGGCACGCCCCCCGCGCGAGCACCTAGAAGCTTCAGCGCTCCGTCCGGTCTCCGGACTTTCCGGGGCGGTTCAGGTTACGCATCAGATGCAAACGTGAGTTGTTCGCGTCGGGGCCAATGCGTCACCTCACTTGGCGACCTTCATGACCTCACCATCGTTGTAGTCGTTCTCGGCCGTGCCGATGTTGGTCCAGTAGACATACGTCGCATCGACCGCGATACCGAACGGGGACTTCTGCCCTGTTGCGATCTGCGTGGGCTCGCCCCCTGCGATCGGTACTCTGGAAACGGCGTCCGTTCCGTCGGTCCAGTACACGAACGTGTCGTCCACCGCGATGACGGTCGGAACCGACGCCGAGGCCAATTCGGTGGCCGCGCCGCCTACCTTTGGCGCCTTCATGACCACCCCACCTTGAGGTTCGACCCAATACACGTTCGTCGCATCGACGGCGACGCTCGAAGGGTCCTCACCGCTCGCGATCTGCGTCGGTGTGCCCCCCGCAGTCGAGACCTTCATCACCATCCCCGCCCCCTTGTCAGTCCAGTAGACGTCTGTAGCGTCCACGACGATGCCTTTCGGCAAGACCCCCGAAGCTAGCTCCAAGGCGTCGCCTCCTCCGGTCGGCACCTTCATGACCTTGTTCGTGTTGACGTGGGTCCAGTACACACTCGAAGCATCGACGGCGATGCCCAGCGCGCCGGGCGTTCCTGTAAAAAGCTCCGTCGGCATCCCGCCGCCGATAGGCACCTTCATCACGGCCGTGCTGACGCTCGTGGTCCAGTACACGTAGTCGCCGCGAACCGCGATCCCCTGTGGGCCGAGCGGCCCGGCCGCCAGCTCGGTTGGTGCGCCGCCTTCGATCGGAACCTTCCATACTGAGCCTGCCTGAACGGCGACCCAGTAGACGTGTGTCGCATCGACCGCGATCCACTCGGGCTTGTCTACGGCAGGGGCGACCATGACGGGACTGCACATCGAGGCGACGCATGCCGCACCTTGGCAACCGTGCCCGCAAGCTCCGCAGTTGTTCGGGTCCTCGGAGGGATCGATGCACACCTCGTTGCAGCAGAGCCTGGGGCTCTCGCAACCATCACACGGCATCATCCCCGTGCTGCTCGTGCTCGAACCCGTCGTGTCGCTCCAGGTCCCAGCTCCGCTCTGGCTCGTGCCGTTGGAGTCTGCTCCGCCCTGCCCGCCGCCGCCTTCAACAATGACGTCGCTGCCACATCCGAGGCCTGTCATGAGAACAGGCAAGATTGCGGCGAGCAGCCAGCTCGGGCGCCTCATGCTTGACCTACTGGGCCGCGATAGGCTCGCACGCCGTGATGCATCCGACGAAATCGGCGCAGTCCTCGTGGTCGAGACAACCCGATACGAAGAGTCCCGCGTGTTCTCTACAGTCAGTACCCTCCAGCGACTCTTGCACGCACGGCAAGCAATCGTCGCTGGGGGTCTGCTTGTCGAAGCAGACGCTCTGCCGGCAATCGTCAGTGCAGCGGTTGCACGCGCACTCACTGACGACATACCGATAAAGACGCACTCCTTCGGGATGCTGAACCTCACAAGCGGCGGCGCATTCGGTGCCGCGTTTTGGCTTGGGTTGCTCCACCGTCGAGTCGCACGCGGCAAGCCAAGACAGCAGGAACGATACGGCCGAGAAGAGTCGGAGGTGGGGCTGGAGGAAATGCATCGGGCGCCTCACGGGTTCACGGCGGGTTCGTCGGGAGCCGGATCGGATTGATCCGGAGGAGCGGCGACTTGGGCAGCGGCTGCCTCGGGATCGCAGGTGTCGCCAATGCCATACTCGGTGGCGGTACAGCCAGCGGGGACGGGCCCTTCGCCGATGATGCCGAGGGCGCAGTCCCTGACGAGAGCAGCTTCCTGCTCGACATCCGGCAGGTAGATAACCTGATCGGGCTTCATCCAGATCGGCGAGGCTTCGGAGTGCGGGTTCTTGTGTAGCTGAGTTTCCGCGGTCGATTTTGGCCCGAAATCGAGCGCGCTCCCTGCTCCAGTATTGTACTCGCCGTTGGACTTGCTGACCGCCATGCGATGGCAATTCATGCAGCTCACCCCTTGGACCGTGAGGTACTCGACCTTCCAACTCTGGAAGTCGTTGCCGACGAACGAGTACGGCTGCGACTTGTTCCACCCGAACCTGGGTCCCCAGACGTTGTCGTCGGCGTTCGTCCCTGGGAGCCGGTCTGTGAAGCCGGTCACCGGGTTCGGTGGCACATCCCGGAGCTGAGCGAGATAGGGCGAGCGGATCAGGGGCCCGTTGTCGTGACACTTCACGCAGTTTTGGCCGGCCGTAATGTCCGGGGGTTGCCAAGGGAATGTGCGAGGACCGATCCCTTCGCTCGGCGCCGTCACCGCGGCGGGCAGGTTGCCCAGGGCTTGGTAGAAGCAGGTGGCGCCGTTTACCTTGTTGTACTGGATGACGGCGATGTCTCCGTAGAAGCCATCGGCAAGGCCCTTCTTGCGACAGTGAGCCACAACGATCGCCTCGTTGGTCTGCGCAAGAATTTGGAACTTACTCCCGGGATCGCACACGCCGTTCAGAACGTTGGGTGCGTCGCAGGTTTGGTTCGGGTAGGTCCCGCTGAGGTTGGTCTCGGGGACCTCCGTTCCGTCGTCGCAGTTGAACGCGGGAACTTCTATCTCAGTCGCGTCGAAGCACTTCTGTGTGAAATCCTCCAAGCTGTCGGACGGGAGCGAGCCGGTGCCTTCGCAAGCATCGACAGCGTCATCGCCGCATCCGGCGAGCCCGAGCACGGTCGCCGCACACGCCCAATGCAGCGCAGCCAGCGCCATCCCCCTCATGGAACTCACATCCGCAGATTCTCGTGCTCTGCGACGTGAATCAAGCGTTCCATGCGGAGACCCTTGATCTGAGTGGCCGAAGGTGCGCGACTTAGCCCGATGGCGATCCAAGGTCGCCGTGCGCCTCGGTTGGGCGGTGTAGGAGATGACCATGCTCAGCTCCCGTGAGAAATTCCTGCTGTTCGTCTCGACGTACGTCACGCTCCCCTCGCAGAAGTGTCAGCGACTTCACTTCCGCCCTGAACCCTCTCGCATCTCGCCTTGACCTCTCGCCGCTCGCCTCGACCTCTCGAACGCTGGATCGAAAATCGGCCGCTACGACGATCGAAACCCGATCTTCGCATGCGTCCCATCGCAGAACGGCTTGGTCTGGCTGCCACCGCAGCGGCAGAGCCGCGCGCTCTCCACACGAGCCACGCACCGGCCCGTACCGCTCAGGATCTCCAGGTTCCCTCGGACCCTAAGCGGGCCATCGACCTCGGGATCGATGGCGAGCACCCCGTCGCGCACGGCGAGCATGTCGGTCTTGCCGGTCGGCGGCTCGCCGCTGGCCGCGAAGGCCACCTCGTGGTGCGAGCCGTCGCAGAAGGGCTTGTTCTTCGAGGCGCCGCAGCGGCAGAGGGTCGCCCGGTAGCCGGCCGGCTCGCCGTCGAGCCGGAGCTCGCCGCGAACGGCGTAGGGCCCGGCCTCGCGGACCGAGAGGAGGTTCACCGGCGGGGGCGCCTCGTCGGCGTGGTCGTCCTTGCGACGGTAGCGGATCGCGCCGGAGGGACACGCGTGCGCCACCTCGACCAGGCGGTCGACCTCCATCGCATCCGGGTGGATCCACGGCCCCTTCACGTTGGCGAGGAAGACCTTGGGCGCGCCGGTCACGCAGAAGCGCGCGTGGATGCATCGCTTGGTCTCGAACAGGAGCGTCAGCTTCTTGCCCTCGACGCGCTCGACGCCGTCCACGATCTCGGTCGGCGGGGCCAAAAGCGCGTCGCCTCCGCTCGCCGCCGTCGCGGGGACCGGCGCCGGCACGGAGGCCGCTGCGGCGCTCTCGAAGCCCCGCGCGGCGCGACGTGACAGTTCTGTTATGATACGTGCCGCGCGGACGACGCGGTCATCACCGCCCTTCGCGAGCGCCGTCGCGACCCGCTCGATCTCGATGAGCCGCTCGGTGAAGAACCGCCGCGCAGAAGGCCCCGGCGGGAGAGGGGCCGCGTCCCGGAGCGCGGTGAACGACATGCCTCCGTTGCAACTCGGATTGGACGGCCCGGCAGGCAGCCTGGCCGCGCGCTCGCCGAGCAGCGTCACCGCGCGCATCAAGCCGAGCCCCACGTCGACGGCGAGCGCTTTCTCGGGCGACGGCCTGGGTACCGAATACGCGTGCCCCATGAGCCGCAGCATCAGCCCGTACGCCGTGTTCGCTACGTCGACCGTCTCGGCTGCCTCTTCGTTCTCGATCCAGACGCGACCCTCCGGGCGCGGCGGTGGACGAAGCACCGGGTTGGTCGCCGCAGGAAACGCGGGCTCGAAGCCACCGCCCTGAGCCCGCAGCGCGGCCATCTCCTCGCGGATGTCGACGAAGCGGCGAAAGTGCGATCCCTCGACGTGCTCGGCAGCGCCTTCGCCTTGCTCGACGATCGCGTTGAACGCGGCGAGCGCCGTCTTGCCGCAGATGACCGGCTTCGCGGCCGAGAGCGCGACCTCGGCGGTCGAGAGCTGCAGCGCCGGATCGCCCGCGAACGCGACCTTGTCGCCGACGCGCTCGAGGAACGCCTGCACGCCGATCCCGAGCGTCTCGTAGAACTGACCGACGGTCTCGTAGTCGATGCCCATCGGCGTCAGTCGGCTCTCCGGAACGCCTCGCCGGAACGGGCGGAAGCAGGCGAAGCCTTCGCCCTCGGGCTCCGACGAGGTCGACGGCCGTTCGAGGTAGATGAAGTGCTGGAGCACGGCGGGGCTGAACGGCGCGAGCTTGACGACGACGCCTGCGGGAAGCGCGCCCGGATCGAGCGGGAAGTTGTCGCGTCCGAACGAAGGTGTGCCGCCGAGCGCCGACGTGATGTTCCACACCGCCGTCAGGTGGCCCATCTCTTCGATCGCGACCCTCAGGATCTGCTGCCGCCAGCGCGCCGTGGCCTCGGCCTGCGTCGCCGTCAGCCCCTCACCCTCTCCCTGCCGCAGGCTGAACGCCGCGTAGAGGTAGGTGCACATCAGGTTGTGCTCGAGCTCCGCCGCTTCGTAGAGCTGGTGGATGAGCTTCTCGCGGGTGACGCCTTCGGTCGCGCGCAGTTGTGCGTTCAAGCGGTCTCCTCGGGTGACGTTTTCCTGGGCAGACGGGACACGCAGGGTAGCCAAAGGACCGTCGCCGCGCTCGTGGTTTGGCCGCACGTCGAGTAGCCTTTCGGGGTGAGCCGGCCGCGCCGTTACGCCCTCGCGATCGAGATGACCGCCTTCTGCAACCAGAAGTGCGGCTACTGCTACAACGACTGGCGCGCGGAGCCCGGCGAGATCGGATCGCTCCCACGGGAAGAGCTGCTCGGGCTCGTCGATCGCGCGCTCACCGAGGTCGAGTTCGACCACCTGACCTTGACCGGAGGCGAGCCGTTCGCGCGTCCCGAGATCTTCGAGGTCTTGGAGATCGCCAAGCGGCACGGCAAGCGCGCGCTCATCATCTCGAACGGCGGCCTCGTCACCGAAGCGCACGCCGAGCGTCTCGCGCCCCTCGATCCGATCTTCGTGCAGATTACGCTCAACGGGCCCGAGGCCGAGCTCCACGAAGAGCACGTCGGCAAGGGCCACTTCGAGCCGACGCTTCGGGGCATCCGCGCCCTCCTCGCGCGCGGCGTCACCGTCGCCGGCAGCATCGTCGTGACGCGCAAGAACGCCCGGCGCGTGGGCGAGATCCTCACCCTCTTCCGATCGCTGGGCGTACAGCAGATCGCGCTCTCTCGCTACTCGCCCGCGGGCTTCGCCTCCGAGCAGGTGGCCGAGCTCCTCCCGTCGCGCAGCGATCTCCTCGAGGCGCTCCGTCAGGCCGAGCCGTTCGGCGTCTCGGGCATGAGCCTCCAGGTGACGATGCCGGTTCCGCCGTGCGTCATCGACACGAACGACTTTCCGAACATCAAGTTCTCGAGCTGCCCGATCGGTACCGAGATGCAAGAGTTCGCGCTCGGACCGAAGGGCGAGCTCCGCCAGTGCACGCTCCACGCGACCTCGATCGGTGACGCCAAGACGTCGTCCTTCGCCGACCTGGTGACGAGCCAGGCCGTCGCCCAGTATCGCGACACGACGCCCGAGTTCTGCGAGCCCTGCCCGTTCAAGGCGCAGTGCCTCGGTGGCTGTGGCGCGGCGGCCGTCGCGGTTCACGGCGAGCGCGGGCTCGATCCGATCGTCGGCCAGCACGTCGACGACGCGTTCGCCGCGAAGTTGAAGACGGCGCGACAGAGCGGTACCCAGCTCGTTCCGGCTGCGCGGCTGGCTCGAAAGGCCGCACGAGAAGAGGGGGCGACACGATGAGCGACGACCGTATCGACCGCGACGCGATCCTCAAGCGGCGCCTCCTCTTCATCGGGACGGCGCTCGTCGGCTTGAGCGCCTGCTCGGGCAAGGCCGAGCCTCCGCCCGAGCCCTGCCTCTCGCCGCCGCCGCTCGATCCGCCGGCCGACACGAGCTCTACGACCGACGCGAGCACCGGCACCGGCACCGCCGTCGACGGCAGCAGCGGAGGCGCACCGCCGCACGCGTGCCTCTCTCCCCTTCCGCCGAAGTGAAACCGGAGGGCAAGGTGCGAGCGCGCGAGCACCGCGACCGAGGTAGGCACCGACCGACGGCGAAGCCGGAGGGAGCGGAATGAAACCGATCCGCGTCCTCCTCATCTGGCCCGGCACCGACGGCGTCGCCGCCGGAAACTTCGGCGTGCCTCAGCTCGTCACGATCGCGGGCTACGTGCGGGAGAAGACCGGCGCGCTCGTCGACATCGTCGACCTCTACGCCGAGCGGGCCTTCGGCCCGGTCGATCTCACGCGCATCTTCGCGGGCCCGCACGGCACCGGCTACGACATCGTCGGCTTCTCTTGCTACTCGTCCTTCGACTTCCTGAAGGTCGAAGCGATCGCACAGATCGGTCGCGCACAACATCCGAACGCCGTCTTCGTCGCCGGCGGCTACCACGTGAGCGCGCGCCCCGCAGAGCTCCTCGCCGCCGGCTTCGACGTCGCGGTCGTGGGCGAAGGCGAGCGCCCGATGGTGACCATCGTCGAGTCGGTGAAGGGCGGCGCGCCGCTGCGCGAGACGATCCTCGGACCCGAGCCGATCGATCGGCTCGACGACCTGCCACCGTCGGATTGGAGCTACCTCGAACGGTACCGTCCGGTTTTGAGGCGCGTCGCGCCCCAGGTCCAGCTCTATCTCTCGCGAGGCTGCCCGTTCGATTGCGCGTTCTGCATGGAGCGCGCGAAGCGCGAGGTGAGCTGGCGAGCCTACTCGGTGGAGCGCGCGGTCGATGAGGTGCGGCGCCTCGCGGCGTTCATCGATCTCGAGAACACGACGGTCTACGTCGCCGATGCCCTCTTCGGCATGCGAAAGCAGTGGCGGCGAGAGTTTCTCGATCGGCTCGCCGGCGAGAAGCTCCTCGCGAGGAAGCTGTGGCTCCTGATCCGCGTCGACATGATCGACGACGAGGACCTGCGGCAGTTCACCGCCGCCAACTGCGCGCTCGGCTTCGGTCTCGAGTCCGGAGATCCCGTCCACCTCGCGACGATCCGCAAGGCCGGCCGCCTCGACACCTACCTCGATCAGATGCGCTTCATCGCCGCGCGGTCGCGCGAGCTCGATCTTCCCTGGGGCGCCAACGTCATCGTCGGTCATCCCGGCGAGACCGAGAGCTCGCTGCGGCGCAGCGCGGCCTACCTGTCGGAGCTCTTCCTCGATCCCAAAGGCACGACGGGCTTCCTCTCGGTCGATCCGTTTCGCCTCTACCCGGGCTCGCCGATCGACGACGAGCGCGAAGCATGGGAGGCGCGGTTCGGCTGTCGCTTCCATCGACCGGCGTGGTGGCAAGACGGCGACCAGGAGTTTTTGAGCGAGTGGGTCGATCCATCGAGCGATCTCGACTACCGCCGGCGCTCCGCCCTCTCCAACGAGCTCATGGCGCCGATCCTTCGAGGGATCGGAAAGAACTTCGTCTACAAGGGCGTGGCGCGCGACTACTTCGAGGCGGCGATCCGCGAGCAGGTAGAAAACCTCAGCCCGCGTTATAGGCTCCACTTCATCGGTCGCTACTACGCGTGGAACAAGTACACCGGACGCAGCGCTCGCGCGGCCGAGGACCTCGCGCGCGACCACGAGACGGCGGAGCTCTTGCGCGACCGCCGCAGAGAGACGCTCGATCGTGTCGCCAAGCTGCTTCATCCGAGCGACGCCGAGGCCGCGGCGACCTTCCTCGCTTCGCCGCTCGGGCGCGCGCTGCTCGAAACCCCGCGCGAGCGGTTCGTTCCGGCCGACCTCGTCCTCGAAGCGACGCGGGATGAGGCGCTCGCGCTCGACGACACAGGCCTCGCGACGGTGAGCGCGTTCCACGCTTACGCTCGTTCGTTCACGCTCGCCGGCATCGCCGAGGGCGCACGCGTCCTCGATCTCGGCGGCGGCACCGGGTACGGCGCTGCGATCCTCGGACGGCTCGTCGGCGAGAGCGGTCGCGTCGTCAGCATCGAGGTCGATCCGCGCCTCGCCGCCGTCGCCAGGTCGGTCATCGACAAGCTCGAGCGCTCGAACGTCGAGGTCGTCGCCGGGGACGCCACCGAGCCCCGAACGCTCGAGGCTGCGCGCGAGGCCGGCGGGCCGTTCGACGCGATCGTGTGGGGCTTCGCGGTCGACGCCCTTCCCGCCTCTTGGGGCCGAATGCTCCGCGAGGGCGGCGTCGCCGTGGGTCCGGTGGGCTCGACCGAGAGCCAGCGCCTGGTCCGGTCGCGCTACATCGGCGACGCGTTCGGGCCGCCCGAAGAGCACGAGGCAGTCCTGTACGTGCGGGCGCGGAGACCCGAAGAGGTCCCCGCACCTCCGGCCTCACGCGCGGCGGCGGAGCGCCGATCGCTGCCGCTCCACCGCTCGACGACCTGACGAGAATCGACCTAACGGCCACTCTGCCAACGCCGGGTGACGTCGCGCCAAGACCTGACACCATCTTCCAAACGGCGCTGTCATGCTTGTTGCGAACCAAAACAACCCTCGCGCTCACGGATTGCCGCACCAAACCTGGAGAAAGGAGATCACGTGCTTCTGAGAAGGTCATCCCCACTCCTCTTGCTCGCGGTCGCCCTCTCCGGATGCTCCAAAGTGGAGGCCGACGCGGAAAGCGACTGGATGCTGGGGACGTTCTCCGCCAGGTACCCGGGCGACAGCACCATCGGGCTAGCATCTGTCGGTCACTACGAATTCCTCGAGGACGGTACGCTGAAAGAGGTCGCCGTTGTTGGCTGCCAGGCGAATCAGGAGGAGCCGGTCCGGGAGTACAAATGGCGGCGCGACGGAGACCAGCGGGTGATCGTCGATGTCCCGCCGCCGGACAACGAGGTCTTCCAATCGTGGATCATCATCCCCGGAGAAGACTGCAACAGCGTCCAAGTCCACATGATTCAAGACGACGAAGTGGAGGCAACCATCACCCTCTGGCGGGGCGCCGTCTGTCTGTGGGAGCTGCCTCCATGTGAGGCGGGCAGTTGCCCAAGCTGCGTGACCGACTGGTGCGACGAGCCGCCGCCAGCGTGCGAAGAGTGATCACGCGCGGCGCCGGTCGCTCATGCCGGCGTGTTCCGCGAGCTGCCGACGTCTCGTAGCAGCTTCGTCACGTGTGCCGGTGTCGCGCCTCGAGCGGCTCGCGCGCAATCGCGAGCCGCGAGGCGGCGTTTGTCGTTTCTTTCGGAGCAATCATGACAGGCGTTCCTCTTCACGATCCAGTTGGCGGAGCTCCTCGAGCAACACCAGACCTGACGGCGTCGTCAGCAGCATCGTGAGCATCTTCGTTCGCATGACCTCGAGCATTCGCTCGGACATCACGTGCGCATACTCCTCGACGGCTTCGTCGACGAAGTCTCGAGCAAAGCGCGCGTCCTCATCGCTGATCCACCGCATGACGGTCTTGTGCGGCGGCGGGCTCTCTGGAGAGGACCCGCCGCCGCCACCCTCAGTTGGTCGGCTGCGTCGGCCCGTCCGTAGCGGCGGCGGGTGCTTCTTCCTCCTCCTCTGCCTCTGATGCGCGCCGCTGGTTCGCGAGGCCCATGCGGATGAGGACGTCGCGACGCTTCACGACCACGCGTGCGATCTCCGACCACTCCTGGAACCAGTCACGGAGCGCCACGAGCCCGGCGATCCGCTTCCGCTCCTGCTCCTCGCGGGCGCTGGGTGAAACCAGCGTGGGCGCGACTCGCTTCGCGGTCTCGACGAGCTTGCGGAGCCGCGCGCGCTCGTCTGCCGTGATTCCGCGTGATGCGAGCACGGTCAGCGCTGCCTGATCCCGCGCGCGTAGCGCCGGATCGCGGCCCTGGCCGCTCTCGAGCTGGTCGAGACGCTCGAGGAGGATGCCGACGTGGAGCACGGCGCCCGCGCCGCGCACCGCCCCGATGCCGGCGAGGACGAACTCGCCTTGTTCCGGGAAGCGGCGGCCGAGCGTCGCGGAAATGACACGAAAGATGGCTTCGTCCGCCGCGTCGAGCTCTTCGATCGCCTTGCGCCCCGCGGCCTCGGTGATCGCCTGTCCGGCGAACTGCCCGTAAAGCGTCGCCGCGTGCAGGAGCGACCATCCTTCATTCTGGTCCGCCTCTGAGTATCCGCGCGAGCTCATCGCCGTGCTGATGGCCATGTCGCTCGCGATCGTCTTCAAGAGGTTGAGCGCTCGAGCCGGGTAGGTGTCGAGCGTCCGGGTGGAGACGTCGGGGGTGATCTTGACCTCGTCGGTGGACACCTCCGGCGCGTTATCGATGGGATTGTTGGTAGTCATGATGATCAGTACCTCGCGGCGACCGCGTCGCCCCTTTCTGATCTCCTTGGTGACGAGCAGCCGATCCTGACCAAAGAAAGTTCAAAAAAGTGTCGGTCCGCAGCTCGGCGAGACCGCCGGGGTCGTCCGCGCGACCAGATCGATCGTCGGCGAGGCCAGCACGGCGCGCAGAACCGCCGGTTCGCCGCGGGATTTCGGTGCTGCGCTGCTCCGCGCGCGCGGTCCAGTTCTTTCAGCGTGGCTGGAACCCAAGAAGCACGGCCACTTCCATCGATCGCAGCGGTCAACCGGCGGTGCGGAGCGGTCACGAAAGGGATCGCGGCGCCGCTACCAACGATCGCGGCGCTGTGGCGCCGATCGGCGCGGCGACCCCGCGGATCGCATCGGCGCTCCGGCGGCTTACAAGAGGCGTGCGGCCAAGAGCGCGTCGGCCACGGCCTGGCGCACGCGATCGCCGACGCGGCGGGTCGCGCGGACGTTCTTGTCGATGATCGCCGCGACCTCGTCGAGCGTCAGGCCGTTTCGATAGAACTCGACGTAGAAAGCTCGTTGCTCGGGAGGCAAGCGCTCCACGAGCTCGTCGACCACGCGGTACGCCATCGCCCACTGCCGGCGCCGGTGGTGCTCGTCTTCACCCTCGTCATGGAGCGTCACCAGGGCCGCGTGTGCCGCGCGAAGCCGCAGGTTGCGGACGACATCAGTGCGGTCATGATGCGCCGGGCTGTTGATCGACGCCTCCAGACCATCCGCCGTCATCGGCCCATCGTCGCCGTCGCTGTCGAAGTCGCGCGTTGCTCGAGCGCTCTCGCGCAGCCGCTGTCCGTGCGTCTTCCGCACGACGTTCTTCATCTCGAGCCGCATCGTCTTGAGCGCGAAATGCTCGAAGCTGCCGGACTCCGGTCGGTAGCGCTGCACGCTCAGGATGACGGCCCACTGGCATGCGCTTTCCAGCTCGTCGTAGTCCACGCTCGGGTTCCTGCCGTGCATCCAGCGCGCCATCGGCTTCACCCGAGCCATCATGCCGTCGGCGAGGCTCTGCTGCTCGAGGCTCAGCACCATCAGGGCGGCCGTCACATCATGGCTCACCCCGACGCGCCGCCCTTCTTCGCCGGCTTCGTCACGCCCTCTCGAAGCACTTCCTCGCTCTGGTGCACCACCGGCGAGGGCAACAAGCGGCGTAGCTTTTCTCGGCCTTCGTTCGTGAAGAGAAGCTCCACCAGGAGCTGCTCTCGAACGTCCTCGAGCACCTCTGCCGGAAGCGTGGCGTCGTAGCCAGCCATCGCCTCATCGGCGAGCGAGGCGGCGAGCGCCTCTTCGGCGGGCGTGGGCGGGAGCATTGACGGTAGGATCGCACCCAGGCCGGGTGGGGGTCGATGGTTTCTTGCGCGGCGCAGCCCGGCGCTGGCAGGGATGGTGCGCGCCAAGGGCATGACGGATCAAAGCAGCCCTTGCGCGGGCAGGGGGCGAATCCGGTCCAAGGCAAGAGGTGAAAGGCGAGACGTCAAAGGCAAGAGGTGAAAGGCAAGAGGTCAAAGGCAAGAGGTGAACCCTCTCGCCTCTGGCCTTTGCCCTCTCGCCTCTGGCCTTTGACCTCTCACCTCTGGCCTTTGACCTCTGGCCTCTCCCTCTCGCCCGGCTGCGCCCCCCAACCCCCGAATTCCACACCCCCGTTCTTTTTTCTGCGACCTCCGCCGACCGGCCGGCTCCTGGCCTCTGAGAGCCATGAAAGCCATATTCGTTCGTTGTGGGTTGGTCGTGTCGGGTGCGCTCCTCGCGTTCTTCACGGCGGTCGGGACCGCCTCGGCCGGCGACGCCGTCGGCAACGACGAGGTGCTCCTCAAGAGCGGGGGATCCCTCCGTGGAACGGTGGTCGCCGTCGAGCCGGGCACGCAGGTCGTCTTCTTGGTGAGCGGAGAGAAGAGCCCCCGCACCTTGCCTTGGGCAGAGGTCGCCGACGTCGAGAAGGGCAAGTACGGTGGCGGTGAAGACGAAGAAGAAGGCGACGCGAAGGAGAAGCCGCGCAAGGGCGACGCCGAAGAAGAAGAGGAAGACGGTGCGCCCGCGCGCCCCGGCAAGGTGCGCCTCCACATCGAGAGCGACGAGCCGGTCCAGCTCATCGAAGAGGTCGCCTCGAGCTACGGCGTCGTCGCCGGTTACGGCGTCTACGCGGTTCAAACCCGGGTCGCCTGCGCGTCGCCCTGCGATCGCGTCGTCGATGGATCGCGCGGCCAGCGCTTCATCGTCCAAGGCGACGGCGTTCCGCCCTCGGAGACCTTCGTGCTCAACGATCGGAACGAGGACACGACCGTCAAGGTCGACGCAGGAAGCCCCGGCCTCTTGATCGGCGGCAACTGGCTGACCGGCGTCGGCGCGGCCGCTGCGGTGACCGGCGCCGTCATGCTCCCGATCGCGTATGCGCTCGACGACAGCTCGAGCACGATGAGCTCGATCAAGGTCGCGGGCGGCGTCACGCTCGGCGTCGGCTTGGCGATGCTCGCTGCGGGCATTCCGATGATCATCGCGGGCGACACCGACGTCGAGCTCACGCCGACCACGACGGCGCTCGATTGGAACGCCGAGAAGTCGTCCTACCGGCCGCGGGCCAAGGCGCCGAATTACTGGCTCGGACAGTTCTGATCCGCGAGGCGTCCGCCATGTTCAGCCGCCCGTTCGTACGCGCCGCCCTCGTTGCGCTCTGTCTCGTCTCGACCTCTTGCGGCGCTCGCGTTGCGAGCGCGCCGGAGGCGGAGCGTACCCGCGCGCGGCCGGCGCTCAGCGAGCGCGACGTGGATGCGGTGCTCCGCTCGGTCGCCGTCGCTCGCCAGCTCCCGGCGCGGCGCGAGATCCAAGTCGAGCGCGTGCGCGAGAGTGCGTTCCGCGCGCTCCTTCGTGACGAGCCACCCGCGGTCGACGAGACCGGGCTCTCGCCTCGCGCGGCTTTCTTGCTTGGCTTCGATTTCGTTCCGCCACCCGCGGAGCGCGCGCGTCTCGCCTCCGCGAGCGAGGTGCTCGAGGAAGAGGTGGCGGGCTTTTACGATCGCGTGAGCGACAAGATCGTCCTTCCGCTCGTGCCCATCGACTCCGACGAGGACGCTGTGGAGCAGCGAGCGATCCTCGCCCACGAGGCCCAGCACGCCCTGCAAGCGCAGCATTTCCCGCCGCCGCCCGAAGCCTCCGACGACGATCAACGCCTCGCGCAGCTGGCGTTGTGGGAAGGGGACGCGATGGTCGCGATGGGTGCGTACCTCGGCGCCGAGGCCGGCGCGCCCGTCGGCCGGACCCTGCGCCGGATCGGCGATGCGACGCGTGCCGTCTCGACTGCTCGGCTCTCCCACGGGACGTCCGGGCGTGCCTACGACAGGGCGCTTCCGCTGTTTCGAGAGGAGCTCGCGTTCCCGTACGAAGAAGGGATGCTGTTCGTCACCGATCTCTACCGAGCCGGTGGCTACCCGCTCGTGAACGAGGCGTTCACGCGTCCGCCTCGCTCCACGATGGAGGTGCTGCACCCGCAGAAGTTCCTCGCCGGGATCGCGCCTCGGCCGTTCGCCGAGCCGCCGCCGCCTCGCGGGCTCCGATCGGTCACCTCGGGCACGCTCGGCGAGCTCAGGACACGGGTCCTCCTCTCACGGTGCAAGACGCGCGAGGTCGCGATGTCTGCGGCCGCAGGTTGGGCCGGCGATCGGTTCACGGTCTTGGTCGATGACGACGGCCGGCTCCTCCTCGGCTGGATATCCGCATGGGACAGCGTCGAAGAGGCCAAGGAGTTCGAGAACGTCGTGAGCGCGGCGATCGACTGCTTCCGCGACAACGAGCTAGACGACTCGGACGGCTCGTACTCGATCGGTCAGATGCTCTCGACGGAGCGGCGCGGGGACCTCGTGGTCGTCGTACGCGGCACCGCTTCGATGGAGAAGTCGGCCGACGCGGTGCCAGCGTTCACGCGCTCGCTCCTCCTCACGGTGCGGCCGGCTCCGGCCGCGCAGCCTCGGAGCGACGCCAAGGTTCCTCCGCGCGAGGCGCTGCCCGAGCCGCGTCCAGGTCGCGTCGAGCGGGGCCGCTACAAGAACGATTGGCTCGGGATCTCCGGCAGGATCCCCAAAGGGATGCGCGCACGCACCGGCAAGGGCCTCGACCTCGAGATCGAGAACAAAGGGAGAGTGATCTTCGGCGGGCTCTCCGTCTCGACCCGCATCTCGACCAAAGAGCAGGACGATCGCACCTTCAAAGAAGCCCTTCGAGGCATTCGCGATGCCCTCGACGAGAGCGGGGTCGAGACCGACATATCGCTGCTTCGCGCGGGCTCGCGCCGCACGCCGCTGGGGCGTGGTACCGAGAGGCTCTGGTCGGTCGAGGGCACGCCGTTCGAGATCCAGATGGTGCAGGTGCCTGTCTGCGCAGGCACGGGCTCGGTCGTCTTCATCGCGGGGTACGCCGACGGCGATGGCCGCACCGTGCTCGACGACTGGGTGGAGAGCTTCCGCTGGGACGACGGTCGCAACGTCGAGGCTTGCCGGTTCCTCGATCCGAAATAGCTACACAGCGTCGCCGAGCCGGCGCAGCGTGATGTCGAGCTGGCTGCCGAGCGCTCGAAAGATGCTCTCGCATTCGCGCGCGCTGACGCGGACCTTGGCCTGAAACCGCGCGCGCGTCGCGCCGATGAGGCGCTCGCGCGCCGCCGCGACCCATCGGGCCGCGGTGGCGCGGTGCACCTGGTGAAGGCCAGCGAGCGCGTCGATCGAGAGCCCATCGAGGAGGCTCTGCTTGAGGAGGGCTCGCTCTTTGGGCTCGAGCTCGCCGAGCGCCTCGCGGAACGCCGCCTTGAAGTGCGGCCGGTACAGCGCCTTCATGTATTCGAGCTCGGGATCCTCGGAGGCGCCGGAGATCCGCTCGCCGAGCTGGTCCTCCTCGAACGAGGACTCGCGGCCGCGTCCGCGGCTGAGCTTCATCGCGGCGCGCACCGCCGAGACGCGGAGCCAGGCCGAGAGCTCGCCCCGTCCCGCGTAGCGGGTGATCCCCGCCGGGCGATCCGGGGCCGAGACGAGGATGTCCGTACGCACCCGCTGCAGAGCGAGATCGAGCTCTCCCGGTCCGAGCTTGAGGCGCCTCACGGCGCCGACGATCTGGGGCATGAGCCGCGCCTCGAAGGCGGCGATCGCGCGGGGCTCGCCGCGAGCACACTCGCTGGCGAGCATCCAGTCGCTGCCCCGGGCCGGGTCCAGGTCCTCGGGGCCCGTCGTTCGCTCGGCGATGAAGCGCTCCATGGCCTCGAGGTCGGGCGCGAGCTCGGGCCAGGCCTCGGCCCCGCGCAGAACCAGCTCGCGCAGACGAAGCACGGTCTCGGCGCTCGGCGGCTCTCCGCCACGCTGTCGCCACACGCGTTCGAGCTGCTCGCCGAGGGAGGTCTCCACACCCATCGCCGGCAATGATAACGAGGTCCGAGCAGCATGAGCGGCGGCGGCAGCGGGGATTCGTCAACTTCGGGGGCCTCGTGCCCTTCGGAGTCGGTCATCCTGGCCTTCGTCGAAGGGAGCGCCGATGGCCGGACGTCGGTCGACGAGCACCTCGCGTCGTGCGACGCCTGCCGCCGTCTCGTGAGCGTCCTGGCGGGCGCGTCGGCCGCGTCGGTAGCGCCCTTTGGCGAGCGCGACCGGTCGCAACCCTTGCCGATCGTGCCGGGCGCTGTCCTCGCCAACAAGTTCGAGGTCGTGTCGGTCCTCGGCCGCGGGGGGATGGGGGTCGTCGTCGAGGCGTTCCACCGGACGCTCGGGCAGCGCGTCGCGCTGAAGTTCCTGCAAGGCGGCCTCGCGAAGGACGCATCCGCGGTGTCGCGCTTCTTCCGCGAGGCCCGCGCCGCCGCGACGCTGGGCAGCGAGCACGTCGTGCGCGTCCTCGATGCCGACTGGCTCTCGTCGGGTGAGCCCTTCCTCGCCCTCGAGCTCCTCGAAGGTCACGACCTCGCCGCGGAGCTACGCGAAAAGGGTCGCCTCGCGATCGAGGACGCGGTGCTCTTCGCGCTCCAAGCCTGCGAAGCGCTCGAGCTCGCGCACCAGAAGGGGATCGTTCACCGCGACATCAAGCCGGCGAACCTGTTCCTCACGCGGGCCGTCGACGGCGCGCCGCTCGTGAAGGTCCTCGATTTCGGCGTCGCGAAGGTGCGAACGACCGGCGAGGGGACGGGGACGACCGACCCTTCGGCGATCGTGGGATCGCCGCGCTACATGTCGCCGGAGCAGCTGCAGGCGAGCGGCAACGTCGGGCCTCGAGCCGATGTCTGGGCCCTCGCGGTGACGCTCTTCGAGCTGGTCACCGGTACGGTGCCGTTCCAGGGAGAGAACCTCCTCGAGATCTGCGCAGCCATCGTGTCCGGTCCGGCGCGCCGGCTCGACGAGCTGCGCGCCGATGCTCCCATCGGGCTCGCAGACGCGCTCTCGCGCGCGCTCGAGAAGGACCCCAAGGCGCGGACCCCGAGCATCCTCTCGTTCGCCGAAGCGATCGCGCCCTTTGCGGGCGAGGCGGGCGTCCCGCGGATCGAGCGGCTGCGGCGCATCGCGCGCACGTCGCAGCCGCCGCCTGCCATCGCGTCGACAAGGGTCTCGCACGTCAGCCATGCCGCCGGCGTCGACTCGACCCTCGCGGCTTCCTCGCTCGGATCGTCGCGGGCGGCGACGAAGCCCGCGACGTGGCCGTGGCTCGTCGGGATAGGCGCGGCGCTCGCTATCGGTGTAACGCTCTACGCCATGCGCGATCGTCCGGTCGAGCCAGCGGCGGCGAGCGGACGCGTCGTCGAAGGGGCGACGGCCGAGACGCCGGCAACGGGAACGGCATCTGCAACTGCGACTGCAACGGCGACTGCGGTCACCGATGCGATCCCGGTGATTTCGGCGTCCGCAGCGACAGATCCCGCTGCGAGCGGGGCGACGCAGCACGCGACGAAGCCGCGCCCGACGCCTGGTGCGCAACCTGCGGCGGCGGCAACAAGCCGACCCTCGTCGAGCCCGATCCACCGCGATGGCCTGCTCGATCGCAAGTAGACGCCGCCGTTTCTCGGTGCTCGTCGTCGTGGCCCTCGCCTCGACGCTCGTCGCGTCGCCCCTGTTCGAGAGCGCAGCGTGGGCGCAAGAGGAGCGTGATCCAAAGCTCGCCCAGTCGCTCTTCGATCGCGCGCGCACCCTGATGGATCAGGGGCAGTACGCCGAAGCTTGTCCCCTCCTCGAAGAGAGCCAGCGCCTCGATCCCGGAGGGGGCACGCTCCTCAACCTCGCGGTGTGCCTCGAGCAGGCAGGCAAGCTCGCCACCGCCCACGCGAAGTTCAACGAGGCGCTCTCGGTCGCGATTCGCGAGAGTCGCGACGATCGCAAGAAGATCGCCGAGGAGCGGCTCGCGGCGCTCGCGCCCAAGCTCTCCACGCTCACGATCGAGGTGCCGGTGGAGGCCAGGTTGCCGGGGATCGTCGTTTGGCTCGACGGAGCGAAGCTCTCCCAAGTCGCGTGGGGTGTGCCCACTGCCGTCGACGGTGGATCGCATCGCATCGAGGCGACGGCACCCGAGACCAAGCCTTGGGTGGCGGTCATCGATGTCTCGCCGGAGGGGCACAAGGTCACGGTTCGCGTCGAAGCGCCGCGGCCGCTGTTCGAGGCCGTGCCGGACGAGGCGGACCGAGGGCTGAAGCCCCTGCCGCCTCCGCCGCCCGTGCGCAAGAAGAAGAAGACCCGCTCCGAGTCTCGGCTCAGCGCGGCGACATGGATCACCGGTGGCGTCGGGCTCGGCATCTTGATCGCAGGCTCGGGCATGGGGATCGCCGCGGTCGTGCAGGATGACGATCTCGAGACCGAAGCGCTCGATGAGGGCTGCAACCTCGCACGCGGGTACTGCCCGGGCGATGCGGCCGAGGACTTCGCCACGCGCGCAGAGGACATCCAGAACCTCGGATGGGCCGCGACCGGGCTCATGGCGACCGGGGCAGCGATGATGCTCATCGCGCCCCTCTTTCCGCGCGACCACGTTCGGATCGCGCCGCAGGCTGCCGTCACCGACGGCGGATTCTCTCTGGGACTGAGCGGTCGGTTCGACTGAGCTCCGCTGGGGCGCGTCTTCATACCGGTCACGCTCCAAACGATACCGGGCACGGGCACGGCTGAAGATTGGTCACATCCTGTGAGCGGGTGCGGGCGCGGGCGCGGGCGTGGGCGTGGGCGAGCGCGCGGGCGAGAGCGAGAGAGCGACAGAGCGAGAGAGCGAGAGAGGGGTTGGCTCGCTCGGGCTTCCCATCTTGCCGGTGTGCTCGGTGGGTCAAGGCCAAGCCCGCGCTTCGCGCGGGTGTCGGCTCGCCAAGGCTCGCCGCCAGCCTTGACTCCACCTCTGCGCACCGGCGGCGACGGGCAAGCCCTCGCGCAGCACCGTTGCCTGCGGGGGGCAAACGGAGGTGCGCGATGCTTCGGTCGGAGGGCAGCGGTTCGGAAGGCGGGACACGGCGGCAGCGGTACCTGACCGCGCTGGGGTCGGCGCGCGAGACGCTGTCGTGTCTGGAGGTCGCGGATGCATTGGGCAACGCGGACCTCCGCGCCGGCACCGTGGCCGTGGCCGCGTTGAATCGCGTGATCGGCGGGTTGGTGCGGCTCGTTGGACGGTAAGCGTTGCGCCCGCGCGCTCCCGCGCGCTCGCCCACGCCCGCGCGCTCCCGCGCGCTCGCCCACGCCTGCGCGCTCCCGCGCGCTCGCCCACGCCCGCGCGCTCGCCCACGCCTGCGCTCGCTCTCGCCGTCACGCCAGGATGTGACGAATCATCAGCCGTGCCCGTGCCCGTGCCCGGTATCGTTTTGGACCTGACTGGTTTGAAGACGCGCCACCGCTAGCCGGAAGCATCGAACAGCACCCGGCCCTTCTCGCCGCCGAACCGGACGTGGACGTGATCGGTGTGCCAGGGTGACGCGACGAGCAGGCCGTCCTCGCCGAGAGCGGTGAGCGCGGCCTCTTTCAAGAAGCGCTTCTCGAAGAGCTTCGGCGCCGCGCGGACGACCTCGCGGCGGTAGACGTCATCGAGGAAGACCTTCACGACCCGCCCGGGCGCCTCGTCTACCAGGGTCCCCAAGAGGAACGCGAGCCGCTCGAAGTCGACGCCCTTGGCCGTCCCGGGCGAGCAACCGTAGCGCTCGGGCTCGAGGCGGACACCACGGCAGTGATCGCGGAGCGTGGACGGGAAGGTGTCGATGGCGGGGATGCCGATGTCGACGTCGCACCCGCCGTCGTGGCTGATGTGGCGCGGCTGGCTGAGGTCCGACTTCGGGCGCCTCCCGTCCCACTGGCTCGCGTCGCCGACGTAGATAGGGTCGCTCTTGAAGCGCTTCCTCGTTTTCTCGAACGCAGCGATGAGCGATCGGACGACGTCGATCCGCGCGAAGAGGTATCGACCCGGAACGGCGAGCCCGTAGCCCGTTCGCTCGGTCGCAGGGACCGGGAAGCCGACGAGCGGACGCGCCGGCTCGACGCCGTCCTTGAGCCCCTTCGGCGTCGGCTCACGGTCGTCGGCGTCGGTCGCCCAGACCAGCGATACCTCCACGGGATCGACGACGTCGACGACCGCCATCATGACAGAAACGTCATCGGTGGACCGGAGCGAGACGACGCGCGGCAAGAGGCCGTCTTCTTCGAGCGGGGCGCGAGCGCGGAGCGCGGCGGCGGCGTCGCCGAGGAGCGAGAAGCCCAGGAGCGCTTCGCGCGGTCCGGTCACGGCAATCGACACGAAGGCGCCGGCCGGGACCTCGATCTCGATCAGCGAGCGACCCGATCCGAGCGAGAGCGAAGGCTTGTCGGCCGACAGGCGCGCGGGCCCCGAAGCGAGCGCCGCAGAAGTGAGCCCCACAGAAGTGAGCCCCACAGAAGTGAGCATCGAGAGCGGCAGGGCGGCCAGTGCGCCGAGGCCGCCCAGGCCTGCGAGCACGCGGCGCCGCCCCCACCCTAGGTCACTCATGGACGATGACGGTCGTTCCTTGGCCGAACTCTTCGCCGGTGTTGATCGCGTGCCACCCTTCGGGCACCGCCGGCTCGGTCCATTTGAACACGCGGTGCGCGTCGATGGGTGAGAGGTTTACGCAGCCGTGGCTCCGCTGCTTGCCGAACACGTCGTGCCAGTAGGCGGCGTGCAGGGCGAAGCCGGCGGCGAAGTACTGGATGTAGGGCACGTCGCGCAGCTGGTAGGTGCCCTCGCCGCGGCGCTTGGTGACGCCGTACTCGCCGTCGCCCTTCTTGGGGATCGCGGCGGGGGCGCCCTCGGCCTTCTTGCCTTTGTCCTTGTCGCCCTTCTTCTTCGAGTCCTTCTTCTTGCTCGCCGCCTTGGGACGGGGCGCGTCGCTCTCGTCGTCGACGCTCGCGGTCTGGCGCGCAGGCCCGCCGCCGACGTCGGACGCCTCATTCGAGTCCATCGTCGCGGTGATGTGCTTGTTCTTGATGCGGAACTCGCCGAGCACCGTGGGGTACTCCTCGCGTCCGGTCGAGACGAGCGTCGCGTAGATGGGACGCTTGCCCTCCCACAGGACGAGCGTCTGCTCGGTCACGTTGACCTCGATCCACTTCTCGCCGGCCTCGGCCACCTTGGGCCAGGTGCGCGGCGCGATCACGACGCCCACGTCGCTCGCGCGGACGAAGTCGCCGCTCTTGGTCGCGAGGTAGCGCTCGCCTCCGTCGGCGCGCTTCACCTTGCCGCCGAGCGGGACGACCGAGCGATGCTCGAGCTCGTCGCCGCGCGTCGCGCTCCCGCCCGAGATGCTGAACCGCGCCGCGCCCTGCTCGCGGACGAACGCGAACGGGAGCTCGGACGGGTCCGCGATCTCGACGCCGTGCCACGGCGATCCGGTGTCCGGCTTGAGCTTCGTCGTCGGCGCGAGCCGGAGATCGGTGGTGATCGCGAAGCGACGGCCGAAGCTCTCGTCGCCCGTCGGGAACGACCCGATGAGCGAGAGGCCGGTGAACCGGCGGGCTCGGTCCGCGAACACCGCGTACTCCGGAACTTCGAAGTCGCTGACGTTGGGTATCGTTCGCTTTCCGCCTTCGAGCCAGAAAGGCGGCGGGTCGGTGTCCGACTCGCCGCCGAACATGACGCCGAGACCCGCCTCGAGCGAGTTCTTCTTCTGTCCGAGCTCGCCGAGCGCCTTGCCCTTGATCGGAACGCCTCGATCGTCGAGCGGCACGTCCCACGCGCCGAGCGAGACCTTGTCGACGGTCGCGCGGTTCTCCTCGTACCAGGCGAGGTGATCCTTGAGCTTGAACTCGCTCTTCTTCTGCTCTTCCTGGTCGGGGATCTTCAGGTAGAGCGGCAGGACGGCGCGCACGAAGCCGTAACGATACGGCAGCGCGGAGGTCTGGTCCGGCCGTCGCGCGGCGGCGCGAAGCACCGGGTTCTCCATGTCGGTGGTCGCCTCTTTGCCGGCGCAAACGAAGCCGCGTGGAGAGATCTCGTACCAGCCGCCGGGGCAGCCCTTGGTCGAGACCGGCTCGTCCGAACGCGGCACCTTGGTGCCGAGGCGCAGGTAGCCGATGCGCTTGGCCGTCTCTTTCGGCTCCTTGTAGACGATCGCGACGAAGCTCGTGATGCCGAGCTGCGGGCGGCCCTCGGGCAGAGCCTCGGCGACGGAGTTCTTGCCGAAGTCGGCGGGCGCGACGGGGGCGTCTCCCGATGCGCTCGCGAGCGCGGCGCTGGCCGAAGCGTCGGCCTGTGCGCCCGCGTCACCCCGCCGGCAGCCCGCCAGACCCGCGAGCGACAGCGCGCCGGTCAGCGCGATCGCCGCGAGCGCGATCGCTGAGTGGGCGCTGCGGTACGGCATGGTCATGTCCCTTTGCCGCAGATCGGTGAGGCAGCCAAGCGTCATGTCCCCATCATGAGAAACGACTGGGCAATTTTTTCCGACGTGGGAGGAACGAGGCCGGGAAACAGTCGACAATGTTGCGCGCGGTAAGCGAGGATGCCCCCAGCTACGACCTTATGGCACACAACCATCTGAAAACCCTGCTCGCCGTCGCCGGATTGGCGCTCGTGTCGCCGCTTGGCCTGACCAGCCAGGCGCACGCGCAGCCCGCTTCGAAGGACAACGCAGCGAAGCATCCGGTGGTCGTCTACACCGAAGGGCAGCGCTCCAACGCGGTCAAGGAGCAGATCCTCGGCACCTTACCGTCCACCGCGGACGTGAAGACGAGCGAGGAGTTTCGCAAGGCGCTCGCCAAGCAGGGGCAAAAGATCCCGTTCGGCTTGGTCATCTCGCTGCCCGAAAAGCGAAAGCCGATCGTGAAGCGAATCGGCAAGGCGCTCGCTTCGATGGGGGCCGAGGCAGCCATCATCGGGTTCGTTCGGCCCAAGCGCGGCGGCCAAGAGGTGCTCCTCCTCGTCGTCGAGAAGGACAAGGACGACGTCTCGATCGATCAGGCGGTCACCTTGGGGACCAAGGCGACGAAGGGTGACATCGAGGTCGCCCTCAAGGACATGATCGACGCCTGGAAGCCGCCCGAGGCCGCGCCGCCCGAAGAGAAGAAGGACGGCGAAGAGAAGAAGGACGGCGAAGAGAAGAAGGACGGCGAAGAGAAGAAGGACGACGAGCCTGACAAGCCGTTCGAGCGCCGCGAGAACATCTACGGCGAAGAGATCTTCAACATCAACGTCTCGTTCGACATCGGCGGCCGCTTCTTCGGCTACAACCAAGGCATCACGCCGAACTTGCGCGACTACAGCGTGTTCGGCACGCCGGGCATCTCCGCTCGGGCAGAGGTGTACCCCGTCGCGCCTGTCGGGATCATCGTCGCGCGCGACATCGGCCTGCACGGCGAGTTCCGGATCCAGCCGGTCATCTCGAGCGAGACCCAGGACGGCACCGAGGTCGACACGGAGTGGATGCGCTTCGGCGGCGGCCTCAAGTACAGAATTCCGATCCCCGGTCCCGAGGACAAGCCGTTCGTGCTCGCCGTCGAGGGCGGGTTTCTACGCGAGGTCTTCACGATGGAGACCACCGGGACGCTCAACAACGAGGTGCCGAGCGTCGCCTACTCCTTCATGCGCGTCGGCCTCGACGGTCGCTTCCCCATCGGACCGGTCGCCATCACCGCGTTCGGCGGCTACCTCGGTGCGATCGACGCCGGAGCCGTCTACGATCGGTTCCGCGAGTCGAGCATCGGCGGTATCGACGTCGGCGGCGGCCTCACCGTCCCCATCGCCTACGGCCTCGAGGCGCGCGTCCAGGCCGAATACACACGCTGGTTCTACGCTTTCAAGCCGATCCCCGGCGATCCTTTCGTTGCGGGTGGTGCCCTCGACGAGTACGTCCATCTCGAAATAGGTCCGCAGTATGTCTACTGAAAACAAAGGACGTTTGCTCCGCCACGCCTTCGTCGTCACCGTGCTCGCCTTCCTCGGCGCGCCCCTCATGGCCTGCCCGGGTGAGCTCGAGAACGCCGCCGCTTTCACCACCGGCGCCGGTGGCGGTGCGGCGGGTTGCGGTGACGTCGAGACCACGCTCATCGGTGCGCGTTGCGCGACCGCGAACTGCCACGACTCCGCGACCCACGCTCAGGATCTCGATCTGACGCCGGGGAGCGGGCTCGCGGCCAAGCTGGTCAACGTGCCGGGCACGCTGGCGGCTTGTCCGGGGACGCTCGTCGACCCGGCCGCACCCGAGAACAGCCTGATGTACACCAAGGTCACGGCCACCGCGTGCGGCATTCAGATGCCCGCGTCGGGCAAGAAGCTCACCGAAGCCGAGCAAGAGTGCCTGCTCGAGTGGATCACCGGTCTCCAGTGACCGAGCGCCTCTAGCGCTTCAGCTTCGCCTCGTCGATTTCGTACGAGGTGCAGAGCGTGCGAACGAGGGCGAAGAGCTCCCTGAGCGCGGCTTCGCTGACGAAGTCGCTCGCGATCAGCTCTTCGCGTAGGTACGTGCCCGAGAAGAGGTAGGAAAGCGGATCCGTCATCGAGATGAGGCCGAGGTACTGGCCCTCGTAGGCGTAGCGCGCGAGCTTCTGGAGGATGCCGATCGGCTCGGCCGCGAGCGAGCGTACGTTCACCCGAACGTACGCCTCGAGCTCCTCGGGGCGGAGGATGCGCCGCGCGATGAGGTTCGAACGGTAGTCCTCGATGCGGGTCAGGGGCAGCATCTCGATGCGCGTGCCAGTCTTCTCGAGCTCGGCGACCTCCTCGTCGAGCATCGGCTTCGCGGACGCCGGCATCTTCTTGTAGATGCGCAAGAAGAGGGCGCGCAGCTCGTCGCTCGCCTCGTCGAAGCGGCGCCGGTTCTTCTCCGGGATGGGCACCAGGCCCGAGTCGACGGCGAGATGCCCCCACTCGTGCGCGGTTCGCGCCGCGAGCAGCATGCGATGCACCGGTGGCGCGGCCTCGACCCGCGCGTCCAGGCCGGGCTGCACCAGCGCATAGGCGACGAGCTTTCGCTCGTGGTGCACGAAGACCCCGCCCGCTTCCTCCATCGACTCGACAGGCACTTCGAGCGTGGAAGGCTCGGCGATCGCTTCGAAGAACCGCTTCGTCACGCGATCGATCGTTTTCAGATCGGCGATGAGGCTCTTTGCCGGCAGCTCGCCGATCGAAGCGAGCGCGCCGGCGAGGGCGCTGGTCTCGGTCGGGCGCTCGGGATCCCACAGCGTCTCGCCATCCTCGGACAGCACCAAGAGCTGCGGACGCGCATCTCGCAAGAAGGCGACGACGTCGTTCTCGTGGCTTTTCGTTCGGGTTCGTTGCCGCTCGAGGTAGCTCGTCGCGACCGCGCCGGCGACGGCCTCGACCTCCGCGCCGAGACGCGAGAGCTCCGGAAAGAAGGCGCGATCGATCGCGAGCCCCGTTCCTTGGATCTTGCCCCAACCCTCGGGCGGAGCGCCTGCGAGCCCGGCGCCCTCGGCGAGCACGTGGGTGCGGATTCGCGGGAGGAGCGCGGCAAGCCGTCGAGGCATCTCGGCGTCGGGCCGCGTCGCGCTCTCGGCGCCGCGGATGAACGCTGCCGCCTGCGCGTCGTCGAGCGAAAGGAGGAACGGCAGCGACGCGAGGAGCGCCTTGCCATAGCGCTTGGTTTGGCCGAGGCGCTCGGCAAAGAGCAGGTGGAACGCCGCGCTCTCGGGCGTGCACGTCTCGGGATCGAGATCCGACGCGTAGATGACGGCGCTCATGTCGGGGAGCGGCTGAAAGAAGGGCCGCGTCGTCTCGGCGTCCGAGATGACGAGCACGTTCAGGAGCCGCGGCGGCGCGTGCGAGCCGGGCAGAGCGGCGTGGAGCGCGCTCAGCCGATCGTGGAGACACGCGAGCGCAGCATCGAAGAGCTCGACGGCGCGCTTCGACAAGAGGCTGCGCGAGACGAGCTCGCTCGCGAGCTCCGCGCTCATGCCGCGGGGAGACAGCTCTTCGAGCGGCAAGAGGAAGCAACCGTCATGATCGAAGGCGAAGGAGGTAACGGTCATTGCTGGTCGGGGCTCAGTCGTCGATGGCGCGCGCGATGGCGAGGAGGACGGCGAGGACGCCGATGCCGCCGGCGATCCACAGGAGGCGTACGGGTCCGAACGATATGACGTCACCCGACCGGGTGAGGACGCCGTCGGCGACGCCGATCGCGATCGCCAGGAACGCGAGCCAGGCAGGGCCGCGGAAGCGCTCCGCGAGGCTCGCGGCCTGCGCCGGCGGGATGTACGGACCGGCCGGCGGCTCGTAGCGCGCAGGGCGCGGGCGCGATGGTGCCGAGCGCTTTACCTCGATGTCGAACCTCGCCGGTACGTCGCCGTCGTCGAACATCGAGCTCGGCTCGGGGAGGGGGAGCTTCGGCAGCGGCGCCGGCGCCGGCAACGGCGGTGCGGCAAAGTCGAGGTCCGGCGGCGGCGGGGGCGCGAGCGACGGGATCTTGGCGACCTCCTGTTCGAGGCTCGTCGCGCTGCGACGCTGCGTGAGCGAGGGCTTTCGTCCGATCGCGCTCTCGAGCTGCGCCCAGAACGCTTCGATGGACTGCGTGCGAGCCTTTGGGTCGACGGCCAGCGCGCGTTGGAACGCAGCCTCGGCGGCGTCGGAGATCTTCACGCCTTTGTTGCGCGGCGTCGGCCGCCAGGTGGGGTTCAGCGCGCCGCCCATCATCGCCGTGAGATCGCCCTGAATCGGAGGAAAGCCGCACAGAGCTTGGGTGATCGTCAGCGCGAAGCCGTAGACGTCGGTCCACGGCCCGGTCCCGCCGAAGGACGCGGGATGCCATTGCTCCGGAGCCGCGTAGGCAGGCGAGAAGGCGTTGAGCGCCTCACCCTGCGTCTGCTTTCCCGCCATCGCGCCGGCGTCCGCGCGCACGCGCGCGATGCCGAAGTCGAGGATCTTGACCCCGCGCTCGCCGTCGACGCTCGTCACGAAGACGTTCTCCGGCTTCATGTCGCGGTGGATGATCGCGATGGTCGTCGCGGCGGACGAATCGGTGAAGCGGTGCGCACGGGAGAGAGCGCGCGCGACCGGCGTGAGGAGATCGATCGCATCGGTGAGCTTGAGCGGCTTGTCGCGCACGTAGCTCTCGAGCGTCTGGCCCTGCAGCC
>JBGTSH010000083.1:0-32596 GCA_041940405.1 Polyangiaceae bacterium
GGGAGCAAGGCGTATCGCCTCTCGCCCTTTGCACCTGGCGAGCAGTGCGGCGGCACCGTCACGAGCGCGAACGGCATCCACGCGTATGACGCCGGCGACTTCGTACGTGAGACCGCCACGGGAAAGATCGTCCTCGACATGCGCGCGTTGAGGCCCGACGTTCGCTCGTTCATTCGGCGGTCCGACGGGTCTTGGCGGTTTGCCGGCTACATCAGCGACGGGGAAGAGGACCAGCCGGGAGAAGACGGCCAAGCGTCTCCGCCGTTCACGATCTTCGACGAAGACGGTAACGACATGCTCCTCATCGAGCACAACGCCGCAGCCCTGACCCGCGACGGAGAAGGGCTCCTCTGCGCATCCGACGAGGAGGCTGCCCTCTTCGATCTCGAGGCCGGGACCAGGCAGCTCGCGTTGGATCTCCGAGCGTTCGCGCCTGCGCTCGCGGTTCCCGACGGCGCCGAGCACGAAGAGATGTGGCCCGAGCTGCTCTCGGCGTTCGGGACCGCCGAAGAGGTCGCGCAGCAGTCGGTCGACAAGTTGCGGGCGGCTCTCTCGGAGATGTCGGTCGCGAAGCAGCTCATCGACGACAAGGCGCTCGCTGCTGCGATCGGCCGGGCGAAAAAGCACCCCAAGCTCTCGAGCCTTCGGGCGGCGCTCCGCACCTAGCGGCGATCGCTGCTCAGAGGATGAACCCGCACGCCTCGAGCGCGTCGCAGTCGGCAGCGCACGCGGCTTGGGCCAAGCACGCGACGTCCGCCTCTGCGTAGCACTCGATGGTCGTCCCCATCTCGCAGTTGATCCGGCACTGGCCGAGATCCGTCGACAGGCCGCACATGACCGAGAGCTCGCAGATCGTATCGTCCGAGCTGAAGCCGCAGAGCGCGCTCGCGCCCTGGAACGTGAGGCAGCCCTTCTCGTAGGTAACGTCCGGGATCGGACAGCCCCCGCCGCCGCCGCCGTCTCCGGTGCTCGAGCTCGCTTGCGTGCTCGAGCTCGCCACGGTGCTGCCGCTCGCGCTCGACGTCGATGACGCTTTTGTCTGGCTCCCACCGCCGCCGCCGCTCGACGAACCTCCTTCGCCGGAGGTGTCGTCGCCGCAGCCGACCCAGAGCGCCGCCAAGCCGAGCGCCAAATGCCAAACGGAAGCTTTCATGCGTCCTTCGTAGCCGGCACTCTGCGCTCGGGCAAGGCACCGAGTCACCAGCCAGGTCGGGACCGCTGGTAGACTCGGGCGGTGACCGTCTCTCGAGGATCTTCGGTGCCGTCGCGGGAAGAAGCGACGATCCCCATCGAGCGTGTGCCCCGCGTCCCGCTCGGCGTCATCGTTCGCGTCCTCGGCGCGCCTTCGGAGCCGGCGTTCGTTCGTCTGGGTGGCGGCACCCTCACCTTGGGTGCCGGAAGCGGAGCCGGACTGATCATCGCGAGCGCCACGGTCTCTCGCGCGCATGCCGAGCTCACGCTCTGCGAAGAGGGCGTCAGGGTGCGCGATCTCAACAGCCGCAACGGCACCTTCTACCTGGGCCAGCGGATCGACACGATGTTGCTGGCGCCCGGCAGCCGCATCGTCCTCGGATCGGTCGAGGTGGCGATCGAGCCCGATCCCGCTTCGATCGACGGACGCGCAGCCGCAGAGACGGCGTACCGCGGGATCTTGGGCGTCTCGCCCGCGCTTCGGAAGATCTTCTCGACGCTCGCGAGGCTAGAAGGCTCGCTCGTCAGCGTCCTCGTAACCGGCGAGTCGGGGGCCGGCAAAGAGCTCGTCGCGCGAGCGCTCCATCAAGGGTCCGCCGTGGCTTCGGGGCCGCTCGTCGTGAAGAACTGCGCGGCCATGAGTCGCGAGCTCGCGCTCTCCGAGCTCTTCGGTCACAAGAAAGGCTCCTTCACCGGCGCGCACGAGGCTCGTGAAGGCGCGTTCCAGGCCGCAAACGGAGGGACCCTCTTCCTCGACGAGATCGGCGAGCTGCCGCTCGACGTTCAGCCGACGCTGCTCCGAGCGCTGGAGCTCGGTGAGGTGACGCCCGTCGGCGCGACGCATGCTTCGAAGGTGCGCGTGCGCGTCGTCGCGGCGACCAACCGAAACCTCGAAGAGGCGGTGCGCTCGGGCACCTTTCGTGAGGACCTCTACTATCGGCTCGCCGTCGTGACGGTCCGCGTGCCGGCGCTGCGCGAGCGCCCCGAGGACATTCCGGTGCTTGCCCACCATTTCGCTCGAAGCGCAGGGCTCTCTGCCTTGCCGGACGACGTCGTCGCGCAATGGCAGATGCACGATTGGCCGGGCAACGTTCGCGAGCTCCGCAATGCTGTTCAGGCGTTCGTCGCGCTCGGAGGGCTGCCCTACGATCAGCCTGCCGCGGCCGGCGCGGGCGGGGCGATCCGCGGGCTCGTCGACCTCGAGCGGCCGCTGATGGAACAGCGTGAAGTCGTCGTCGAGCAATTCACGCGCGCCTACCTCCTCGCGCTCATGGAGCGGACGAGCGGCAACCAGAGCGAGGCGTCGCGCGTCTCCGGCGTCGAGCGAAGCCACCTGCGAAAGCTTCTCATCAAGCACGGGCTCCTTCGATGAGCGCACGACGCCGGGCCTGGATGATCGCGCTCCTATGCGGCGCGTCGCAGGCCGCCGCGTGTACCGCGTGCTTGAACGATCCCGAGTTCGTCGGCGGTGGCGGCGCAGGAGGCGTAGGTCCCGGCGGCGGTGAAGGCTTCGGCGGCGCGCCGGTGACGACCACATCGGGGTCGTCGACGTCGGGATCATCCACGACCGGATCGTCGACCTCGACAGGGGAGGGTGGTACGGGCGGTTGTGACGTTACGCTGTCCGAGGCGAGCGATAACTTCGATGACGGTGAGGGGGGCGGGTGGTGTCATCTCGTGCCGCTGCCGCCAGACGATCCAGAGGCCTCGATCGGCTTCGAGAATATGGGCGCCCGACTTCGCGCCAGCACCGCCTTCTCCGCTTGGGATGTCAGCGGCTTCTACGCGCCATTCCTCTATCGGCGGATCGCGGCGTCGGAAGGTGACTTCGTCGTCGCAGCGAAGCTGTCGGTCACGAACGGACGAGGGAGCCCTCCGATGAACCACGCTCACGGAGGCGGTCTCTTGATCAGGCGCCCCAACGCAATGCCGGGGGTCTCCGAAACCGATCTGCTCTGGACGCGCACGGACTACCTCGGGGCCGCCGCGGCTGTCGCGTGGAGACAAGAAGACGGCGGCGGCACCGTGGGTCAGTTCAACGTCGGTGCTGCTGGGAGCGTCGCGCTCGCGATCTGCAAGCAGGGTTCCACCTACACCTTCTTTCACCATGAAGGCGGTGGTTGGAGCGCACCGTTGAGCGTTCCAGACGATCCCCTGTTCGCCGACGAGCCGGTGCTGGAGGTGGGCCTGACGGTTCACACGTATCAAGGCGGCGCGGTTGTGCAAGCCGACTTCGCCGGCGTCCATTTCGCCGCAGTCGATGGCGACTGTGCGGACGTCGTGCTGCCGGATCCGAACGACATTCGCTAGAAGCGCCCGGAGATCACGAGTCCGCCGAGGGACGGCGCGACCCACGCACCGGCGCGTGCAGGAGCTCCGCCCGGCTTCACGAGCACGAGGATCAATCCGGTGACGGAGAGGGCGCCGCCTGTGATGAGGGTGCCCGTCGACGTGTGACCCAGGGCCATGGATTCCTCGACGAGTGGCTCGACCTCGGTGCGTCGTGACTTCGGGCACGCGTCTTCGTCACCGCAAATCGACACAACCTCATCCGATCGTGAGAGCGCGAGCGCGCCCGTGACGACGCCGGCAACAAGGCTCGCCGCGCCCAATCCCAGCAGCGCGCCACCGGCGTAGACCGATGGGGGGACGTCTTGTTCCGGCGATTCGCGCGCCGCCGGCGGCGCGGGCGATGTCGGCTTTGGCGCCGACAGATCGATTGCGAGCGCGAGCTCGCCGCTGCCTTCTGCAATGGTGAAGCGCTCCGTTCGCACCCTTTCACCGATCGTGACGACGACGACGTGCTCGCCGGGATCGACCTCGATGCGGGTGTCGACCTCGACTTCCTTCTCGTCGATCGTGACGACCGCCTTCTTGGCCTGCCCCGCCTTCTCATCGTGACGGAGGGATATCCGCACGGCGGGTATGATCGCTTCGAGCGCGGCGAGCTCGGCTCGGGCATCGATCCGAGCTTGGCCCCACGGCCGCGGGTCTTGCGGTCTTGCTTCCTCCGAGCGGATCTTCGAGTACGCAGCTCGCGCAGCGAGGAGCCTCGCGGTGTGGCGAAGGCACCGAGCCTCGTAGAGTCGAAACACCGGGGACGGGCTGAGCGCGTCGGCCGCCGCGAAGCGCGCGCGCGCCTCCTCGAACTCGCCCTTCTCGAAGAGAGCCAACCCGTCGCGACCGATCTCGACGGCCTTCTCGCCGAGGTCGGCATCCGGCGCAGCTTGGGCTCTGCTCGGATCCGCGGCGCAGATCGAGCTCAGGACCAGGAGCGACGCGAGAGCGATCCCTTTCATTTCTTGCGGACGGGCACGCCGAAGGTGGGATCGATCGCCGGCTCCGCAGGTGCCGTCGATGGCAGAGGAGGCGCGGCCGCCGGTCGCTGTTGCGTCGTACGCGCGGCGGGCCGTGCGGTCGGAGCAGCGCTCGCGCTCGAGGCCGGCGTCGATGCCGGCGGCGAGGACGACGGCTCGGTGGCTCGAACGTCCTCGACCTTCGTGGCGGCGCTCGTCGCCGGAAGCGGGATCGGCTCAGCCACGGCGCTCGTCGACGCGATCGCGGCTGGTGCCGAAGCATCGACCGGCACCGCGCTGGGCGCGCTCCACCAATACCCGACGGCCGGCACGACCACGATCGCCGCCAGCCCGACGCCAATCCACGCCCGATAGGGCCGGGAGGGCTTCAACCTCTGCTGCGCGGGCGCGGACCCTGTCGCGATGTCCAATGTATCGCCGTCGCGGGCCAACCCACGCGCCGGCACCGCGGCGGCAGGTTGATCGACCGCGTCGGCAAATGCCCGCGTGAGGTCGGTGGCCGAGGCGAAGCGAGCGTCAGGGTCCGGATGAAACGCCCGCGCGAAGAACGCATCCAGCCCTCGGCTCGGCACGCCGAGCTCCGAAGGCCTCGGAATCGGATCGGTAGAGACGCGCTGCAGGATCTGCTCGACGGAAGCGCCTCGAAACGGGTGCACGCCCGTCAACATCTCGAGCGCCATCATCGCGAGCGACCAGAGATCGGCCCGATGATCCACGGCGTCACCGCGGACGCGCTCCGGGCTCATGTAAAGAGGTGAGCCGAGGAGCACGCTCGTCTTCGTGCGAAGCGAGCCACGCTCGGGATCGAGCTCCTTTGCGATCCCGAAATCCAGGACCTTTACGATCTCTTCGGCACCCGAACGTGACAGAAACACGTTGGCGGGCTTGAGATCGCGATGGACGAGCCCGGCCGCGTGCGCTGCGCGGAGCGCTTTTCCGATCGGCTCGATGATGCCGCGGACGCGCGCCGGCTCGAGCTTCGCGCGGTGATCCAGGTGGGCACGGAGATCCTCGCCGTCGAGGAGCTCCATCACCATGTAGGGAATTGCAGCTTCGATGCCATAGTCGAGGACCGCGACCACGAACGGGCTCTTCAGTTGTGCCGCGGCGCGGGCCTCGCGCTTGAACCGCTCGCGGGTGAGCTCGTCGTCGCCGTGGCCTGCGGCGATGAGCTTGACCGCGACGTCGATCTCGAGATCCAGGTGCCTCGCGCGCCAGACGGAGCCCATCCCACCCGCCGCGATCGGCTCGATGAGGCGGTACTTCCCCGCGATGACCCGTCCGTTTTGCATGCGTCGAAGCCGGCGGTGCCGGCCCATCGAAGGTACCACGCGTCTTCGGAGCCCTTGGTGGTTTGAGTGCCAACAAGTCACACCGAAAACGGGCGCGCAAGACAGCGGCCGCGGGCGGTGGTTTCTGCGGAGAGCGCGCTACATCGGGCAGCCGCCGGCGATGCAGGAACAGCAGCCTTCGCCTGACCCGCAGAAGATAGTTCGCGCTATTCTTCGCCGATGCGAGCTTTCCTTCCCTTCTTCTCCTGTGTGTTGGTCGTCGCTCAGGCCGGTTGTTTCGGTTCGGACGATGGCGGCGATGACTGCGACGAGGGGCCGTCGGCCTGTCCCTCGCTCCTGATGCTCGACTTCTGCTCCTCTGGCGCGTGCACTTTCAACGGAACGGCCCCGAGCTGTACGACGAGCCGATGTGAGATCCCGAGCGCAGGCACGTTCGTCATTCCGGTCGATGGGCGGATCGACGCGACGATGCCTGATCTAGGCATTCACGTCGTTGGCAACGATCCGGCGTCGCTCCGAGCGGTTCGGTTCGATGGCACGGATGTCCCGTTCGAGTTCGACAGCGTCGACTTCATCGTGCGGTGGGTCCCCGGCACCGGGAATCCGAAGACGATCGAGCTCGACCTCGCACCCTCGGCGCCTTCGGGCATCGGCTTCAGGTTCTACGACGAGCAGTGCGAGACGGACGAGCGGCTCGCATGCAACGGCGGAGGGGCTTGAGCCGACAGCCCGCCTGCTTCATCGGCCACGGGGTGCCCGCGCTCTACGCCGACGCCGCGGATCCTTCGAACGCCTTCCTTCGTCGCTTCGCGCCCGAGCTCCGCGCCGCGTCGCCGCGCGCCATCCTGTTCGTCTCTTCCGGCTTCGTGGCGCAAGCCTTCAGCGTGACGATGGCGAACGACGTCGAGCTGGCGCGCAAGGTGATCGAGCACCTGCTCTACGTCAAGCTGAAAGCGGCGGTGGACTCCGAGCGCGTCGCGAGCGACGAGGCGCTTCAGCCTCTCCGGATCTTGTTCCCGGAAAAGGACATTCCCGTCGTCGAGCTTTCGCTCCATGCGTCGCTCGATCCGGAGCTTCACTTCGCCGTCGGCCGCGCGATCGAGCCGCTCCGAGACGAAGGCTTTCTCGTCATCGGGTGCGGCAGCCTGACTTACGACGTCGCCGACAAGGAGCGGATCGAGCGCGACCCGAACGCTCCGGACATCCTCGGCGAGCGCAGCCAGCGATTTCAAGATTGGGTGACCGATCTCGTGACCGGGTCCGCACCGTACGCACGCGCTCGCGGCCTCACACGGTTCCGCGACCATCCCGACATCCACGCCGTGCACGGCAGCGGGGAGCGGTTCCTGCCGCTGCTCGTCGTCGCAGGAGCAGCGAGCAAGAACATGAGCTCGGACAACGTCGGACGTCAGGTCCACGCCGGCTCTCACCGTGGACTCTCGATGGCGGCGTATGTCTTCGACCGCTAGTGGTGCAACGCATCCGCCACACCGGTCACATCGCCGCGCAGTAGCTCGAGCCCGGTGGGACGGGGCGCGCTGGTACGAAACGTGTTTCTAGGTAGTGCGTACCAAGAGGGGAGCGAACGCATGCATACGATCGAGTTCCACAAGACCACGCGCGCGACGCCGGAGCAGCTCCTCGCCGCCATCGTGGACTTCGGGCCGGGTCGAGGGAAGGTCTTTCCGCTCAGCAGCGACAACTACCTGAAGGTGCACGACCGAGGCTCAAACCACGCCGACGTCACCGAGGGCAACCCGAAGATCTGGGAGCGTCTCCACTACGATTGGTCCGAGCCCAACCGGGTGGTCATGACGACGACCGACTCCAACGTTTGGGGAAACCGCTCTCGTCAGACGTACAGCTTCACGCGGCGGCCGGATGGTCTGACGGACCTCGACGTGGTGGTGGAGCGAGACGGGAAGAACCTCAAGGGCCGCCTCCTCGAGTATGTCGTTCACACGGTCGGCAGGCGCGTGCTCGATCACGGCCTCGACAAGACGATCGAGGCCGTGGAAGCGCGGAACTGAGATCAGCCGCCGCCCACCGGGAACGAACCCGCTGCTCCTTGGTTTGAGATTCGTGGCCGGATCGAGGGTGCCGCCCCGTCCATGCGGGTGATGACGGAAAAGCCAGCTTTCGAGGCCGCCTACGCGCGGCACCTACCAGCCGTTCGAGCACGGTGCCGGCGCATCCTCGGGCGGTCTGCTGCCGCCGATGAGGTCGTGCAGGAGACGTTTCTTCGACTCTGGCACGTCGGGCCCTGGACCGAGTCGCCGAGCACGGTCGGCGGGTGGCTGCGACAGACCTCCACCCGTCTCGCCATCGACGAGCTGCGCGCCTCGAGCCGTGCTCCAGCGGTGGACCCGAGCGCGCTCGACGTGGCGGTCGCGCCGTCGGGCGCCCGCGCCTGCAAAACGCTCGTAGCTCGCTCCGACCTTCGCGCCCTCGCAGCTGCCGTTCCCTCGGACGAGCTCGAGGCGGCGGTTCTCGCTCGGGCGCACGAGCTCACGCGCCCGGAAGTGGCGCGCGAGCTGGGCGTCTCCGAGCGAACTGTCGGGCGACTGCTTGCACGCTTCGACGCGCGACGGACGCGACTTCACACGATCGCGTGCGGGATTCTGCTCGCGGCACTCGTCGTCCTCTCGTCGCGGTCGTGTGCCGCGACCGAACGTGCCGGCCGTGCCGGTGTCGAGAACGTCTCGGTCGGTCGATGATCCCGTTCGTTCACGTGCCCGCCCTCGAGGTGGGACCGGTGACCTTGCACCCGTTCGGAGTGACGGCCGCTGCAGCCGTCATCGTGGGCTCGGCGCTCGCGGACCATCGCGCCCGGGTTGTCGGCGTGGACCGCGACAAGCTTCGATCCTTCACGACGTGGATCCTCGCGTTCGGGTTCGTGGGCGGACATGTCCTCGATAAGCTGGTCTACGCCCCCGAGAAGGCCGTCGTCGAGCCGCTGCGGCTGCTCGCGATCTGGGAGAGCCAGGGATCCTTCGGCGGTTTCGCGGGAGCGCTCGTCGGAGCGCTGCTCTTCCGACACCTCCGACGCGAGAAGATCCTGCCGCTCGCCGACGTCGTCATGAGCGTCTTTCCGATTGCGTGGATCCTCGGACGCGCCGGGTGCGCGATGGCCCACGATCACCCGGGCATCCGCGCCGAGGCAGGCTCGCTCCTCGCCGTCGAGTATGGACCCTACGACCCCGCCGACACCGACACGCTGCCCTTCGGCATCGAGCTTCGCCACGGGAATGCGCCTCGCTACGATCTCGGGACGATCGAGCTCCTGTTTACCGTCTTCTTGGCGGCGCTCGTCGTCGCCGCGTGGCGGCGCACGCGACCGGTCGGCTTCTATGTCGTGGCCGTGCCCCTCGCGTACGCGCCTGCGCGCTGGCTCATGGACTTCCTTCGCGCGCACGAAGGCCCCGGATCCGATGTGCGGTACGCCGGACTGACCCCGGCGCAATGGTGCTGCATGATCCTCTTCGCCGCCTGCGCCGCGGTGGTGGCTCGGAGCACGCGGGCGCGCTCACGCACCGCTTGATCTCGCGTCGTGTCCCGGCTTCGATGCCGGCCCATGTCCGCCGATGCCGATGCGAAAGAGCCGCCGAAGCCAACGCTCGACGAGGTCATCTCGTGGGTGAGCGGAGCCGGCTTTCGGCTCGAGGGTAAGGACGGCGACATCGCGTCCTTTCACATCACCGTCGAGGACTACGACGAAGAGCCCGAGTACCCGCTCCTCAACGTCATCGTTTCGGACGATGAGGTCGAGCTGTTCGTCTACCCGGAGCTCGAGATGGACTTCGAGCACGCGCTCGAGCACAACGACTCGGAGTTCAACGGCGCGGCGAAGCTCGCGCTCGACAGCGACGGCGACTGGATCTTCGGCACGGTCCTTCGGCGCCAGTGGCTCGATCAGCAATACTTCGTGGATACGCTGACTGCGTTCCTCGACGACACCGAGGATCTCATCCACGGGCATGGGCCCGGTGCCGGGGACGACGCGAGCGAGGACGACGTTTGATGCGGGCTAGGGCTCGCTCACGCACGCGTCGATCTCCGGTCCGCACTCGTTTCCGGGGTCGTCTTTGGTCAGCAGGCACCGAACGCCGTTCGAGACGACTTCACTCGACTCCGGACGGGACGCGAGCACGCAGTCCGTCAGACCATGCAGAAAACCGTCCTCGCCCTCGGGCTCGATCTGCTGAATGCACACGAGCGTCTCGGCGCAGGTGGCGGTCCCGTTACCGACCCAGTTCGCGTTGAGGTTCTGGGTGTTCTCGACGTCCTCGGGATCCGTCGCGCAGTTCGAGACCTCGGGCTTGGCCGGCCAGTACGACGAGATGAACATGCACATCTCGTCGGACGACTTCGGTCCCTGGTAGACCGTGCGTGCCTCGCTGTTCTCGTATCCGCAGAAGTACTCGATGCGGCTGCCCCCAGGAATCGGAAGCGCGGGGTCCCACTCTTTGACCGGCACACCTTCCCACGCAGTGTTTTCGTAGATCGACTGACGCGACCCGTCGGGCGCGATGTGTACCGCTTCGTAGTCCACTCCGCGGCGGTGCATGTGCGACTGTGCATTGCCGAGGGTGATGTCGTGCGGCAGCGGGCATGACATCTTTGCCAGACCGGTGCCCAAGGCGTCGACGCGGATCAGCGGGTTGAAGAAGAAGAGGATGCCGCCCTCGACCTTCACCTGCTCGTCGGGGATTGTATGAACATTGATTCGGACCTCGGGCTCGATTGGCTCGGGGTTCGCGTTGACGTAGTGCACGTTCATCAAGAGCACCGCGTTCGGCGGGACCTTCATTGCAACATCGCTCGGGAAGCTCACGATCGATCCGCCGGTCGCGTTCTGCGACCCCGCGATGAGGTTCAACACGTTCCACTCGAAGACGCCGTCCGAACAGTCGAAGACACCGCTGGTGTCCACCCCGCTCTCGCCCGCCGCCGGTATGTCGGTATACGACGTCAGGTACAGAAGGACGTGATGGCTGCCACTCGTGAACTTGATCTCGTCGCGGTTCACGTTCAGCCCTTCGGCGGGGGCGCGCACGAACTGGCAGTGCTCGACCTCGGTTCCGCCCGGAATCGTCGTCGTCATCTTGAACTGCACCCCTTGACCCTCGGGAGGTGGCAGAAGCAGCTCTTCGGGCTCGGGCTTCGGCTCGGTTTCGTCGCCGGAGCAAGCCGCCAAGAGCGGGAGGACGATCGACATCGGGAAAAGGCAGCGCAAAACCATGGCAGGGCTCCTTGGGTCGAGCGAACGTGTCACCTCCCCGTGCCCGGCCCGGCAGGTTCCGTTCAAAGGATCTGCTAAGGCATCGCCCTCGATGCCGGTCCGGCCGCTCCGCGCGCTCGCCCCCCTCGCGGCGGTGTATGGCGCATACTTCGCCGCGACCGGAGTCACGCTCCCGTTTCTGCCGGGGTACCTCGAGGAGCAGGGGCTCTCGCCGACCGAGATCGGTCTGTTGCTCGCCATCCAGCCGGCGTTCGCGATGTTCGCGCCGGCGTTCTTCTGCTCGTGGGCCGATCGTCGAAGCGCGCACCGCGCTTCGCTCGTCTTGGCGAGCGTCGGGGCGGCGCTCGGATTCTCGACGCTCCTCGCGGCAGATGCCTTCGCGACGTACGCGCTGGCGATGGCGGCGTATGCGCTCTTCGTCACGTCGATCGTCCCTCTGATCGACAGCCTCGCGCTCGAAGCCGTCCGAGAAGCGCGCGCGTCGTACTCGCACCTGCGGATCTTCGGCTCCTTCGGCTTCGTGGTTGCGTCGCTCTCGGTCGGCTTGCTCGTCCCGAAGCTCGACAGGGTAGTGCTCCTCGTGCCGCTCGGCTTGATGCTCGGTGCCGCTGCGTTCGCGACGCTGATCCGAACGCGGATCGCTCGAGCAAGCCTCGCCGAAGCGATCCGGCCCACGCTCTCGACCGGGCTCTTCTACTTGCTCGCTGCGAGCGCGCTTCACTGGATCGCGTGCGCGCCCTTCCACGGATCGCTTGCACTTCATGTCCGCGCGCTCGGGCTGCCGACGTCGGTCGTCGGCGGCGCGGCGGCGCTCGGAGTGGCGGCCGAGATCGTGGTGATGACGCTCTATCCGCGTACCCTGCAGCGCCTCAGCGAGGGGGCGGTGCTCGGACTGGCGTTCTCGGCGAGCGCGCTTCGCTGGCTCGGAATGAGCTTTGCCACGAGCGCGATGGCGATCGTGGGACTCTCGCTCCTCCACGGTCTGACGTTCGGAGCGTTCTACATCGCAGCCGTCTCGTTCCTCGCTCGGACCATTCCACCGGAGCGGCGAGCTCGCGGTCAGGGGCTCTTCGGTGCGGTGACGTTCGGCGCCGGAGGTCTCGTCGGATTCGCGGTCTCCGGCGTGGGCTTCGACGCGCTCGGCGGCCCTGGGCTGTTCGCCGCGGCAGCCGCGGCGGAGATTGTCGCCGCCTTGCTCGTCCTGCGAATTCCTCGCGCCCAGCGGATGTAAGCGTGATGTAAGTGGGCCTCTGTTCGAGGTGGGCCCATCATCCGCCCGATGAAGACGATGACACTCGCTTTGTTCCTTGCCGCGACACTCGGGGCTTCCGCTGGCTGCGAGTCCGATCAAACCCGACCGGAGATCATCGGGATACGCGCCGAGGTCGACGGTGAGGCGGTCGCAGAGATCGAGCCTCAAGACGGAACGGACACGACGATCAGCGAAGACGTGCCCGTTTCATCGTCGCTCGTCGTCGAGTTCTCGGAGCCGATCGATCTGACGAGCGCGCGAGAAAAGATCACCCTGGAGGACGCCGACGGCAATTTGCTCGACGTCACCATCTCGGCTCGCCTGGGTGAGGTCACCATCACTCCCGCCACCGACATGCTCCCGATGCTCAACCACACGCTCAACATCGAGAAGGGGGTAGAGGACACCTCGGGACAGGCCGTGACCCAGAGCCTGCGCATCAACTTCTACACGGCGGACGACGGAATGGGCGACGCGTAGCCACGACCCGGCGGCCTACCCGCGCAGGATGCTCTCCATCTTCTTTCCCTTCGCGAGCTCGTCGACGAGCTTGTCCATGTAGCGAATCTTCTGCATCAAGGGATCTTCGACTTCTTCGACGCGGACGCCGCAAACGGTCCCGGTGATGAGGCCCACGTTCGGGTTCAGCCGCGGAGCTTTCGCGAAGAAACCTTCGAGGTCGACCTTGGTGTCGATGACGCGCTTCAGAGCGGCGCCCTTGTAGCCCGTGAGCCACGCGAGCACTTCGTCGAGCTCTGCCTTGGTCCGGCCCTTCGCCTCGACCTTCTGGATGTAGAGCGGGTAGACGCTCGCGAACGAGATAGCGAAGACACGCGGCTTCTTGGCCGGCGCCTTCTCTGCTGTCTTCTTGGCGGGGGACTTCTTGGCGGGCTTCTTGGCGGGGGGCGGCTTCTTCACCAGGCCACGCAGCCTACACCACGGTGCGGCGGCTACGCTGCGCGCAGCGCGGCCGAGACGTGCTCGAATGCGAGGATGGCCAGGGGCGGCTCGGGCTCGCCGAGCGCGAGGCCCTGCTCGGTAGCGTTCATGCGGTCGTGCAGGTCTTCGCGTGCGTCTTCGAGAGCGCGCTCGATCGTCCGCGCCTCATCAGGGACCAGTGTGCGCATGCCCCATTGATGAACGCGGTGCGCGAGCGCGGCATGGCGTTGCTCCTCGGCGGCGATCGACCGAAGGATCGTCCGAAGCCGCGGAGTCGGCGCGTGCGCAGCTTGGTACGTGGCGACAACGGCGGCATACGTCTCGTTGACGCAGCCTTCGGTCGCATTCTCGACCAATATCTCATGGAGCGAGCGCACGGCCAGCTCGGGCGGGCGGTGGCCGTCGAGCTCGACGGCTACGCCGCGCGCGGCGGCCAGCGCTTCGGCTTCGCTCCGGAACATCGCGGCGTGGCGGCGCTCTTCGTCGGCTGCAGAGCGCGCGGCCTCGACGAGGGAGGAGGGAGCACCATGCCGATCGAGCTCCGTCGCGAGGCGCTCGAATGCGACGACGGCTGCTGCTTCCTGCCGGTGCGCGCGGACGTAGTACTCGAGCTCGGTCTGCTCGGGCGGCAGGTCGACGTAGCCGGCGAACATGCGACCGCGCGAGGGGTAGTAGCAGCGGACCTGTCCCATGGCTTCGATCTGAACGGCTTGGTTGAGCGGCCCACCTCCGCGCTGGACCCCAAGGTCGGGTTTCACCGTGACGACCCCGAGCCCGAACACGTTTCGATCCGAATGCTCTGAGCCGGGGCATACTTCTTGTGGGCCAAACGTCGCCACCTCCATGCCCTGGGTCGTGCGGACGGGGATCGAGTCCGGCGCGCTTCCCTCGGCACAGGCAAGCTCATTCGCCGTGAGCTCGGCGCACGTGGCGGCCCGCGAGAGATGGAGGCGCGCGACGAGCGCAGCCTCGGCCGGAGTGTCGACGTCCTCGATGATCGGCGCAAGCTCGTGGGCCCGGAGCACGAGCTCCTCCTCGCCCTTCTTCACGACGACGGCGCGCGTCCAGCCGTCGGGCACGCGCGCTGCCCACTCCGGCTTGCACGGGCCGGGGGTGCAGACGAGCTCCTGCTCGTAGTCGACGAACCCGACGAGCTCGAACCCCCGGGGGAACGCCCCTGCCAAAGCGACGCCCTTGAACTCCGCGGCGTAGGCGACGAGCGCCGGGTCTGGTCGAACGCGTACGTGGAGCGGCCCCGTCTCGCGTTCCGGCTGCGTCACCGGCGGCGCTTCGCTCGCGCACGCCGCGGCAGCGACTGCCAAGCTCGAGACGAACAGCTGCGAAAGAGCTGTGCTGCTGGTGAGATCGAACGAGCGACGCATGGGTGCAGCCTAGCAGCGAGATGCCTCCGTTCGACGGCCTTGCTTTCTCGGTCGATCGAAGATCCTCTCGGGACACCATGAGCGAGCCGATGAAGAGCGGGAAGCCAGCAACCAGGGCCGAGGTCCATGTGAGCATCGACGTTTCGGATCTCGAATCCGGGCTGCGCTTCTATCGTGAGGTGTTCGGCTTCGTGGAGAAGGCTCGTCCGTTTCCGACCATGGCCGTCCTCGACGGCAACAACGTCACCGTGTGCATGCACGCGAAGGCAGCCGGCACCACGCCCTCACCAGGCAGCCCGGAGCAGCGCCGCTACGAGCGACATTGGACGCCGGTCCACCTCGACCTGCACGTGGTGGACTTCGACGAAGTCCTCGACAAGATTCGCGAGCAGGGCGGCGCGATCGAGAACGAGTTCCGGACGCAAGGCCCCAAGCCAGCCGCGTTCTGCAGCGATCCGTTCGGCAACGGGTTCTGCGTGATCGGCGAGCGTTCCCGGTCATAGACGCGAGATCCCTGGGTGCGTTACACCATGGCTTCGGCGAAGGATGCGCGCCTTCGCCGAAGCCTCAAGGCGCGTAGCGTCCTCCGGTGAAGAGCGGCGAATTGCTGGCGGTGCCGCCCCAAACGATCATCTCGGACCCGCTCCACAGCGCGGAGTGTGACGAGCGCACGGACGGCGCGCCGGTCAGCGTCAGCGTGGTCCACGCGCCTGTGACCGAATCGAAGCTCGCGCCGGTGTTGCTCCAGACGTTCGACGCGATACCCCCCCACACGATGGCGTTGGCTCCCGTCCACACCATGGTGTGCTCGAAGCGCGGCGCGGGCGCATTCGCGGTCGGTAGTGCGGTCCAGGTGTCGCTCACGGGGTTGTACCGGCCACCGGTGTTCAGAGCCTGGCCTCCACCGTCGTAACCACCCCAGACGATCATCTCGGTGCCGGTCCACACGGCCGTGTGACCTCCGCGTGCGGCGGGCGCTCCGAGCGTCGAGGTGTTGGTCCACATGCCCGATCCCGCGTGATAGCGACCGCCGGTGTCGAGCGACGTGTTGGCTGGCGACGAGAAACCGCCCCAGACGATCATCTCGGAGCCCGTCCAAACCAAGGTGTGATCGTGACGTGCAGACGGCGCGCCCGCCGTCTGCACGTTGGTCCAAGTGTCGGACGCCGGGCTGTACCTGCCTCCGCCGCCGAAGCTCCAGACGATCATCTCCGATCCGGTCCAGACCCCACGATCCTCTTCCGAGGTCGGCGGCGCGCCGGTGGTGGACATCCCAGTCCACGTGTTGGTCGCCGGATTGTATCGCCCGCCCGTGTCGAAGCCTGTGCCGTCATAGCCGCCCCACACGATCATCTCCGCATTCGTCCATACTGCGACGTGGCGGAAACGGGGGCTTGGTGCTCCCACGAGAGACGTTGAGGCCCAGCTGTTGGTCGCCGGGTTGTAGCGCCCCCCCGTGTTGAGGAGGACGTTGCCTGCCCCGCCGGCGTCTCCTCCCCAGACGATCATGTGCGTGCCCGTCCAAATGACGCTGTGGTCATATCGTTCCTCCGGGCAAGCGGCGACCGACGTCGGCGTCCAAAGGCCGACACAAGTGCCCGCCTCGCAGCTGTGGGCGCAGCTCATCGGCGTCCCGGCGCAAACGCCCGAATCGCATGAGTCGTCCAGCGTGCACGCGTCGCCATCGTCGCATGTAGCACCATTGGCGAATCCGTAGCTGCACGAGCCCGCCGTGCACGTTCCCGCGGCTGCGAAGCATTCCGAGGGAGGGTTGTCGCAAGTCACGCTCTCGCACGGGTCACAGCTCGGGCAATTCGGGCAGTCGATATCGTGCTGCTCGTAGGAGCATTGGCCGTCGCCGCAGAGGCCGGTCGTGTCCCACACACGGAGGGTGTTCGGATCGATGCACTCGGTCATCGGTGGGTCATCGCAGATCACCGGCGTGTTCTCGCAGCCGGTGCCGTCGATGCACGATCCCATGAGACACGCGTTCGATGGCGTGCAGCTCTGCGGCGCCTGCCAGACGTAACACGCGCCGTCGGGCGTCTGCGTCAGCGCGCAATTCAGGGCCTGACCGTCCGTACATGTCACCTCGCCCTGCCGACAGTCGTCCTGGCAGGCGGAACCCCCGGCCGAGGTCGAGGTATTGCTCGAAGTCGAGGTGCTGCTTACCGTCTCGCCGGTCGAGCTCGAGCTGCTGCTCGAGGGATCTCCGCCACCGCCGTCGTCCGACGAATCGTCGCCGCAGGCGACGACGGCTGCGGCCAGCGTGAGCGCGAGGAACGGCTTTCCGAAGGGCTTCATCGTGGCCCGATACGCGTGCCCCCTGACGTCCTTCCTAGCTGGCGCATCCGGCCACCGAGAACGTCGCGTCACGCAAGTTCGCGCGTCGTTTGGGACAAGGTCCACGTCAGATGGCATGCACGAGCGCGTCGGTGCGCTTCCGGCCGACCGCCTCGAGCTCGTCATGAACGTCACTTTCCGTCGCACAGGTGAACGCCGCTACGCCGTCATCCTTCAGGTCGCCGGCAAGCACCCGCAGGTGATGCATCCCGCGCCCGGGTTCGACAGCCACATTCCGCACGACCTCGTTCACTACGTCGTCGAGGCGGAGCTCGGCCTGACTGCGGGCGTCTACGGAAGGGCCGCGTGCGGGGGCGGCGGCTTCATCTCGGAGACGTCTGCCCACGGCAGCGCGAGGGACCGATCGCGCGAGCGACGCAAGCAGCTGCGCAAAGAGGCGTCGCTCCGCGATGCCGACGATGCAGCTCGCCGCGACATGGAGACGTCCGAGCGTCTAGCGGCCATCTGCGATCTCACGTGGAGGCGCCGGCACGGACAGCGGCCCGACCCATCGCGGCCCAGCCCGCAGATGTCGCTCACCGAGAAGGACAGAGAGCGCGTCGAACGAGTCGTCACGCAGCTCGAGCGATTGGCGCCGCTTTGGAGCAGCCTCGCAATCGGCGGCGAGCTCACGTTCGCTTGGCCGAGCCTGGAGCCGTTGAGTGGCCCTTCGAGCCTCTGAGAGAGAATCTCCCCGAACGGATCGCGAGGAGCGCGAGCGCCAGCGGCGCGAAGCCCCAGAGCCCGCTCGGCATCGAGCCGCGCGACGAACGGCAGCCTCCGGAGAGCTCCGGCGTGATGCACACCGGCTCGGACATCTGCACCTCGCCGTTGGCGCTCTCGTGGACCGCGCGCAGGCAGACGTCTTGGTCCTCTGCTCCCAAGACGCCCGCAGACCCCTCGATCGGATCGGCTGGTCCGATCGGGAACGAAAAAATGCCGTAGTCGTCCTTCACGATGCGCACCAGCGAGAGCCCAGCAGGATCCGCGATCGCGGGCGTGATGCGAAAGTCGACGTGATTGAGCTCATGGCCGTCGCCATGCGCATCGAGATCATGGCGCGCGGAGAGCAGCTCGAGCGCCGGCAACTCGGTCACCGCTGGTGTCGTGGTCGACCCGGTCGTGAACGTCACCGTCGTCAGCGCTTCTTCGTCGTCGCCATCCCGACCGCGGATCTCCAGGACGAAGGAAGTGTTTGCGGTGAGCGGTGCGTGCGGCAAGAGAACGAAGACGGGAGGGTTGCCGGGAAGCGTGCGCTGAGCCGCGAGGACCGGCGATCCGTTCTCCAACAACTGCAGCTCCGGGTTTGAGTAGTCGTCGGAGCCGCCGCCCTGGCTTTGGACAAAGACGCGGAGCCGCACGTCGACCGGCACGTCGATCTGCCCTTCGGCCGGCTGGGTGGCTTGGATCGCCATGACAGAATCGTCTGTGTCTGCCCGTAGCGGCGCGGCGAGAAGGAGCGCGGTCGCGGATGCGGCGAAGACGAGCAGAGGGCGCACGGTTGCGCGTCAGTGCACGGAGCGTGCCCTTTCGTTTTCGCGGCGAGAGCAGCGTGCAGAGCGGGCCGACAGCCTGACAGACCGATCACGCACGAAGCGATGAGTTGCGTGGTCGGTCGAGCCCGAGGACTTCAACCCCACCTCACCGCCGCGACCGCCCTACTGGACCCGCACGGATCGTCTCGTCTACCGCTGATCGGGTTACCGGCCCCCGGCCCAAAACCCGAAGCCAACTTGGGCGATCAGGCCCAAGCGCATGAAACCGCCTAGCAATTTCCGCTCGGCAACCCGGATAGGGAAACGGTGCGCTGACGGGTAGAAAGGTAGTCAGCGGGCGCACCCAATCGCCCAACCACCCCTGCCGAGGAGACGGTCCCATGAACGCTGGAACGAAGGCACTTGTTGCGGGCGCGACGGCTGGCTTGCTGCTCAGCTTCGACTCGCTTGCGGATCTCGTCGCGGTCCGCGCGATCGACGACATCGGCCTCTCGCTTCGCGCCGCCTCCGCAGCCGGAGGCCTTCTCGCAGGCGCGGTGGCGATCGGCTTGAGCCGCCTGAACGTCGCGCTCGCGCCGTCGCAGAAGAACGCGTGGATCGCCGCCGGCGCCGCGCTCGTCCTCTCGCTGAGCGGGCTGCCGGCCGTCGGGCTCATCCTCCCCATCGTCGTCGGCTACGGCCTCGGCATCTACTGCGCGACGCTCCTCCCCGAGAACGCGGGGATGGGTCGTCGCCTCGGCGTCGCGTTCGGGACCCTCGGCGCCGTCTTCGTCAGCGCCGGCGTCGGCGGGCTCGTGATGGGCGCCGTCGCCGGCGACCCGATCGCCGTCGCAGGGCGCGCGCTCATGTTCACGCTCGTCTCGCTCGTGATCATGAACATCGTTCTCAAGGTCGCGCTCAAGCATCAGGCACATGCCGGCGCGCCGCAGACGGCGCATCACCATGGTGTGGTGGTTCAAGGACCGTGGACCGCGCCGCACGGTTGGATGTGGGCCAAGCTCAACGATCGCAAGCTCGGCATCTACGCGCTCGGCTATCGCTACATCGATCCCGTCGGCGGCCCGTCGTTCCACGTCGTCGCCGATCTGCGCTCGCAGCCCAGTGCCGAATCGTTGCGCCGCGCCGGCTACCGCGGCGACCGCACCGTGCGGCTCGGCGAGCACGAGACGCTCTACGTCGACGGCATCCCGCCCGAGCTCGTCGCATTCCACCAGGGCAGCTTCGAAGAGGGCGGCGTCACCGGCGCCGTCGTAATGGCGCTCACCAAGGGCGAGCGCAGCTGGCTCGGCCTGCCCGATGCGCCGCCGTGGGCACAGACCTTCGCTCGCGCCGCATGAGCGTCGAAACACCCCTCACGAAGGAACAGTCCGATGTCGAACGAGCTCTTGGTCTTCTGTCGTGAACGACCCGACCTCCCCGCCCAAGGCGAGCTCGAAGAAGAGCCGGTCTACTTTAGCGTCCGCAAGGCGACGCCACAGGACGACGAAAAGGTCGCCGGTCGTGTGCACGAGGGAATCTTCGGCCCGAGCGCTCGTATCGCGCCCGGCGAAATGAAGTGGGTCGTCGAGCTCGAGTTCTCCGTCCGCGTCGAGTTCGACTCCTTCCACGCGGGCGGCAGCGTCATTGCCAAGCGATCCGGCGGCGGCCTCTTGTGGTCGCCTGCCGCAGGGAAGGTGATTGAAGTCGTCCCCGCGCAGACGCGCGCATCGTCGAAGCGCTCGCTCCTGCACGCGGTGGATCGTGCGTTTGGGACGATGAGCGAGCACGAAGACGAGGACGACGACGAGTAGAGTGGGGGGCGCGGAGCTCGAGGCTCTACCTTCGTAGCCGCCTCAACCGCGCGCAAACCACGCCTCAGGAACACGCCCATCGAGGCAGGTGATCGTGCGCGGCGCCAGCGGCGTCGATCGCTTCGCGCGACGTGGTTCGTCGGGTGTGCCTTCTGCGATTCCCTCTTCCGCCGACCAATTCGCCCGAACGCCGGGCGAGAGGCCGTGGAGTCCGCTTTGGTGAACGCCGATGACGAACGTGTGCCCGGCCACCCGGGCTCCCAAGAAGCTCGAGAACCGTTCGCCGAAGTCGATGCCGCGTGACGCCCCGAGTGTTTCGCAGGTCCGAAACCAGAACAGCGCATTCGGCGCGAGGCGCTCGCGGAGCCCATCGAGAGCCTTGCGCAGCGCGTGCCCGTCTCGCAGCGAGCTCGCGTCCAGCACGTCCCCGCCGATGAGGGCACAGCCCCACTTGCCGTGGCCCCAGAACTGCACCTCTGCGGTCGCTTCGCGTCGACTTCCGAGCCAAAAGAGCGCTTCGGCCCAGCTTGTCGCGCCGAACGTCGCGTCGATGCGACCGAGCCCGCGGTAGAGCTTCGAGCCGAGCCACCACGCGGGCGAGAGCCCGCCCCGCTCGCGGATGCAGGTTCGGTCGAAGACGATGAGTCGCTCGGCTGCCAAGGTTCGCCGCCTCTTCGAGAGACTACCTCGCCGAGGCCTCCGCCACGATGGCTTGCGTGCCCGGCCTCGCGGATCGCGTCTCTAGAAGTACGTGCAATAGAACTCACACTGGTACTGGCTGTTGCAGATCGGGCAGCACACGTAGTTGTCGCCGTACGAACAATCTCCCGGACACTGCGAGTTGCTCGTGCACTCGTAGTAGTCGCAGAAGCAAATGTCGTCGCCGTAGTTCGAGCTGTACCCACATGACGTGGAAAAGTCCCAGCCGTTGTCCACGCACAGCTGATCGCAGTTGTACGTCTCCCAGATCTGGCTCGTCACGCAGTCCTGCAGGTCGCCGCCATAGCACTGGTTCTCCCCCGGCGTGCACGCGGGCGAGTTCGAGCACCAGCACGTGTCGTCGCTGTCGCCGTTGTCGCACCCGGTGCTCGACTGGTATCCCGCGTCGACGCAGATCTGGTGACAATCGTACGAGACCCAGAACCCGTTCTCGCACTGATCGATCGTGATCTGGTCAGAGCACGAGAGGTCCGTCTCCACGCAATCCAGCCCGCAGTAGCCCATCGACGGCGGCACGCAGACGTGGTCGTTGCCCACCCAGCCGCAGCACTCTCCGGCGCCGCAGTCCGAGGTGTCGTCGCATGACTCCTGGCACTCGTCGATCGCGTTCGCGCACGTCAACGAGCCGCAGCACCCGTTCTCGCAGGAGTCGCCCTCACCACCGCACTGCGGCGGCTCGGGTCCCGTCGTGGTCGTGCTCGGTCCGCTCGTCGTCGTCTCCGAGCCGGTGGTTCCGCTTCCTCCTTCGCCGCCGCTGCCGCCCGCACCCTCTCCGCCTGGACCCGAGCTCGCGTGCGTCGTGTCGCCGTCATCGTCGTCATCGTCATCGTCGTCGTCGTCATCGCTGCCGGCCGACGTCCCGCACGCAGCCACCACCAGCGCCAAGCCGAACAACGCCCACGGCCGAAGCCGACGTGCCTTCTCTCCGTCCATCCCGAGCCTCCCGCGGAGGCGCAACAGCAGGCCCCGTGCCACCGCGAGCGCCAGCGCCGGCCCCGAAATTCTCCTGCATTTCGCGCGGCCCTGGCGCCGCTGCCTCTTGGCTAGGGCAGTCGTCGCGCGGCACCGCCTCGCCGAGGTGGCGCCGTCTGCGGAGCTTCAGTTCCCGCCCGCGCCGCCGCCTCCGCCTGCGCCGCCAGCTCCGCCCGAGCCACCCGCGCCGCCAGCTCCGCCCGAGCCTCCTCCTCCGGTCCCCGCATCGACGCACTTCCCGCCGACGCAGCTACCGGATGCGCACTCGACGGCGAGCATGCACGACTCTCCGTTGAGCTTCGGGACGACGCAGACGCTCGCCGCGCACACGCTGCCGATGCAGCAATCCGACGTCGACGTGCATGCTTCTCCGGCTTTTGCTTTCCCGGCGCATTGGCCTCCGCACTTCTCGGCCATGCACGCTACGCCGTCGCAGCACGGCGTGCCCGCTCCGCACGCCTCCCCCAGTCCGGCGCACGCGCCCGACGAACAAGTCCCGTTGACGCAACCGCCGCTGCAGCAAGACCCTGGTTCGGTCCCGCACGACTCTCCGGCCTCCAAGCACGGCGGCGGCTGAGGGTCTTCGCAAGCCGACGCCACGAGCGCCAAGCCGAGCGACAAGAGCAGTACCGCTGTCGCATGTCGAAAGATTGAAGAAAGCATGGGCGTTAGTTTCCCCCCGGACACCCCGCTGCGCCAGTGCTGGCCGTCCGGAATTCGACTGCTCGTGGCGTGCGTGTTGCTACGCGCCGCGCGTGACTCGGAGTCTCCCATTGCTCGCAGCTCTCCATGCTCTCTTCGGCTGCGGTCCCGCTACGCCGGCGCCCGAGCCCGGCGGGCGTCTCGTCGCGTACATCGTGCCGCTCGAGCAAGTGCCTTCGCAGGAAACCTGCGAAGCGCTCTGCGCGGCCGCCCGTGCACCCAATGAAGAGGTCGAGTGGTGTCAGCTGCTCGACAACAAGAGCAACGTGGAGAGCAGGCTTTTGACGCGCGTCGTCTACGACCATGAGGCTTGGCTATGCGAGTATCGGTGACCCGCGCAATGCGGCTGATCGCTCCGCTCGTCCTCGCGAGCACGAGCGCTTGTTCCAGCAATGCGCCGCGTCCGGCACCGCCAGGTCTCAGCCCCGAGGCGCTTGCTCTATCACCGGGCGCAGTGATCGGCGCCGTCATTGCTTCTCCCGCAGCCGTCATGATGGCGGGCGCCGGCGGCCCGGGATCCGGCGACGCTGCCGAGCTCACCCTCGTCGCCGGAGCGGGGGCTGGCCACGCGATCGGCGGTGGCGGCCCGAAGCATGCGACGGTGTTGCGGCTCGTGCCCGCGGGTTGGGTCGATGATCGACCGGGACACTCCTCGTTGGGCGCTCCCCTCTGCGCAGCGATCTGCGGCACGCCCGAGGTCGGATGCTGGCCCGTGGAGCACCACGCGCCAAAGCACGCGGCGCCCCGGCTGCGTCCGGCGATCGACTGCCACGACGGCCGATCGGTCTTCATCTCGAGCACGCGCATGGACGAGCTTCGCTCCGAAGCACAGAGCAATGCGCTCGAAGGCGCGGCGTGCACCGGCGCGTGCGGAGCGCGGCAGCGCTCGTGCTCGCTCGTCGGCGGACCGCAGCCTCCGATCGAGCCCGTCGCACCCAACGAGCGCCTCGTCCTGTGCGCACCGAAGCCGGCTCTCCGGTCCAGCGGCGTCGGCGATACGCGAGCGACGGTTCCCTGAGCCCTCTATGCTCGCGCGCATGGTGCGCGACGATCCTGCCCGCAAGAGAAGGCGCCACGTGCTCGGCGCTGCGGGGCTCGCTCTGCTCCTCTTGGGTCAGACGCTGACGCTCGTGCATCTGCGTCCGTGGAGCGACTACTGGTACGGCCTCGTCTGGAGCGGCTTCATCCTCTTCACCGACGCAATCGTCGACGCTCGGAGCGGCGGGTCGCTGGTGTTGGATCGCCCTCGCGAGCTCGCGGCCATGTTCGTCGTTTCGGCGTGCGCGTGGTGGGCGTTCGAGATCGTCAACGTCGCGCTCTTTTCGAGTTGGTCCTACTCCGCGAGCCCGGACGTTCCGTACGGCGTTCAGGTGCTTCGTTCGTGGTTCTTCTTCGGGACGCTCGTGCCGGCGACGTGGCAAGCGTCGGCGCTGGCGCTGTCGTTCGCGCGCGTCCGTCCGCGGAGCGGCGTGCCGTCGCGTCCCGTTGCAGCGGTGGCGAGCGCGTCGGGCCTCGCGTTCCTGATCATGGCCATCGCGTGGCGGTCGCTTGCGCTTCCCTTCGCGCTCATCGGCACCGGGCTCGTCGTGGACGCGGTGAACATGCTCCGCAGACGGCCCAGCCTACTGGCGCTCTTGCGCGGCGGCGCTTTCCCTCCGGTGGTGGCGATCATGTTGGGCAACGTGCTCGCCGGCGTGCTCGGCGAGATGTGGAACTTCCCCGCCGATCCGCGCTGGACCTACGACGCGCCGTACGCAGGCGAGTACAAGCTCTTCGCGATGCCACTCGCGGGGTACGCGGGGTACGCGGCGCTCGCGCTCGTGCTCTTTTCGCTCTATCACCTCGTTCGGCCGAGCATCCGTGGTCGTGCTCTGCCGGAGCACCATCCGCTCGCGATCCTCGGAACCGGCGCATGAGATCGTTTACGCCGCGCGAGCTGGCAATCAACACCGCCGGGATCGTGCGGGCGTACCCGACGTGGATCGTGCGACCACGCCTCCCGCTGGCGGTGACGCAGGCCTACCAGCTCCGGGCCCTACAGCGACTCGTCGCCCACGCCGCATCGAACGTCCCGCTGTATCGTGAGAAGTACAGCGCCGCCGGCATCGGACCGAAGGATCTTCGGTCGCTCGACGACCTCCGTCATTTTCCGACCGTCACCAAGCGCGACATCCTCGCTGCGTATCCTGAAGGAGCGCTCGCGCGCGGCCTCGATCCGGCACAGTGCCTGACCTCGAAGAGCTCCGGCTCGACCGGCGAGGTGCTGCATGTGGTCCACCAGGCCGATCGGCTCGCCGTGCAAGGGCTGGCGATGAACCGCCTCGTCGCGATGATGACGCCGTACATGCCGTGGCACCGATTCGTCTACGTCTACACGGCGCCGTACCCGGCAGCATCGCTGCTCGGCGCCTGGCCGATGATCTTCGTTCCCACGCTTGCGCCGACGCCGGAGATCGTCGCACGTCTTCGCGCCGTTCGACCCCACGTGCTCGCTTGCTACCCGAGTCACCTTCGCGCGATCGCGCGTGAGCTCGGCCCCGAAGGCGCGCGCGCGCTGAGCCTCCGCGCCATTTCGGTCTCCTCCGAGCCGTCCACCGCGGCCGAGCGCGCCGAGATCGCCTCGCTCTTCGGCTGCCGCGTCCATGACGAATACTCGACCGAAGAGCTCACGCGCGTCGCCGCGCAATGCGTGCACGGGACCTATCACCTCTTCGAGGACGTCGCGTACGTCGAGACGCTCGATCCCGACTCCGATGAGACGGTGCCCGAGGGGTCGCCGGGAGAGATCGTCGGCACCTACCTCCACAACTACGCGATGCCGTTCATTCGGTATCGGCAGGGGGACATCGCTTCCGTCGTTCCGCGCTCGTGCCCGTGCGGCCGGCGCTTTCGCGCGCTCGAAGGTCTACGCGGCCGCAAGCTCGACCGATTCGTTCTTCCCAGCGGTCGCGTGCTCACGTCCGGCTGGCTGCTCGACGCGTCGTACAGCTTCCTCTTCGACGTCGGCGCCGACATCGCCGCATTCACGCTCATCCAAGAGACGGCGTCTCGCGTCCGGATCGAGATCGTGCCGGGAGCCCGTTACACGACCGCGATGTCGACTGCGATCGAGGAGAGGTTCCGATCGCTCGTCGGCGAGCCGCTCGACATCGAGGTCGCGCTCCTGCCGGAGCTCGTTCGATCACCTGGCGGCAAGCACAACCCGATCGTGTCGCGCGTTGCGCGCGCCGGCTGAGGTCAGGGCGTCGCCGGGGCGCTCGCGAGGGCGAGGAGAGCGAAGCCGATGACCGCGAGGAGCGAGAGCACGTGGCGAGGATCGATGCGCATGGTCAGGAGCCTTTCGATCGAGCGAGAGTGAGCCAGGGCTCGGTCAAGCCGCAGAAGACCACAGCGGCAAGCGCGGCGACAACGCTGAAAACCAGGTCGAGCGGGTCGAAGAAACCGGGGACGATGCCGGCCCGCTGTCCGAGCTCCCAGAGGGCCGCGATGACGGGGGCTGTCAGCATCCACGCGCGCGCGACCCACGTCTTCGAGGAACCCCAGAGGAGCGCCAGGCAAGCCCCGAGGGCATAGGCCCACGCTGCGTCCGGCAGGACGCCGACGACTCTGTCAGGGAGAGCTCCTCGCAAGAAGCCGAAGCGCGGTAGCCATGCGAGCGATGTCGGCAGCACGGAGCGGAAGCCCACGTACACGAGCACGCCGGCGGCCATCGGGAGCGCGACGTGGAAAAGGTACCGTAGCGCCGACAGGCGCTTCTCCACCGCCGCCGCGCGCGCGTCATCGAGAGGCGCAGTCCCTCCATTCGCGTCGATCGTTTCGCCCACGCTGCCGGAAGCGAGGGGCGCCGACGTCAAGAAGGCGTTGAGGAGTCGACCGAGCGGGACACGCGGTCCCGGCAAGAGCGCGCGCAGCTTCGGAAGGTTCGAGAACGAAACGCCCGGGAAGTGATGATGCTCCCAGTGCAGGCCGATGTTGTGCGGCATCGCGAGGTGGGAAAACCAACGCGGCACCGTGATGCGGTGCGTGCCGTGCGTTCCGAGGTGCTCGGTCCAGATCCGCAGGCGCACGCCTGACCAGAAGACCGTCGCGACGCCGGCGATCCACAAGAGCGGTATCCAGACGACTCCGAGCGCGTACGAGGCGGCGAAGATCCCCGCCCAGAACGTCGCGATGCCGGCGGTCTCGAGGAGCGACACCGGCCGGGTGAGCGTCCCGGCTGCGACGAGGTGCGGCAAGCCTCCGCCCACGAGGTCGCCGAAGAACGAGCGGACCACGAGAGCCGGCGATGCCGGCAGGCGCCACGCCGGGATGGTGCGCTTGTGGAACATCTCGGGATCGCTCTCGGTGCCGAGCCCCTGATGGTGCGCGAAGTGGTAGCGCCGGTAGCCGCCGAGGGTGAGCCCGAGCGGCCACGCAGCGAGCACGCTGCCGAGCGCGTCGTTCGCCGGGCGCCGCCGAGCAACCAGGCCGTGGGCGGCATCGTGAAAGAGAGCGCCGAGCGCTTGCTGGCGCGATCCGAGCGGCACGAGCGCGAGCGCGTAGGCGATCGGATGATCGAGGTACGCGACCAGCGCGAAGATGGCGGCGATCAACGCCCAGTCGACGACCGCGGCGACGATCCACGGCCCCATCCGCGGCCCCGAAATATCGGCCAGGACGCGCGCGTCGATTTGCGGCCGGTCGGACACCGCCCGGCAGCGTCGGCCATCTCGGTCCGATCGACAAGCCCCGCGCCTTCGAGTTGCGATATGAACGACGGCGTGTGGCACCACACCGGTCGGCTCGAGCACGTGCTCCCGCCATCGGCCTACACATCCGAGGCCCAGCACCAGCGCGAGCGCGAGCGTCTCTTCTTGCCCGGGTGGCACGTCGTCGCGACCCGAGCCGAGCTCGCCGAGGACGGCGAATTCATCACGCGCGACCTCTTCGGCACGCCGATCCTCCTGCGCAACGATGGCGGCGAGATCCGCGCCTTCGTCAATGCGTGCGCCCACCGCCACGCGCGCCTCACGTCGGCGGCGCGCGGCCGAGCGAAGCGTTTCGTCTGCCAGTACCACGGCTGGGAGTACGACGGCCGTGGCGCCGTCTGCCGCGTTCCCGAAGCTTCGGCGTTCGTCCCCTTGAAGCGGGGAGGCGAGCGCCTGACGACGCTACGATCGGCCACGCTCGGTGCGCTCGTCTTCGTCTCGCTCTCCGATCAAGCCACCGAGCTCGAGGCTCACCTCGGCGGAGCCACCGCCGAACGCGTGGCGTCCGTCTTTCCCCCCGGCGCCCGCGCTTCGATCGAAGGCAGCATCGAGCACCCGTGCAACTGGAAGATCCCGATCGAGAACGTCCTCGAGACCTACCATGTGCCGGCGTTGCACAAGAACGTCCTCGCCCGGCACCCCGAGGTCTTTCGCGTCTTCAGCGGCCGTCGCGACGGCGAGTCGCGCGTGCACGACCTCGGCGAGCGCCACACTGCCTATCACGACAGCCTCGGCGCCGACGCACGCTGGTATCGCGCGCTCATCCGCGCGATCCGACCGACCGCCAGTGTCGACTACGTCCACCATCACGCCTTTCCCAACGTCATCATCGGTCACACCTCGATCGTCAGTTTCCTCCAGATTGTCGAGCCGATCTCGCCGTCTTCCTCTCGCACCACCATCCGCCTCTTCCTGGACATGGGTGGACAAGGTCGCGTGCGCGAGCGTCTGGCGGAGCCCGTCCTCCGCCGCCTCTCCGATCGCCTCATCCGAATGGTCCTCGGCGAGGACGCCGCCATCTACGGTGACGTGCAGCGCGGGATGGAGGCGAGCCGCCAGCGCGGCGTCCTCGGCAGCTTGGAAGAACGGGTCCACCACTTTCAAGCGTGGGTGGCGGACAGCACGCGATAGGCGCTGTCACCGCGGCGCATCGCTCCTACTCGCACACCGGCTGCCGGGTGTTCCGGCCCGTCATCTCGATTGACTCCCGCATGAAGCCCGTGATGCATCGGCGCCTCGCCGTCTACCGCCGCCGCTGCCACTCGAGGGGGACGCGGATCCTCTTTCTCACGGTTCCGTCCCAGACTGGATCGAGGCCGGCCGCCCGGAGTGCTGCGACGACCTCATGGCCAATTTGAACGGAGGCCTCTGCCGGGCCACCCGTTGCGCCGTAGGTGAGGAAGAGGCCGCCGCCGTCGACGGCGCCTTCGGTGTCCTGCTGGTGGTAGAAGGTGTAGCCGCGTGCCGATGGCAGATGCCGCGCGCGGCCCGCCACCTCGGTCTTCATCTCCGCGACGCCGCAGGTTTGGCAGCACGTAAAGTTCTGTCGAGCCACGACGCCGGCCGCATCGAGCGCCGCGAATGCGGTGTCGAGCCGGTCGCAGTCCGTCGTCGCAGCCCACGCTTGCTGCTGTGCGTCGTGCTGTGCGATCGCCTCCTCGAGACAGCGCTGCGCGTACGGGATCACGTCCTCGGCTTCGGCCTCGTCGGACACGTATTCCGCTGCCGCCTCCACGATCTCGTCGAGCGGCGTGAAGCCACCATGGACCTCGCGGAAGACGAATTCCTTCACCGATTCCGCGGTTTCGTCGGGCAGGGACATCTCGGCAAAGGTAGCTCGACTCGAGCAGCGGTCACCAGCCTCGTGAGCGGCGTCGAGGTCCTCATGAGGGTGGACGTGCTCGGCGTCGAACCGAGGAACGACGCAGACAGGGACGAGATAGTTGGTGTACCATCTATCGTCCCTTTGCTGGGGCGTGGAAGCGAGGCGCTCGTCGCGCCGAGCGACGCCCGAGCCACCGGAGATTTCCCCATGAGCTCAGCGTCCAAAGTCGGGCCGTTAGTCGTGTGTCTCCTCGCTCCTCTTCTCGGCTGCGGCGACGACGCCGACGGCAGCGGAGGGGGCGGTGGAGACACCACCGCGACCAGCACCAAGAGCGGTGCTACGACCAGCTCTTCCACGACGTCCACGACCGGCGAAGGAGGAAGCGGCGGCGGCGTCAATCCTCCTGTGTGCGGAGACGGCGCCGTCGAGGGTACCGAGGGCTGTGACGACGGCAACACGACGGCCGACGACGGCTGCGACCCGACGTGTGGTGTCGAGGACGGCTGGACCTGCGACGGCGAGCCTTCGGTGTGCATGCCCGTCTGCGGCGACGGCTCGCTGCTCGGCGACGAGACCTGCGACGACGGCAACGAGGATGCGGACGACGGCTGCGATGCGACGTGCACAATCGAGCCTGGCTGGATCTGCGATGGCGAGCCGAGCGTCTGCAGCGAGGTGTGCGGCGACGGCATCCTCACTGCGGGCGAGGGGTGCGACGACGCCGGTACGACCGGGGGCGACGGCTGCGATTCGATGTGCGCGGTCGAGGCCGGCTACGCGTGCGATGGCGAGCCGAGCATCTGCAGCGCCGTGTGCGGAGACGGCATCATCCTGCCGAGTGAGGGGTGCGACGACGCAAACGCCTCCCCGGGAGACGGCTGCGACGCCGGCTGTGCGGTCGAGAACGGCTACATGTGCAGCGGAGAGCCGAGCGTCTGCATCAACATCGTCGGCGATACCTGTGCCTTCCCGGCGGTACTGACGAACGGCGCGAACACGGTGACGTGGACGGCGACGGGGCAGGACTACATCACCACGACGCCTGCCTGCAGCTCGTCGAGCACGTACGCGCCCGACGGCCCGGACGTCGTGATGGAGTTTACCGCCAGCGTCACGGGCGAAGTCGAGTTCTCCATCGACAAGCCGGGCAACCAGCGTTGGCACCTGCTCGTCAACGACGACACCTGCGGCACGATCGGCCCCGAGCTGCTCTGCGTGTCGGAGTTCACGAACCCGGAGCTCGCCGGGACGTTCTCGGTGACCGCGGGGCAGAAGTACTACTTCTACATCGTCGATTCGACCTCCGGGAGCGCGCCGCTGAGCAACCCGCTCGAGGTGACGATCACCGAGACCGCGGAGACGTGCGGCGACGGCGTCATCGTCGGCGCCGAGGCTTGCGATGACGGCAACGCGGGGCCCGGCGACGGCTGCTCGGCGACCTGCCAGATCGAGGTCGGCTACACCTGCACCGGCGAGCCCAGCACCTGCATGCTTGCAGCCGGCGAGGATTGCTCCAACTCGGTGGCGCTGAGCGCCGGACCGAACACGGTGATCTGGACGGCGTCCCAGCAGGACTACTTCACGTCACCGCCGTCGTGCAGCACGCAGGCGTTGGCGGGGCCCGACGTCGTGATGCACTACACCGCGACGGTCTCCGGAGAGCTCGACTTCTCAATCGCCAAACCCACGAGCCAACGCTGGCACCTGCTGGTCAACGACGATACGTGCGGGGTGACCACGCCGGAGCTCGCGTGCGTCTCCGACTTCACCAGCGCAGCGCTTGCGGGCACGATCGGCGTGACGGCCGGGACCACCTACTACTTCTACCTGGTCGATACGACGTCGGGCGCGCAGCCGCTGAGCAACCCCCTCGGCGTGACAATCACCGAAACGGCCGAGGTGTGCGGTGACGGCATCATCTTGTCCTCCGAGGTGTGCGACGACGGCAACCTCCTCTCGGGCGACGGCTGCTCCGACGTGTGCGACATCGAGCCGGGCTACGTCTGCCAAGGTGAGCCGAGCGTCTGCTTCATCCCGCCGTGTGCGCCTGGCACGAACGGGATGATCGGCGACACGGTGTCCACGCTCGCCACCGATCTGCCGACCACCCTCACGGAGGGCTACCTCGCCGTCGACACGGCTCCCACCGGCTGGATCTACATCGGTGGAACCACGGCGCTGCACCGCGTCCCCAAGGCGGGCGGTCCGAATCAGAACGTCACGACGCTTGCGGGTCTGACGTCGTCCAATCTCGGGTATGCGATGCTCGTCGACGGCCTCGACATCTACACCGTCGAGGCGAAGGGCAGCGGAACGACGGGCCACATCTGGCACATCTCCGATGACGGCGGTGCCAGCTGGGCGCTCACCGACTACGCCACGCTCCCGGCTGCTCCCAACGACTGGCTCCAGTCGGCAGCCAACTACGGTGGGCAGCTCTACACGCTCACCAACGAGGTCACGACGACCATCCAGACCCAGCTCTACAAGATTCCTCTCGGGGGGCCGGCGCCTGTTCCGGCGTCGGTCGAGGTCTCGTTCGTCGGCGAGGGACGCTGCGCCGGCCTCGCGCTCGACGACACCTATCTCTACACCGCATGCGGAACCGGCGAGCGGCTGGTCCGCGTCGACAGAGTGACAGGCGTGGTCACTCTCCTCTCGACGGCGTTCAACCTCGACCTCAACGCCAACGCCGTATTTGCACTCGACGTCGACGCGAACGGTGCCGCCGACTACCTCTATTTCAAGGGCGCAGAGAAGCGAGTCGGTTACGTCTGCGATCCGGGTGGAGCGACTCCCTACGTCGGCGAGCTCACGACCTACGGGTCAACCTCGTCGACGTCGACGCTCGGCATGGCCTTCGACCCGACGACGCTCACGCTCTACGCGTTCGACGACGCGACCGAAGAAATCGTAGTCATTCAATAGCGCACCCAGCTCCGGTCGACGGCCGGACGTCACCAAGCGGTGTGACGTCCGGCCCGGCCGTAGCCACCGGACGCGGGCAGGGGAGGGCTCGCCGAGATGCTCAGGCGCTGAATCAGCCCGCGCGTCGGTAGTGCATGGCGACCGCGCCGCAGCGGAGCGGATTCGCCGAGATCAGCTCCAGCCGTCGCGTGCTGGGGAGCCCGCTCTCGTAGAGGGTCGGGCCGTGGCCGGCGATCCTCGGGTGGACGAGGAACATGTACTCGTCGATCAGCTCCAGCCGGTCCAGCTCGGTCGCGAGCTTGCCGCTCCCGAGAAGCACGCCGGCCGGGGTCGCGTCCTTGAGCTTCTGCACGGCCGTGCGCAGGTCACCGGCGAGGTGGTGGCTGTTGGTCCACGAAAAGTCCTTTCGCGTCGACGACACCACGTACTTCGGCTTTGCCTCCAGCTTGACCGCCCA
>JBGTSH010000084.1:0-32455 GCA_041940405.1 Polyangiaceae bacterium
ATGGCACGACGTCCCGCCGCATCGGTCTCGTGGCGCAGCGTGGTCGCCGCAGGCATCCCGATCCTCTGGGCGGTCGGCGCGCTCTTCGTGCTCGCGCGTGCGATCGCCGCGCATGTCGCGATTCTCAGGATCATCCGTCGCGCGAAGCCTGCGGGTGGCGCCTCGGCGTCGCCGCTCGCGGATGCATCGGACCGCATCGGGGCTTCGGCTCGCATCCTCGTTTCTGATGAGGTCGACGTCCCGGCCGTCGCCGGAGTTCTTCGTCCGGTCATTCTGGTGCCGCCCGGCGCCGCCGACTGGAACGAGGCGACGTGGCGGCACGTGCTCCTGCACGAGCTCGCGCACGTTCGACAGCTCGACACCCTCGGGCTCGCGCTCTCGCAGCTCGGCTGTGCGATGCATTGGTATAACCCGCTCTCCTGGTGGGCACGCCGCAGGCTCGAGGCGGAGCGAGAGCTCGCAGCCGATGAGCTCGTGCTGGCGACCGGCGCGCTGCCGAGCTCGTACGCCCGCACCCTCCTCGACGTGGCCGTGGCCGCAGCGCGGCCGGGAGCCTTCGCGGGCGGATCGATCGCGGCGGCGCGGGGCGGCATTGCGCGCCGCATCGAGACCATCGCATCGGGGATCGCGATGCGACCGCCGTCGACCTGGACTGCGCGTCTCCTCCTGCTGGGGGCGGCGGCTGCCGGCCTCGGCCCCGGGTGCGTCGGTGCAGCACGCGAGACCGGGGGCGTCACTTCGGCGAAAGGCACGGCGGCGCAAGCGCCGCTCGTGGAGCGGGTGGCCGGCGTCGTGGGCACCAAGCCGAACGAGATCGAGCTGACGATCGATCCGCGCGTTCAGCGCATTGCCGAGGAAGCCGTCGAAGAGCTGAGGCAGAAATGGAAGCCGCGCGAGGCGACGGCGATCGTGATCGAGCCCGTCTCCGGACAGGTCCTGGCGCTCACGGGTACCGATCTCGCGAAGCGCAACGTCGCGCCCGGATCGATCTTCAAGCTGGTCACGGTCGCGGCGGCGATCGACCGGAATGCAGTGACCCCCGAGACGCGCTTCGACTGCGGAGGCGGGTCGCGGACGTATGGCGCGCGCACGCTCACCGACGCGGGCTCGTACGGCGCGCTGTCGGTGCGCGAGATCGTCGCTACGTCGTCGAACATCGGAGCGTCGCGCATCTTCGACGCGCTCGGCGGCTCGGAGCTCGGCTACTGGCTCGAGCGCACCGGCTTCGACGAGACTTCGCCGATCGAGCTCGCGGATCTCGCGAGGCCTCCGATCCCGCGGGAGATCGAAGAGGGGACCATCGAGGGCGCGCAGATCGCGATCGGTCATCAGATGCCCGTCTCGCTCCTTCATCTCGGGGCGTTCTATGCGGCGATCGCAAATGGTGGAGAGCTCCCGCAGCTCACGCTCCTCAAATCGGTCGTAGGACAGCCGCGGGTGCCGGGCCCGTCGGCCCGCATCCTCAGCGACAACACGGCGAAGGCCTTGCGCTCGATGCTCGACGCCGCGGTGAACGACGAACGCGCGACGGGCAAGGGAGCGCAGGTCGCCGGCTTCAAGGTCGGGGGCAAGACCGGCACGTCGGGCTCGACACCGGAGGACACGCTCACGAGCTTCATCGGGCTCGCACCGATCGAGGATCCGAAGTACGTGATCGTGGTGAGCGCTCTCGGTCCCCAGGGTGACGCGACGGGCGGCCGTGTAGCGGCGCCTGCGTTCGCGCGGATCGCCGCGCAGCTCTTGGGGCCGCGTTGATGCCCGTTCGAGCGGCCGGCGCCGCGGCGCTCGTCGTCCTCTCGAGCTGCGCCCCAGCCGCGCCTGCCGAGCGCAGCGCGAGCCCGGCAGCGCAGGCGACCGCTACGCCGATCGCTCGTGCCATCGATCCGCGATGCGACGGTACGGCGCCGCGGGGCGCGATAGAGGTGGCGATCACCGTCGACGACCTTCCACGCCACGGCAAGCTCCCCGACGGCATGACCCGCACCGGCATCGTCGAAATGATGACGGCGGCGTTTGCGCTACACGGCGTCTCGGGCGTCTACGGCTTCGTCAATGGCGGCCGCGTCGAGACCGACGACGAAAAGCGCGCGCTCGAGGCGTGGGTCTCGGCGGGTCACAACGTCGCCAATCATGGTTTCTCTCATACGAGTGCGGAGTCGCTGTCGCTCGCAGCGTTCCTCGAGGAGCTCGACAGGAACGAGCCGATCCTCGAGCCGCTCCGCAAGAGAACGAAGGGGAACCTTCGGGTCTTTCGATATCCCTACCTGCACCAAGGAAAGGACGCAGACGCGCGCGATGCGAACGTCGCGGGGCTCACCGAGCGTGGCTATCGCGTCGCCGAAGTCACATTCGATTTTTCGGATTGGGCATACACCGACCCGTACGAGCGGTGCTCACGTCAGAAGGCGCAAGAGGCGACCGGCGCCCTGATCGATAGCTATCTCGAGCAAGCCGAGGCTGCGCTCGCCTGGAGTGACGCGACCGCATGCGCGCTGTTTGGCCGACCCATCAAGCACATCCTTTTGCTTCACGTCTCGGCGATGACCGCGGGCAACATGCACAATCTGCTCTCCCATCTCGAAGATGGCGGCGCGCGGTTCATCTCCCTCGAGGACGCGCTCACCGATCCCATCTACGAGAGCGCCCTCCAATCGGAACGCTCGGTGCGCGGGCCGCTTCTCTACCAGGTTCGCGCAGCCAAGAAGGCGACTCACATTCCCATCCCGGCGGTGCCGGACCCTGCTCTCGCCGTCGTCTGCAAGTAGCAGCGAGGATCGGCGCTCAGGATTTGGAAGGCTTCTTTTGAATCGGGGGAAAGGGGCGCGACCAGGTTCCACGCTCGCGAATCGAGCTCGGCACGTCGGAGTCGCTCCGGGGGGGCACCCCCGACTCGGTCCGGGGCGGCACCCCCGACTCGGTCGGAGTCGCCGGCGGTCGGACCTCGGGTAGCGATTGCGACGAGTCGGAAGAGAGCCGAGCGAAGTCCTCCAATGCCGAGAAGCTCGCGCGTGCGGCGCGCTTGCGAGCCTCTTTTCGGATGCTCATCGCCGCCGCCGCGACATGCGCCGCGCTCTCGGGGCGCCGGTTGGGATCGGGCGCGAGCATGCGAAGCACCAGCTGCTCGAAGATGCCTGGGATCGGCGGAAGGTCGTCCGGCGGCGTCATGCGCGGCGGACCCTGCATGGCCCGCTGCACCAGCATGCCGAGGTCTGCGTCGTCATGGGGCGGCGTTCCACACCCGAGCTCGTAGAGGGTGACGCCGAGGGCGTAGAGGTCGGTCGCGTACGTGGCGGGCGCGCCGAGCAGGTGCTCCGGTGCCATGTACACGGGCGTGCCGACCAGCGCTCCGGCGCGCGTCAGGCGCATCTCGTCTGCGAGCGGTAAGGCGATGCCGAAGTCGACGAGTCGGATGCCGTCGCGCGCGTGAACGAGGTTCGCGGGTTTGACGTCGCGATGCAAAATGCCTTGCTCGTGAGCCGCCGTGAGGCCCGACGCCGCTGCGATACAAACCTCGAGCAAGACGTCGAACGGCTGCGGACCTTCTTCGATCAAGATGTCTTCGAAGGACGGGCCGTCGATGAGCTCCATCACGATGCACGGCGCGTCGTCGAGCTCGGCGATGAGGCCGAAGTCGAGGATGCGGACGATGTTTGGATGGCTCAGCTTGGCGACGAGCTTGGCCTCGCGGAGAAAACGCGCCATGAGCGCAGCGCTCTCCGGACCCGCGGAGCGCTGCAGGACTTTGACGGCGACCTCGGTGTCGAGGTGAACGTGCCGTGCCCGAAACACGGCGCCCATGCCGCCTTGCCCGAGGGCGGACTCGATCTGGTATCGCTGCAGGACGACATCTCCAGAACGCAGCATGGGCCCCGCCAAGATCGCACGAGCTGACGAAAATGTCTTGTCGCCCTTCGAGCGGCGGCGCGGCGTCGTGTTCGTGCTCGCGGCTGCGATCACTTGGAGCACAGGGGGCCTCGGCGTGAAGCTCATCGAGGCCCATCCCGCGACGATCGCGGGCTTTCGAAGCCTGTTCGCAGCGCTGGTGCTGCTCGGCGCATTTGTGCGCGCCGCTTCGCGTCAGGGAGTCGATGCGAAGGAAGCTGCGCGCTCGCTCGTCGGGCGGTGGACGATTCTGGGCGCGTCGGCGGGCTACGCGACGATGGTCGTGTGCTTCGTGTTCGCCACCAAGCTGACGACCGCCGCGAACGCGATCCTCATTCAGTACGCGGCGCCGATCTACGTCGCCCTCTTCTCCTGGCCACTTCTCCGGGAGCGATTGCGCTGGTGGGACTGGCTCGCCGTTACAGGGTGTATTGCGGGCCTCGTCCTCTTCTTCCGCGATCAGGTCTCGGCGTCGGGGCGCCTCGGCGACCTGATTGCCGTTGCCTCCGGGTTGGGGTTCGCGTCGTTGCCGCTCCTCTTGCGGCTCGAGCAGCGGCGGCTCGAGGGCAGCGCGCCCGAGCAGGCGCAACTCGCCGCGCTCTCACCGCTCTTCGCGTGCTTCCTCGGCAACGTCGTCGCTGTCGGCGTTTGCTCGCCGTGGATGCTGTCGGACCCTCCCGGCGGGGGTGTTGCGTGGGCCGTCCTCGTCGCGCTCGGGACGATCCAGATAGGTCTCGCGTACGTGTTCTACAGCGCCGGCGTGCGGCGTCTGCGCGCGGTGGAGTCGACGCTCGTCTGCACGCTCGAGCCCATCCTGAGCCCGGTGTGGGTGCTCCTCGGTACCGGCGAGCGTCCGACCGCTGGCGCGATCCTCGGTGGCGCGCTCATCGTCGCCGCGGTGACTGCACAGGGCGTTCTGGCCGGGATCGATAGCGCGGCGACGCGTCGCGAAAACGCATGATGGCTTCGAGGTCTCTCCGCCACCGACGGGCATGCGGACATCGATGCTCGTCGGAGGATGCCTTCTCGTCGGGATCGCCGCCGGTTGCACCGGGGTAGCGACGATCACCGATCCGCTGCGGCCCGCGGGCGCGCCAAAGGCGTCGATCGTCCCGACCGGTGCGACGCTCGACGAGCCTGTCGGGCTCGAGACGCACGAGGGGCTCGCGTGGATCCTCACCCAGAGCGGCGCGCTCGTCTCGGTCGCCCCGGGCAAGGACCGCGTCGTACGGCATCTCGAGCAAGAGGCGGTCCTCGGCCTGCACCGGACGCCGGATGCGAAGCTGTGGGCCCTCACTCGTGACACCGCGACCGACGATCTTCGACTCTGGGGACACGATGCGATGACGTGGACGGTCGCTGCGGAATGGATGGGAATGGGCGAGCCGCCCTTCGCGCTGACGAGCTCCGACAACCGACCTGTCGTCATCTCGCCCGCTGCGGCGTTCGTCCTCGAGGGCAACGACCTTCGCGGTGTCGAGCTCGGCGACCACGTCGGGAAAGCTCGCGACCAAACCCTCGCGGCAGCCACCAAGAACGGCACCGCCTACGTTTACGAGCGTGTCGTGCCGGACGCGGGGTACCTCAACGCCGTCGACCTCGAAACGGGCGAGGTGAGCTCGATCGTTTGCCCCGAGAGCTCGAGCTTCTCGGTCGTCGGACCGTCGGGCGAGAAGCGACTGTGCGGCGGCATCACCGGCATCGTCGCCGATCCCGCCGCGGCCGATTGCGTGCTGATATCGGTGCGCCAGAAGGTCCATGGCGGCTTCCTGTGGAGGGCTTGCGACGACTCGGGACAGATCGTGGGCGGGCCTTGGGAGGAGCTCGATTTCGATGAGGACCCGGCTCGCACGCTTGCTCCCTTTGGTGATTCGCCGAGCGACACCGACCCGGGGCCACGGCCCAGACCGCCGGGAGCCTCGGACCCGACGCAGAACGACGTCCTCTGCGTGATCGATCCGGCGGCATGCGAGACGAGGCGGCCGATCGGGCCGGTCGCGCTGCTCGGCATCGCACCGGCCGAAGACGGCGTTTGGATCGCGACGCCGGACGCTCTCGTTGCCTGGCGACCCGGATCCGCGCCGCAGTTCGTCCTTCGCTCGTTCGACTGGGTACCGAGCGGACCGAGAGAGGAGCGTCGTGAGCTTTTGACCCTGAACAGCAAGACGCGCACGCTCCTCGCGGCCGAGCGAACGGCGACGGCGTCCGGCGCGGAGAGCAAGCCCCCCGCGGCCGCCTGCTATCGCGCGACCAACGGCGATGCCCTTTGTCTGAAAGGCGGCCGCTACCGGCACAAGTCCGAGGTCGCGGACGACCGCGGTGCGGTGCTCATCCGTCCTCTCGGCGACGGATCCTACGCAGCCGATGTCCAGGGCGGGGAGCGGCTCACGATCCACTTTGCAGCCGACCGCGCCCTTTTGCTCCGGAAGCTCGGGGACCGCCGCATCGGTGCCCGGCTCCTTCGCTTGACCGAAGAGGAGTCGCGCGGTCTTCTCGAAGACGAGTAGCGTGCGCGTCGAGGGTCGGCCTACGCTGCCCGTCCGATGACCGTACGGCTCCGCCTTCCTTCGGGCGTGCTGCTCGCGATGCTCGCCGCCTGCGGAGCACCGAGCTCGACCGCTCCGCCCCCGACCGACGGCGCCGCGACGACGACCGCGCCGGCGACGTCCGAGCCTGCCTCTGTCGCGAGCTCCTCGCCGCAGCCCTCCGAGCCGGAGCCGAAGGGCGCGTGCCAGCGCTACCTCGAGCTCTACGAGTCGTGCGAGCCGCGGCTGCTACCGGAGATCCAAGCAGGAAATCGGAGGAGCTTTCGCGCAGAGAAAGCTTGGCTCGACCACATCGCGAAGACGCCCGAGGTCGCGACGCTCGCGGACGCGTGCGCCTCGATGCTTCAAGATCTCGAGAAGGCCTGCCCCTGACGCGCGGCCCGCCGGCGTGGAGCACGAGTCCACGGCAGGTGACGGTGGACGCTCCGTCCACGCGCCGAACGCGGATTTTCGGCCAACGACCGCAGCTCGGGCCTGGCACGCGCGCTGCTCAAGCGCCTCACCGAGGTGAAGAACATGAAAGGTGCGCTCATCGTCGTGGGGTTCGCTGCGCTGTCGCTCGCGGGTTGCGCGAAGCATTCGGAGAGCTGCAAGAAGTCGGTCGATCTCGTGGCGCCCTTCAGCGATCTGGGCCTGCCCACGGGCGACGGGAACGGCCGCGTCTGCGAAGGCGACAGCAAGAAGATCAAGGTCGAGCACATGGGCAACGACACGGCCGGCTGGACCGAGAAGTACGGCGCCGCGATCACCGGCAAGGGCTACACGAAGAAGGACTGCACCAAGACCCAGTGCGTCTACGTGAAGGACAAGGCACGCCTCCGCGTGAACGTCCTGGACCTCAAGAAGTGGACGACGGTCATCGTCGAGGATTACCCCGAGAAGTGAGCGCGAGGGGCGAGGCCGAGAACTGAGATAGCCTCGGTTCGTTGTCTCTCTCGGCCGGCGTGCGCCTCGGTCGCTTCACGATCCTCGAGCTCTTGGGAGCTGGGGGAATGGGCATGGTGTACCGGGCGCGCGACGCCGAGCTCGAGCGTGACGTCGCGCTCAAGATCCTCAAGCCCGAGCTGGGGCTCGATGCCGAGCGGGCGAAGCGGTTCCTTCGCGAGGCCAAGGCGGCCGGCCGTCTGCGACACCCCAACGTCATTTCGATCTTCGACGTAGGGATCCACGATGGCGCCGTCTTCGTCGTCACCGAGCTCCTCGAGGGTGAGACGCTCCGAGCGCGTCTCGAGAAAGGGCCGATCCCGCTCGAGCAAGCATTGGCGATCGGCCGGCAGATCGTGGCCGCGCTCGAGGTCGCCCACGCCGCGGGCATCGTTCACCGCGACCTGAAGCCCGAGAACGTCTTCTTGGCCGCGACCGGCGAGGCCAAGCTCCTCGACTTCGGTGTCGCCAAGATCCTGGAGCCACCGATGGGGGGATCGGTTGCGGGGTCCGCGTCCACCGTGTCGCTCCAGACCGAGCCGGGAGCGGTGATCGGCACCGTCGGCTACATGGCGCCCGAGCAGCTCCGCGGTGAAGAGGTCGCTCCGTCCGCAGATGTCTTTTCGTTCGGCGCGATCTTCTACGAAATGGTCTCCGGCCTGCGGGCATTCGGAGGCGACACGCCGGTCGAGCGGCTCGCGGCCATTCTGAAGGAATCGCCGCCGGACATTTGCGATGGCGACGCGCGAGACGTCGCCAAGGTTCTGCGCGAGATCGTCCGAAAATGCCTGGCCAAAGACGCGCGCGACCGATACCCGAGCGCGGCCGAGCTCGCAGCGGATCTGGACCGAGCGCGCGAGGGCGGCGAGGTCGCCGGGACGGAGACGTCGAAGGAAGCCGCGCGCGTCGGACCGCCGGGCGCTCGAAAAGCCGCCCTGGTCGCCGCGGTCGCTCTCGGCATCATCGGCGTTCCGATCGCGTTCATCGCGGGACGTTGCTCTCCCGGATCTTCGGTGCTCGAGGCTGCGCCCGCCTCGTCGAGCAGCGCGCCGAATGGGGGCGATGCCTCGAAGCCGGCGACCCCCGGGACGGAGGCCGCCCCGAAGTTCACTCGGCTCACGTTCCGCTCCGGTGGGATCGCGAGCGCGCGTTTCGCACCTGACGGAATGACGGTCGCCTACGGCGCCTTCTTCGGCGCGGAGCCGCTTCGCGTTCACGTCGTGCGGACCGACAACGCCGCTTCGCGGCCGCTCGAGATCGAGGGCGATGTGCTGTCGATCTCGAACAACGGTGAAATCGCCGTTTCTCTCGAGCGCCGGCTCGCCTGGTGGCCCGCCGAGGGCACGCTCGCCGTCGCACCGCTCATGAGCGGCGCCGCGCGCCCACTCATCGAGAACGTTCAGGATGTGGCTTTCGAAAAGGACGGCGAGACCTTCGTCGTCGCGCGCCACGAGGCCGGCCGCGTCGTCGTGGAGCGCCCGAAGGGGAAAACGATCTTCGAGACCGACGGCTGGGTGAGCTCGCTCCGAATCGATCCCTCGGGCGAGCGCATTGCGTTCCTGCACCATCCGTATGCGACCGACTCGGCGGGTGGAGTGACAGTCATCGACAAGGAGGGCAAGGCCACGGCGCTCGTCGAGGGCTGGATGGATCTCAACGGCCTCGCGTGGTCGAAGGACGGCTCCGAGGTCTGGTTCAGCGGCGCGAGCGAGCGCGGGCCGCTCGAGATCGCGGCTGTCGGCCTCGATCGGCAGCTCCGCCGAGTGTTTCAAGGTCCGGGCCGCGTCGTGCTCCACGACATCGCCCCGGACGGACGGGCGCTGGTCACCGTCGAGGATCACCGGGCCATTGCGATGGTCCACGACGCCGCCGGCGATCGAGACATCTCGGTGCTCGACCAGAGCGCTCTTTTCGATCTCTCGGCGGACGGCAAGACCGCGCTCATCAGCGAGCAGTCGGCAGCGGGAAAGACCGGGTACGACATCTACCTCAGGCCGACGAACGGCGGTCCACCGCTGCTCCTCGGGAGCGGGCTGGCGACGTCGATCGCCGGCGATGGCGCCGTCGTCCTGCGCACCGATCTCGGGAGCAGCACGCTCTCCCTCCTCCCCGCGGGGGCCGGAGAGACGAAGCGCCTACCCGCCGAAGGGTTCTCGTTCACTTCGACCGAGCTCGCGGCGAGCGGCAAGCGGATCGCCGCGCTCGCTTCGCGCGACAAAGAAGGCGTGCGGCCGTGGATCTTCCCGATCGAAGCGAGCGGCTCCCCTCGCGCCGTTGGACCGGTAGGTCGATGGGTCGACGTCGCGTCCACCGCCGACGATGCGCTCGTCGTCGCGATGACCCGTGGCGGTGAGGTGTGGGCGTTTCCGGCGGACGGCGCGGCCGCGTCGAAGGACGCCGGCAAAGCTGCCATCGCGCTGCCTCCGCATCACGTGCTCGTCGGCGCCGCGGGCGGCCATAAGATCAATGTCTTGCGCCGCGGCGCACGCCCCGGCGTCGTGCTCGAGCTGGACGTCGATGACGGATCCCTCGAGGAGCAGCTGCGGATTCAGCCCCCCGACCAAGCGGGCTTCGTCGAAGTCGCGACCTTCGCGAAGGGCCCGCGCGACATGTACGCCTATACGTATTTCAGGCAGCTAGCGACGCTCTTCGTCGTCGAAGGGCTGCGCTGACTACAGATCGTAGCGGCGAATGAGGCGGTAGACGTAGGTCCGGTCGACGCCGGCGGCCTGCGCCGCTTCGGCGACGTTGCGGTTGTATCGATCGAGCAAGCGCTTGAAGTACGCACGCTCGAGGTAGTCGATCCAATCCTCGCGCACCTCTTTGTACGGGCGATCGAAGTCGATGCCTGCGGCCTCGGCCGGACCGACAGGCGACGGAGGCGGGGGTACGGGCGGGCTGCTTTGCGATGGTTCCATGGGCGGTGTGGACGCGGGCGCAACACCGGTTGCGCCGGTCATCATCGCGAAAGCATCATCCGGGCCGAGCGCCCGCACCCGCTCGACGAAGTTGCGAAGCTCGCGGACGTTGCCCATCCAAGGCATCGATTTGAGACGATTGATGTGCTCGGGCTTGAGTATCGCCGGTGCCTTTTGCATGAGGTGGCTCACCAGCAGCGGAATGTCATCGACCCGCTCTCGAAGCGGCGCCACCCCGAGGACCAACACCGCGAGACGGAAGTAGAGGTCCTCGCGGAAGCCGCCGGCGTTCACCATGCGCGAGAGGTCGCGATGCGTCGCCGATACGAACCGGACGTCCACCGTCCGGTGCTGCGCTTCGCCGAGGCGGCGCACCTGCTTGGACTCGAGCACGCGAAGGAGCTTCGGCTGAACGGCGAGCGGAAGCTCGCCCACCTCGTCCAGGAACACGGTACCGCCGTCGGCGGCTTCGATCGCTCCGGGCCGCGTGGCGATCGCTCCCGTGAACGCGCCCTTCACGTGGCCGAAGAGCTCGGCCTCGAGCAGGTTTTCGGGCAGCGCGCCGCAGTCGACGATGATGAAGGGCTGACCCGCGCGCGGCGACGCGTCGTGGATCGCGCGCGCCACGAGCTCCTTGCCGGTGCCCGTCTCGCCGTGGATGAGCACCGAAGCTTCGGTCGGCGCAATGCGTGCGAGCTTGCTGAAGAGCTCGCGCATGACCGGAGAGCTTCCCACGAGCGGACCGAAGTTGCCGTGCGCCCAGAGCTCGACAGGCTCCGGTGCGTCGTATTGAACGAGCACCGTGAGCCCGCCCAGGCGGAGCCGACCGCCGGCCGGTGGGATCCGTCCCGACTCGATGCGCACCTCATCGATGAACGTTCCGTTCTTGCTGCCGAGGTCGCGCACCCAGAGGCCGTCGCTGCGCGGCTCGAGCTCGGCGTGGATCCGCGAGACGGTGCGCTCGTCGAGGACGACGCCCGCGCTCGGCGCGGAGCCGACGATCGTCGGTTGGCGAATCGGGACCTCTTGTCCGTCCGCCAGCACGAGACGAGGGCTTCGGCGGACGACGACGCGGCCGTAGTCGACCGTTCCCGTGCCTTGGCTCATGCGGCTCTTCCTCTCGCCATCGGGGCGGATGCTAGCGCATGAGCGGACCTAGGACGCAGCGGACGCCTGGAAAAAATGGCTCCGCTCGCGGACGGTCGTCCAGCGCTCGAGAATGGAGAGGGTGTCGGGATCTCCCTCGCGGAGCTTCTCGAAAAGATAGTCCTGGATGCCCTTGTGCACGTTGCAGAGCGTGCTCTCGCGCATCCGCCCGAAGAGCGTCCCCTGCGACAGGTAGCTGTGCTCGGGCTGGACGCCGCAGTAGGGCACGTAGGCGCACGTCGCGCAGTCGGGTTGAGACTCACGCATCGAGGCGAAGACGAGGGCCCTGACCGTGTCGTGGCGCATGACCTCGCGGTAGCGGCTCGACCTCACGTGGCCGATCTCGAAGGTGCTGTCGCCCATTTCGTGGATCATCCGCCCTTCGTCGCTGGTGAAGATTCGGCCGTCGTAGTTGTACGCGAGGGCCCCGATCGCAGAGCCGCTCGGGTTGCGGATGTCGAGGAAGTTGGGCTCGCCGTCGCCGAGGATCTTGGTCAGAAAGATCGAGGCGTAGCGCTCGAGGACCTGGGTCCCTTTGCGGTTGAGGTCGAGGATGTGGTCCACCGCTTCGCGATAGAAGGTGTGGTACTGCGCGCGGTCGTACTCGACCTTCTTCGTCGTCTTGTCGGCGAAGCCGAAGGGGTCGACGGGGCGCAGAAAGATCGCGCGGCACCCGAGCGAGACGTAGGTGTCGACGATCTCGCGCGGGTATTTGAGCGCTTCGCGCGTCGTCGTGAGGAGCGCCTCGACATGGTAGAGCGTCGTGTCGAGGCCGAGCTTTTCGTAGGCCTGGTTGATCTTGGCGATCCAATCGCACGCGACGCGGTGAGCGTTCTGTCCGACGAGGACGCGCTGCTTGTTGTGGAGCGGCTCGGGCCCGTCGATGCTGGTGCAGATCTGCACCTTCTTCGCGAGGAGGTACTCGAGCTTCTCGTCGTCCATGAGCGACAGGTTGGTCACCATGGTGAATTCGAGCTGCTTGCCGTACGCGCGGTTTCGCTCGAGCGCGTACTCGATGAGGTGCTTCACCACCGGGAAGTTGACGAGCGGCTCGCCGCCTTGAAACTCGATCGTCAACGCGGGCGAGGTCGATTGAAGGATGAAGTCGACCGTCTTTTCGGCGACCTCGGGCGTCATGTCGGTGTTCGTAGCCGTCATGTCGGCTCGGCTCGCGTGACAGTAGACGCAGGTCTCGTTGCACCGGAGCGTGACGACCACGATGTGCAGGTTCGGCCCGTAAGAGAGGAACTGCTTCTTGCGAGCGATGCGGTCCACGAGCGCCGCGCGGTCGGCCGCGCCCTTCAAGAAGCCGCGCTTGTCGAGCTTCTCTCGGAGCGGGGCGTCGAGCCTGCCCCGCGAGATGCTCGCGAGCTCGTCCCTCGACACGAACACCCAATCGCCGAACGGGCTGGTGAGCAGGACGTCCGGGCCGACGCGGCGAAATCGGAATGGGACGATGTCGGGATCGAGCGCTGGTGCGTCGCGCGGCACGAGATCGGTGGTCACGCCCCGGCTCCTCTCTTCTCGATGGTCTTACCGAGCGCGTAGTTCGCGAGCTCGGCCGCCACCTCGTCTTCGGTGTGACCGTCATCGGCGGCGGTCTTCTCGATCGTGACGCGCAAGATGAACGCTCCGCCTTCGCGCTCGCGCGCGATCGAGGCGAACGGCTCGAAGGTCTTGGCCGCCTCGTCGACGGCGAACCCGTCGTAGAGCTTCTCGTCGAACCGGAGCTCGATCACCCGCCGTCCTCTCCCTTCTTCTCTTTCTTCCCGTACTTCTCTTCCCAGCTCATCGCGATGCCGAGCGGATCGTCGAAGGCCGTCGCCTCACCGATCTCCATCTCGAGCAGCTCGTCGAGCCCAGGCGGACCGGCGGCGCCGGCGACCGCTCGCGTCGCGAGCGCCTCGATCACCCGGCGGCGATCGCGGGCGAGGAGGAGCCTGTAGGCTTGGGCGAGCGCCTCGTTGCCGAGCTGTCCCGCCGCGGCGGCGTCGCTCACGCCTTCGCGCTTGGATCGGACCCGAGCCAAGACGCCCGACGGCGTCGCCTCCAGAAAGATCCACGCGCGATCGAGCAGCGTGTACGCGGCCTGGTAGACCGCATCGAGGGGGTAGAGATCGGCGTCGAGCTCGATCGTAAAAGAATGCATCGACGCGCCTACTCTACTCCATCCTCTTGGGGATCGCGCTCCGGCTCGACGCCCAAGGTCGCCGCGCGGCGCGCCTCGACCGCCCGGCGCCGGGCGTGCCGGATCAGACTCTCGGCGGTGACCATCCCCACCGTCGGCGCTCGAGGCTCGACGGCCGCCTCGACCTGGGCCTCGGCCTCATCGTCTCCGCGGATGGCCTTGATGATCGGCTCCACCGGAACGAACACGGGTGCGAGCTCCGCCGGATCGTACGCGCCGCCGCGGTCGAAGAGACCGCCGCAGATCGGTCGAAGCGAGCAAACCACGCACCCTTCGGCGTACTGGTGCTCCCACTCGGTCTGGCGCACCGTCTGCTTGTCGTCGAGGAAGTGAACGACGCGCTCCTCGCTCTTGACGATCTTTCGCGTCTCGGTGCTCGCCCAGGCGAAGTCGGTCATGTAGCAGAGCGGCACGCGCTCGACGCGAAACGTGCGACCGGAGCGGTACAGAAACGTCAGCGCGCGATGGAGCGACGCCTCGAAGCTGCGGAGGGTCGGGGTGAACTCGGCCTGGTTCACCTCGGCGCGGCCCATCGACGGGTCGAGGTTGTTCCACACGAAGTGCCGCACGTGGGGGTGGTGCTCCACGAGGTAGCGCACCGTCTCGTCGAGGTGGTCGGCGTTGTGGCGGTTGATCACGCAGTTGACGTTGACCTCGATGCCGGCGGCGTGCGCGTTCTCGAGCGCGGCGAACGCGAGCCGCAGCGTCCCGGGCGTCCCGCGAAGCCGCTCTTCGACCTCGGGCCGCACGGAATAGATCGACACATGAACGAGATCGAGACCGCTGTCCGCCATCGCGCGGGCGAAGTCGGGCTGCGCCATTCGGTGACCATTGGTGATCATCCGGACGTGAAGGCCGCGGTCCTTTGCGTAGCGCGCGATCTTCGGCAGCTCGGGGTGGAGCGACGGCTCGCCCCCGGTGAGGACCACGCCGAAGTAACCGCGCCCGACCAGGTCGTCGACGAGCTCTCGCATCGAGTCGAGCGTGTGCTCGAACGGCGTCGACGGATTGGAGCAAAACCCGCAATAGTGATTGCAATGGCGAACGACCTGGAGATAGCCGATGTTCGCCATATCAATCGGTCCGGGCGGGCGATGCGGTCAGCCGGGCGATCTCTTCGAAGATGCGCTTCCCTACGGCGGTCGGCCGGCCATGCGCGAGCAGGACCTCGGCCCCCTGCCGATTGAGCGCCCGGACGCGCTCGAGGTGCCGGCCGATCTCTGCGGGGCCGGGCGCGGCGCCGGCCTGGAGCATGTTCTCGTACAGCTGCTCGACCGGCAAGAATGCATGCACCGCGAGGAGCACGCCGAGGATCGGTCGCGGATCGGGTCGCACGGGGGAGGCGTAGGTCTCGTCTGGATCGTTCTCGATCACCGGATCGAGGTCGAAGAGCGCATTCAGCTTGTTGTGGGAGACCTCGTGCACGATGGCTTCGGCCATCGTCAGCGGGCTCGGGTGAAGGCTCAAGTACACCGTGCCGATCGCCTCCTGGTACGACGCCGAGAGGTGGGCTTCGGGAAAGAAGCCGACGGGCACGAGCTGGCGCAGCACCAGGTCGATCTCGCGCCGAAACGCGGGCAGGTGCGCGTCGATGAGCAGAAGGGCGCCGCGCAGCGCCTCGGTCCACTCGGCGGCCGTCTTGCCGCCCAGATCGATGGCGTTGCCTTTTTTGTCGGGGTGCGCCTCGATCATCCGCATCGGGTTGTTGTCGGCGAGCGAGAGGACGATCGACGGCGTGACCTCGAAGAACGTCTCGTCCACCGAAGCCGCCGAGCGGACGCTTCCGTCGCATTCGATGATCGCCTCGCCGGTGCGCTCGGCGAGCCGGACCCGCCGCCGCGCTCCGAGGGCGAGGATCTCCGCAGGCGGGCTCGTCACCCGGAGCGGCTCGCGCATCAGCCCCGAGAGCGCAAGCTCGAGCCCGAGCGTCGCGACGAGCTCGCCGGTCAGCGCTTCTCGTTCTGCCGGCGCCGCGCCGCGGAGACATCGCAAGAGCGTCGAGACGGTCGGGAGGCGCGCGAGCGACGCGAGCGCGCCGGGCTCTTCCTTGAGGAGGCGCCGAATGTCGGTCCCTATCCGTGAGCCCGGGGCGAAGGCGCACAGGTCGCCGAGGACGCGGCGGAGGGCCGCGCCGTAGACGATCTCGAAGGTCTTCGACCCCTCGAGCGGAACGCAGAAGTCCGCGCCGAGCTGGAGGAGGCCGAAGGTCACGAGGGCCTCACTTCGGCTTCACCGTGCAGCGCCGCATAGTCGCGCCGCAGCCCGCAGCAGCCCGCACGATGCCGGCAGGTTTCGCAGGACGCCGGAAAGTGGCCACCCGAGAGCTTCGAGCCCTTGAGCTCGAACGTCTCGTCGGGCGTGACGACCATTACGTCTTCCTGACCCGGGTGGCGCACGTGGTCCTCGTACCCGGGCACGAAACAGCGCGGGACGTGCAGCGACACGACCTCGTAGCCGCCGCTCCTCGCAGCGTCGAACGCGCGCGAGAGGTGCGGCGCCAGATCGGTCATCCGCGGAAGCTCGCCCGCGAGCGCGGCCGCCTGATCGGTGAGCGACAGGAGCCACAACGCAAACCGGCCGACGCCCGCGCCTCGAATATCGGCGATCCATCCATCGAGCTCGCGGTACGTGTCCTCTTTGAGGATGAGATCGGCAACCGGATCGAGCCCGCGCGCGACGAGGTTCGCGAGACCGCGCCGCCGGAGCTCCGCGGTGCCCTCTCGGCGCACCGTGCGCTCGTACGCGGCGTCGTCCCGCGCGTGCATCGAGACGTGGAATCGATCGACACCGCTCTTCACGAGCAAGTCGAGGTACGGCTCGTAGGCATACCGGAGGCCGTTCGAGGCGACCTTCACGTGCTCGAAGCCGCGCGACCGCGCGTACTTCACGAGCTGCGGCAGCTCGGGAACGATCGTCGGCTCACCCCCGGTGAACGCGATGTCGCGGTAGCCGCGCCGTGCACCCTCGTCGATCTTCGCCACGACGCGCTCGGTCGGGAGCGCGCGGCGGCGCATGGTGTCGGTGATCGTGCAGTACGTGCAACCGAGGTTGCAGTCGTAACCCAGCACGACGTCGAGAAGCGGCACCGGCCCGATCGTAGCAGTCTGGTAGGCTTTGCGCGTGCCGCGCAGGGCGATCTTCCTCGGCTTCGAGTGCAACAACCGTTGCCTCGTCTGCGCCCAGGGGGACCTTCGACGCGAGCTTTCTTCGTCGGAGGAGGCCACGATCCTCGACGCGGTGAACGCGATTCAGCCGGGCGAGGACGTCGCCTTCGTCGGAGGCGAGCCGACGCTCTCGGACGGGCTCCCCGAGCTCGTTCGGCTTGCCGAGGAGCGCGGGGCCGAGAGCATCCTGGTCCAGACGAACGCCCGGCGTCTCGCCTATCCCGCGTACGCGGACGCGCTCTGCGATGCATCGAAGCGCCTCGCGATCGACGCGTCGCTCTTCGGCGCGTCATCGGCGATGCACGACTACCACACGCGCGTGCCGCAGAGCTTCGCGCAGACGGCGCGCGGGATCCGGCGCGTCTCGGCGCGCGGGGTGAGGGTCGGGATCACGGTGGTGGTGACGCGCTCCAACTACCGTCACCTGGGCGAGATCGTTCGGCTGGGCCGCGCGCTCGGCGCCGATGCGGTCCACCTCGCGACCCTCGAGCGGCTCGGATCCGCGGACGCGTCGTATCCGAGCCTCGCCCCGAACGATGAGCTGGCGCGGCCCTACCTTGCGGCGGCGCGGGCGGACGCGGCAAGGCTGGGCATGCGCCTCTTGGAGGGATCGCCCGAAGGCACCGATCTCGAGGCGCGCTTTGCCGGCACCGGCCCGACGACGGTTCTCGATGGCACCCCCCTCGCTCTGCGAGGGGGGACGGGGGGGTGAAATTGCGGCACCTGCCCTATCAAGCGGAGCGACGCCACCTGGCTCGGCACCCCTGCTACGATTCCCTTCGTGGCGGAGCCTGACATCGTCGAGCGGATTATCGGCCAAGCCGAGCGTCTGCACGTCTCGATCGGCGCCGTGTGCAACAACAACTGCGTCTTCTGCATGGAGGAAGATCGCGACGCTCGGTACGAGAACAACTCGGCGATGACGCGCGAGCGCGTGCGCTTCATGCTCGAGCAGCATCGCGGGGCCGAAGAGGTCTGCTTCACGAGCGGCGAGCCGACGACGCGGCCGGAGCTTCCGGAGTTCGTCGCCTGGGCCAAGGCGCTCGGCTACACGCGCATCAGCACGATGACGAACGGCCGGCGCCTCTCGCACCTGGCCTACGCCGCCGCCCTCGCCAAGGCGGGGATGAACCGCTTTTACATCTCGATCCACGGCCACGAGAAGAAGCTCCACGAGGGCCTCACGCGGACGCCCGAGAGCTTCGAGCAGACGGTCGAAGGGCTGCGCTCGATCGCCAAGCTCAAGCGCTTCGGGGTCGAGCTTCACACCTCGACGGTCATCACGAAGCGAAACCTGCCGAGCATGCTCGACATCTATCGTTTTCTCCGCGCCCTCGGCGTCGACCAGGTCGTCTTCAACGTGATGCAGGCGAACGGCCGCGCCGAGACGAACTTCGAGCACATCTTTCCGAAATACTCGGACATCGCCGCGACGTTCCGAAAGTTCCTCGCCGAGGTGGGCGAGCAGCGGCCGATGGCGTTCCTCGTCGACATCCCGCTCTGCACGACCGAAGGCGTCGCAGATTTCAATCGCGGCTACGTCGAGCGCTACGTGCACTACGACATGGAGTCGTACGCCGTGGTCGGCGCATCACCCGCCGCGCAGGATCCCGAGCGCAAGCACAGTCTCGTCATGGTCTCGCGTGAGGACCTCGACGAGGCCCGGCGCGTGAAGCGCCCCGAGTGCGCGTCGTGCAAGTACGACAAGGCGTGCGAAGGCGTCTGGTCGGTCTACGCCAAGAACTACGGCTGGGCCGAGATGACGCCCGTGCCCAAGGGCTGAAGCTCGCTCGTGCCGTGCATCTCGGCGTAGCCGCGGCGCACGCCGTAACACTTCTTGGACAGCGTGCAGGTGGTACAGGCCGCCGGCTTCTCGAACTCGCCCTTGTCGAAGCCTTCGGGGACGTCGGGCAGCGTCGCGTAGCGGTCGATGGATCCCGGAACGAGACAGAGCGGCAGCCCACACATCGACTCGAACCCGGTGATGTGGACGCCGATCTCGCCGGCGAGCGCGACGGCTTTGGCGATCACCGGGCCCGCGTCCGAGTACTTCGGGACGAGCGCCGGATCGCGGGGCACGAGGTCGGTCGAGGGCGCGACGAACGAGATGTTGAGATCGGCGCCCGGCCAGCGCGTCGCCGCGAGGCGCACCAGCGCGACGAGCTCGTGGAGGTTCTTGCCGCAGACGACGAAGTTGAGCGTGACGTGGACGCCCGCAGCCATCAGGTTGTCGAGCCCGACGACCGTCCGGGCAAACGTTCCCGGCGCTTCGGTGACCGCGTCCGAGGTCTTTGCGGTCGCGCCGTGCAGGGAAACGAACGCTTCGCGAAGGCCGGCGTCCACGAGCGCGCGAACGAGCGCGGCGTCGTCGAGGCGAATGGCGTTGGTCTGGAGCTGGATGGGTTGGCTCGATACCTCGGCGGCGAGCTTCATGTATTCGACGAGCCGGGGGCTGAGCGTCGGCTCTCCGCCCGAGAGCGCGATGCGCGCGCCGCGCTCGCCCGCGGATCGGATGGCGCGCCGCACGGCCTCGTCACGAGGATCGGGCAGGTGCGTCGAGACGAAGCAGAAGCGACACGATTGGTTGCACCGGAAGTTGGTACGGATGATCTCCTCGTACTCCTTGCCGCGCTCGGTCATGATGAGGTTCGGTGAGACGAGCTCGCGCTCGATCTGATCGCGAACCGAGCCGACGAGGGTGAGCCTCCGCCTCGCTTTGTCGCCCCGAACCGGGTGCAGCACCGCAGGCTCGGTGGCCGATTTCGGGATTCCTCCGCAGCGGGCTGCCACGTCACAAGAGGCGCAAGCGACCGTACGCGCGCGCGAGTCGTCCGCCGTCACTGCAGGCGGTAGCGAGAACCAGTGGCAGGGGCGCTCGCGTGACGAGAAGAGGCAAGGCACGAGCGCCGAGCGCGGGTGAAGCTGGGTCGGCAGATCCACGGCGCGCGACGCGGCTTCGATCCGAAGCGCGGCCGCAGCTGCTTCTTCCAGCGACAAGAGCTCGGCTGGGTCCTGGGTGCTCTGGGGCACCACGATCACGAGCGCGCGAGGGGCCGTGCCGAGGTCGCGCACGATCGCTCCCGGCATCGCACCGACCAGCTCGACCGTCGAACGCACGACGACACAGGAGATCTCCACCTCGATCCCGGCCGCGATGAGCGCACGGATGCCGCGAAGCGAGGCCGCGAAGCCTCCGCTATCCCTCGTTATCGCATCGAGCCGCTCGTCCCACCCGGACACGTGGACGCGCGCTATGTCGAGCCCTGCAGCGCGCAGCCTCTCGGCTCGGGGTTCGTCGATGACGGTCGCGTTGGTCTCGAGCACGACGCGGCGAGCACCGAGCTTCTTCGCGCCGGCCACGAGGAAGGGCAGATCGCTGCGCAAGGTAGGCTCGCCGCCGGTGAGACAGATCTCCTCGGCGCCGGTCTGGGCAGCCTCTTTGAGGCGAGCCGCCGTCGAGCGCGCGTCGACCGGGATCTCGTCGTCGGTCTCGGCCCGCTCCTCGCAAAAGGTGCACGCCTGGTTGCAGCGCCGGTTCGTGACGACCGCCGCGGTTCTAGGAGTAGATGTAGGCAGCGCGCCCGTCACGGACCGCGATTGTACCCGGGAGGGCTGCAGGGAGGTTGACGGTGCCCGAAGGCTCCGGGATCCTAGAGGCGAAGGGAGCCTTGCTTCATGGTCGGCCGCAGGTGCGCGTCAGCGCTCATCGTCGTTCTGTTCGGCTGCGCCGAGGGCGGCAACCTCGACGGTGGTGGCGGCGAGGCAGGTAGCACCGGGGTCGGCAACGACGGCGGTGCGGGGCCAAGCACCAGCACCGAGGGAACGACCGGTCCCGGAAGCACGGGCCCCGGCTGTTACGACGAGACGTGCAACGGCAAGGACGACAACTGCGACGGCACCATCGACAACGCCGAGCTTTTGAACGGTCTGCCGTGTGAGACGGGCACGCCCGGCGCCTGCGGGACCGGCACGACGCTCTGCGAGAACGGCGTCCCGATGTGCACGCCTTCGGTCGCGCCCGGCGAGCTGCCCGAGGCGTGCAACGCGATCGATGACGACTGCAACAACGTCGTCGACGACCTCGACGCCAACGCCGTCTGCCCGGCAGAGAACCCCAACGCCCAAAACGTCGGCACCTGGGCTTGCACCGGGACCTGCGCCATCACGGCGTGCATCACGGGGACCTCGGACTTCAACGGCACGCTCGAAGATGGCTGCGAGTGTGCGACCGACAACGCCGCCAACCAGTGCGACGCGTCGGCTACGACGACGGTCCCCGTCGGCGCCACGGTGATGCTCAGCGGCGTCGTCGAGACCTCGGGGGCGAGCGACTGGCTCACGTTCCAGTTCGACGTTCCCGGGCCGACCTATCCGTATCACCCGAAGATCGAGCTGACGAACAGCGCAGGCGGCGCGTACTCGCTCGACATCCTGCTCGACTGCGCGGGTAACGCGGCCGGCTGCTCCACGACCGGTGGCGCGAACGACGAGACAGGGATCGCGGCCAACGTGTGGGAGCAGAACTATGCCGGCTACACACCGGGCCCCGGGTGTTGCTCGGATCCGACGCCGCGGCAGTCGGTCGTCCGCGTCCGCGTGAACCGCACGACGCCGCCGGCTTGCGACGCCTATACGGTCACCGCGACGAACCCGTGATTCCGACGATGCTGGGATCTACCCGGCCAGTCGTCCGCACGCGATCTTGACGAACCCATCCATCTCGAACGAGTCGAGCACGCGCTCGGCGCGCGCCAGCGCCTCGGCCGTCGTCGTCGCGGTGGAGAGCTCGCGCCACAGCGATCCGCAGATCTCTCGGAGCGTCCAGGCGATGCTCGAGATCGCCTGGACCGGCGTGCCCTCGCGATCGCGCCCCGGCTCGATCCACACGTCGAGAAAGCGCGTCCTCAGCGGGGGGATCTCCACGAGGTCGGGCGAGAATCGCGGCTCGGCCCGGAGATAGATGCGCGGGATCGTGGGCTCGGGTGTCTCGAGGACGAGCGTAACCGGTGGGTGGTCGAGCGTCGGGCCGCGGAAGAGCCCGCGGCGGGCCAGCGAGAAGCCGGATCCCAGCCCTGCCTTCGAGGCGCGGCGAAGCCCCGAGAGGAGGCGCTGTGCTCGCAGCGGCTTGTTCGGGTCGTCGGCGACCTTGATGAGGCGCTCGAGGTCCCGTCGCAGGCGGTCGATCGTTCCGGGCGCGTGCCGGCGGACGGGATAGGGATACAGCACGAGTCGCCAGCGACCGCCGTCAGGCGCCGGCCGATCCACGCGCGCCTCTTCGAACACCGCGAGCGCGACGGGCTGACCGTCGCTTCCGTGGACCTCGACCGTGGCGTACCTCCCGCGCGGGCGGTCGTGGATGGCGTGCGGCTCGTAGGGCACGATCTCCAGATCGAGATCGCGCGCGCGGAGCGAGACCAGGCGCGCTCTGCCTTCGGCGCCGAGGCGGAGCGCGCGTGGCGGGACGAGCAAGTCGTCGATCTCTTCGGCGCTCGTCGTCGGCGCTCGCTCGCCGAAGGCGCGCTCGAGCGCGCTGCCGACGCGGTTCGGATCGGGCTCCGCGGCGTTGCGGAGCAGGCCCGCCGTGACGAAGAGAAAGGCGAGCCGGGGCGGGAGGGCGTCCTTCGTCCGCAGGATGGCGCGCGATTGCCAATAGACCGAATCGCGCCGTCCCTCGAATCGATAGAAGCTCCTCACCTGGGCGAGGAGCTCGCGAAACGTCGTTTTGTATTGGTCGTCGTAGAACTTGCGGAAGACCGGCTCGGCGTCGGGCTCGCGGAGCGAGCTGTGGATCGTCGCGGCCGCCCACCGCCCGCTGGTCATCGCCAGGTGGACGCCTGTCGAGAGGATTGGATCGACGAAGCAGGCTGCGTCCCCCGCGAGCAAGACGCCGGGGCCGCTCGTCCTCCGGCAGCGGTAGCTCCAATCCTTGGCGGTGCTGATCGGCTCGATGCGCCGCGCGCCAGCGAGCAGACGCCACACCGGCTCGCACGCGCGAAGCTCGGCCTCGTACCAGTCTGCCGTCGCCTCACGCGATCCGAGATCGGTGTCCGACGAGGTGACGACGCCGACGCTCATGCGGTCGCGAAGCGGGATGCACCAGATCCAGCCGTTCGGGATGCTGACCGTGAAGATGTGGCTCGCACCTCGACCGGGTAGCCTTTCGGCTCCCTCCCAGTAGGACCAGACGGCGAGGTTCTTCAGCCCGGGGATGAGACGGCGCAGCCGGGCGCCGCGCGCGACGAGCGCGCTCTGGCCGGAGGCGTCGACGACGAAGCGCGCGCTCTCCTTCACCGTGCGTCCGTCGGCGTCGCGGAAGACGACGCCGGTCGCACGCCCGTTTTCGAAGACGACCTCGCGTACCGCGCATCGCTCGCGGAGCACGGCGCCCGACGCCGCTGCATTCCTCGCCAGGATCTCGTCGAAGCGAGCTCGCTCGACGAAGAACGCGTAGGGGAAGACGTCGAGCTCGCGAAAATCGAGCTCCCACGGGGTGCGGTCTCGCCCCCAGACGAAGGTCTGCCCGTCCTTGCGGACGAAGCCGTCAGCCTCGACCGCTTCGCGAACGCCGAGCGCGTCGAGGTAGGGCAGGACGCCAGGAAGGAGGGACTCGCCGATGTGCTCGCGCGGAAGCGTCTCGCGCTCGAGCAAGAGAACGCGCCTCCCTGCCTTGGCCAGATATGCCGCAACGCTCGAGCCGGCAGGGCCGGCGCCGATGACGGCACAGTCCCAGGTCACGATGGCGATCCTACGCGGGTTTGAGTCGCCCGGGTTGCTGCGGCGCTTTTGTTCGAGGTATGCTCTCCCTGCGATGTCCAGCAAAAAGCTTCCTTCGTTGGGGAAGAAACCCGGCGCGATGCTGACTCCGCTGGAGCGCGAGATGAGCGACAAGGCGCTGCGTGATGCGGACGTGGCACCGCCCCTTGCCCCAGGCGATGGCGGGACGATCCCCGCGCAGCACTGCTCGCATGGATCGCACGGCTCTCACGGGTCGCACGGCTCTCACGGGTCGCACGGCTCTCACGGGTCGCACGGATCGCACGGCTCGCACGGCAGCTGGTGAGCGTTCGCTTCGCGCTCGCCGTGGCGCTCGTCGCCGGGTGTGCCGCAGCGGAGAAACCGGAGCGTAAGGTCGACGTCGAGCTGACGCCGGCGTCGCCCCAATCGGCGACCGCGCTCGAGCCACCGCGCCAAGTCCTGGCCGAGCCGCCGCTCCCGAGCAGCGCGATCTTCGTGCCCGATCCCGAGAAGGCGTTTCCGCGACGGGCGATCATCGCCCGCTACGGCAAGGCGAGGTTTTCGCCAGGGGCGGAGCCGGTGATCGATCCCAAGGCGCCGATCGACGACGACGAAGTCGAAATGGTGGTGCTCGAGTCCGGGCCCGAGCTCATCCGGGTCCTCTACTCGTGGAGCGACATCCGCCTCGCGCTCTACCTCGAGGCGGGCGATCTGCGCGAGGTCCCCGTGCGAGAGGTGGCGCTCGACATCGCCCTGTCAGATGCGCCGGTGGATGCGCGCCTCGTGCTGTTTCCCGGCGCCGAGGTCGACTTCTCCGGCAAGCGAGCGGGCGAGCGGAGGGTGCGCGTTCATCCAGAAAGGACGGGGATCGACGCGAGCGGTTGGATCAAGGACACCGACGTCGGTCGCGTGTTCGTGCCCGTCGAGGACGACGCTCCTGCGACTCCGCTTTCGATTCGAACCGCGACCCAGCTCCACACCTCGGCGACCGGGCCCGCGTTCGGATCGATCGCTCCCGAGCAGCCGCTCGGCGTGCGCGCTCTCGGCGACGCCAAGAATGGCCGGCGCAAGATCGCGATCGCCGGCAAGCGCTTCCTCGTCGAGGGTTGGGTCGCCGAAAGCGCCGTGCATGAGGCGGGCGTCCTGACGGGCGGGTCCGGCGGCAAGGGCTATGGCTGGGGTGGGTCGAACGCCGTTTGGCTGCCGGCGGGGGCGGCGCTCTTCTCCGCCGCCGATGGCCCTCAGATCGGGATCGTGCGCAGGCAGACGGTGATGGACGATCGAGCCGACCGTCGGGACGGCAGACGCCGCGTCGGCGCGCACGTTCCGCCGTGGGGATGGGTCGACGTATGGGCCGAAGACGCGAGCTTTGCCGAAGCGATTCGCCAAGAGAAAGAGAAGCGCCAGAGGCGTGCGCGCTACAAGATTCTGCGCGCCACGGTGACCAGCGGCTTCAAGGATCCGCGGCCGCAGCTCCAGGCCAAAGACGAGGACACCCTCGGGTGCGTCGAAGCCCTCGAGAAGAACGGTTCCGACATCGCAGGCGAGCTGCGCATCGTGATGCTCGCCGACAAAGCCGGCTGGCCGGAGAAGACGACGTTCAGCGGACCGCTCTCGAAGAACGACGCGCTCGTCGCATGCGTGACGAAGGCGCTCAACTTCGGCTTGGGTCCGAACGCCCGGTCGCGCCCAGGGACGCTGGACGCGACCATCGAGATTGGGAAGAAGCCGAAGTAGCGGCGCTGCCTGGCGGGCGGGCGACCAGGGCGATCTGCTCGGCCAAGTCAAGTTAAGCAACCTGGCAAAATGCCAGGAGGATGGCGGTCTCGTCAGCTACGCGAGACCTCCCGAAGGGTTCGTTCTCGTTGCCGGTCAAAATTGTGCTTGGATGACGCCCCGCCCTGATCCCGCGAGCGCGACTGTTTGCTTGGGTGAACCAGCAGGAGAGCGATGAAAGCCGAGACCCGCATCATCCACCAAGCGACGTACTCCCCGCTGCGCGAGCAGCCCAACCCGCTCGGTCGGAGGCCGTTTCTCAAGATCGCGGTCCTCAGCGCTGCCATGAACGATCGCGATCTCGGAGCACAGATCCTCGACCGCCTCGGAACCACTCGGCAAGCTGTCCCGCACCTTCGCGAGTGCGCCGCGGTGCTTCGCGCGCTCTGGAGCGGCCGCCACGCAGAGGCCGTCGAGCTGGCCGAGCCGCTCACTGAGGACAACGTGGCCGCATTCGCAGGCGCCGCGCTGGCCGAGGAGGAGCGCGCCCTGTCTGAGGCCGAGCGCGATGTCGCGAGCACGATCGAGCGGCTCGCAGCCGACGCGGCACCTGCGAGCGCGGAGCTGGCTGCTCTGGTGAAGCACGAGGTAGCGTTGGCGCGCGAGCAGCTGACGAACGAACTTCGAGGAACACTGACGTCGATGCTGAACGTGTCGAGCGACCGCCTCGCGGATCTGCGCGCCGCACCGGCGGCGGCCGTCCCGTCCGTCCCAGTCGTGGTGACGCGAGACGCGCTCCACCGCGAGCTCACGCGAGCGGCACCCGCGACGGCCGCCCTCCTGGGCAGCATGCGATTCTTCTCCCACCCGAAATACGTCGCGCGGAGCGGCGCCGCCGAGGCAGGTCATGCCCTCGGCTTCGCGGCGCTAAGGAAGACGAGTCTGGCCGCGAAGGCAAAGCTCGTCGGCGTGCTCCTCGAGTCGTCGCGGACGGAGCCGATTGGCTACCTCCATCTCGAGAGGCTCAACTTCACCCCCGTCGGGTACGTCCGCGGTGATCTCGTCTACTCGCTGCCCATGCTCCCGGGCGAGGTCACGCGCTTGTCACACCGGGAGTGGAGCCGCACCGAGAACGAATTTGCCCGGCTGGTATCGACCTCGCTCGAGAAGGCGACGGAGGAGCAGCTCGCGGAGAAGTCCGAGCTCACACAGGCGGCGAGCGTGCAAGAACAGCACAGCTCGGCATTCAACGCCTCCGTGACTGCCAGCGGCGGCTTCGGCCCGGTCACCGTAAGCACCTCACTCGGCGCCAGCGCGGAGAGCAGCGAGGCATCATCGCGTCAGTCCTCGGCCAAGCGCGCCCAAGAAATCACGCGCAAGGCGTCGTCACGCGCCAAAGAGGAGCACAAGATCAGCTTCAAGGTCACCACCCAGTTCGAGGTTGAGGACACCAGCTTTCGCGAGCTGCGCAACGACAGCGAAGAACCAGTGCGGTGGGACTTCCACCGCCTGATGCGGAAGTGGAAAGTCGACCTTTACCGCTACGACGTCCGGTTGACCTACGACGTCGTGATTCCCGAGCCGGGCTCGTACTTGTTGCGCAAGCACATCCGCCTCAAGGAACTGAACGAGGCCTTGGCCCAGCCGAACCCATTCGACCTCAAGCCGTCGAGGATCACGCGCGAGAACTGGGAGGACCTGTCTGCGGAATACGGCGTTGCGCTCGAGCCGCCGCCGCCGGCGAAGGTCACGACCTCGGCCCATGCCGAAACAACGTTTGCCAGCAAGCTGATCGGGTGGGACTTCGTGAACCTCTCTTTGCCCGACGGCTATGAGTTCATCGATTGGAGCGCCAAGGGCTCGTCGATTCAGCGCGACAACGTCCGCGCGGCCTTCACCGATCCGCTGACGACCGAGAACACCAACCGGCTCGATGGCGGCGCCAAGCACAGCGCGCGCTATGCGTGGCGATATTCGTACGACTGGTCGGAGAAAGAGGAGGCCGATAAGGGGTCGGTGATGACGGTCGCGGTGTATGCGACCGGCGGGCTTACCAACCGCGCCTTCCAGGCCTGGCAATCCGCGCAATATGGGCGCCTTGCCGACGCGGCAGCGGCGCGTTTCGAGCTGTCGCAACAAGCGCTCGCGCGCACCCGCGACGCGCTCCAAGCCGAGCTCGAACGTGAGGACGGGTTGGCGCTACGGAAGATCGAGAAGGAAGAGATCATGAAGGGCGTGCTTCGGTGGGTGCTCGGTCCGGAGTTCAGCTTCTACCCGCCCAACCTGCCGCAGCTGAGCGTGCAGTCCAGCGGCGACCTCGAGCACTACGGGAAGTCCACGCAGAACGTGAGGGGCGCTGCCTACGAGCCGATGCTGAAGCACGGCGAGGTGATGAAGTTCCTCCACCAGGCGATCGAATGGGAGAACGTGATCTACGTCCTCTACCCCTACTTCTGGACCGACGACTTTCGCTGGAGCTTTAAACAGGAGCTGTTCCACAACGACTTCGTGCACCGATCGTTCCTGCGTGCCGGCGCAGCGCGTGTAGTGATGACCATCAGGCCCGGCTTCGAGAAGGACTTCCTGGCGTTTGTCGAGACCGGCAAGCTCAAGACTCCACTCGCTTCGACGCATCCCTACATGACGATCGCCGACGAGCTGCAGGCGATGGCGCAGACGTCGTACCCGTTCACGCCGAACGCCAACGACGAGAACCCGAACAACCTCGTCGCAACCTGGAACGAGTTCACGCCCACCGGTGCGCTCGATGTCATGCGTGGCGGTGTGCTCGAGGAAGACGCAGAAACCTAAGAGGGCGACGTGGCGCTCGAGATCGAGGTCCGGCTGTTCAACAAGGTCGACGGAGGGAAGCGTTCATTCGTTACCTCCGACGACGTGCGCGGTAAGAGCTTCTCCCTCGGCGAGCTGAAGGTCGACCTCATCGACGTGCCGACCGGCGCCAAAGGAGTATACGTGGCCGGCAAGCCGACCCGCGGGATCGGCGACAAAGGCCAAGCGAAGTTCAGCCTGCCCGCCGGCAGCAGCGTTTGCGATCTGAAGATCTGGTTTCAACCGAACATCCTGTACCCGCCCCAAGTGCGAGTGAGACAGCGGCTCGCGATCGCGAGCAGCGGCGCGCTCTCGCCGCTACCGCCGCCGCCCGACGATGAACCGGACATCTTCGCCGGGCATGGAAGCCTCCACCCTCGTCTCGTCCTGGAGAAGAAGCTCATATGGCTCGACGTCACCTTCCTGGATCGGACTCACAAGGACCGGATGCAGCCGAGGGGGCCGTACAACGTCGACCGCCGCTCATTCGAATACACGGCGGGCAAACCCGTGGTCTGGGTCGCCTCGGTTCCGTCTCTGAAGTGGCCGGCGACGGCGAAGCGCTCGCCGCTGAATGCTCTCGTCTTCTATCGGCCCGCAATCAAGCCCTACAAGAACCACGACAACTGCAGCTTGAGCGCGGTCTTTCGTTACCTCGACGGTCCGTCTGATCCCCAAGCTCCGTTCTTCGTCAATCAGAACTACAACCACCCGAAATTAGGATCCCTTCCGGCATTGGTGGCCTACCCGGATTGCGAATTCGAGCGTCAGATCGCCGAGGGCGCGAGCGAGAAGGCGGGACACGTCGTTCTCGTCTACCCAGTGCCGCATGGGATCAAGTTTCACGACGCGATGAGCGCCCGGCTGCCGGAGCTATTGGAGTCACTGCGGCGTGCGCTCGCGTCGAGCGTGCTCGCGCTCGTCCAAGCACGGGGGCTCGAGCTCGCGAGAATCGCCATCGCGGGTTTCAGTCAGGGAGGGCCCTCGGCATTCGCCACCTCGCAGACGCTCGGCGCAAAGGTGAACGATCTGTATCTGTTCGACACCGAGCAGTTCGACGGCATGACGAAGACGTTGCTAGGGTGGATCAAGGCGGGGACCAACCGTCGCCTGCGCCTTATTGGCGGGATCCGTCACGACAAGATGCTCGCCTTCGAGAAGCAGGCCAAGAAGGCGACCTTGCCCTCCGGCAACGCCGTCAGTGTGTGGCCCGCCGCCCCCACCTTCTGGGACTCGAGCAGTTGGACCGCGGTGCTCGATACGGGCAAGTCCGCGTCCCAGCTCAGCGCCGCGCCCCCCTCCGCGGCGAACACCGCGCTCAGCGATGACAGCGGGATGTTCTACGTGGGCAAGGTGCCCCGCGGCTCGGGAACCCGGCTCGAGAGCTACGACGAAAAGGGGGTGTTAGTGGGCACAGCCGACGTGCCTTGCAACCGTGCGGAGGCGACGCTCCACATCCGCTTCTGGGGCGGAGACAGGAACGAGGTGCGCTGGTTCGCCTTCAAGGAGATCAAGAGCCCGGCGGACGCCAAAGAGCGGCAGCGGTGGACCAGTTTTCGGGAAATGCTCCGGTTGAAGGTCCTCGACTCGCGGCACCAGTGGACCGTGATCGGTGGCGAAGGCGCCGTCGACCGCGGGCCGAAGTTCAAGGGCTACCTCAGGATGTGCATCGACGGATCGATCTTCGAGTGATCGTTGTTGTCTGAGAAGCACCGGCCACGGGGCTACTCCGCGCCCATCCCGAGCGCCGAGAGCCGCTTGTACAGCGTCCTCCGGCTGACCCCGAGAAGGCGCGCGGCCTGCGTTCTGTTCTGGCCGGCGCGCCGAAGCGCGTCCTCGACGGCGCTGCGCTCGGCCTCGAGGCGGCGCGACGCGAGCGTGTCGTCCCCCGATGAGGGAACGGTCCGCGAAGACTCATGCGGCTCGTCTTCGGGGCGCGACGATGGCGGCGTGCTTGCAGCTCGCCCGCGGATTCTCTCGAGCTCGCGAAGAACGTCACCGTCGCTCACGAGATCGCCATCGGTGAAGACGATGAGCCGCTCGATCACGCACATCAGCTCGCGGACGTTGCCCGGCCATGCATGCTCTCTCAGTCGCGCGAGCGCGCGATCGTCGAGCCGCAGATGAGGTCGACCGTTTTCGGCGCCCAGCGACTCCGCGAACCGGGCGGCGAGCTCGGCGACGTCGCCCGGACGCTCGCGCAATGGAGGGAGCCAGACAGGAATCACGTTGAGCCGATAGTAGAGGTCCTCACGGAACTGCCCCGCGCGCACCATCGCTTCGAGATCGCGATGCGTCGCCGCGATGAAGCGCACGTCGGCCTTCTCGGTCCGCGTGCCGCCGAGCGGCTGGTACTCCTTTTCCTGGAGCAGCCGGAGCAGCTTGCACTACTGCTGCAGGAGCTGGAGCTTTGGGAGCTTTATGAGCCTTTTTCTTCTCGTGATGGTGATGATGATGCCTCTCATCCTCACTTTCACTACTGCTACCACTATCTGATGAATGATGTCTCTTCTTGTGATGGTGGTGCTTTCTCTTCTTGTGGTGTTTGTGCTTCTTCTTTTCAGTCTTTTATTCAATGAGTGTTTGCGATTTGGGCTCAGCTGCTTTTGGAGGAGTTTCTTCCTTTTTAACAACTTTCACTTCTTCTTTTTTGACCTCTTCTTTCTTTGGTCCTATTTCCTCTTAAATATCATGTAAAGCATTATGCACTGCAAGAGCATTTTCTTTTCGAATCTCTTCAGTTTATTTATTAGGATCAACAGTGTCTACTTTCATCTCACTTCCAGAAAAATGAACAAGTGATTTGGATTCTAAAGCTCCATCAATAAGAGCCTAATCAGAATTATTTTAACCATAACCTTCTTCACTTTATATATCGTCTATATTTTAATCATGGAACATTTCTCTCATGGCAGCATCACCAGACTTCCCTTTCTTGACTTCTTCCTCTGCCTCTTTCATTAAGATCTTCATTGTTCATATTCGCCATGTTGGTATCTCCATAAACTTCAGCTGCACCAATTTCTTGCCATCCACCATCATCTTTTTAAACATTATTTCAAATACGTAACCTTTTTTATAATAGAATTAATTTTGCCCTCAAACCGCACAAAATATAAACCTGACCTAATTTCAAATCCACGCACATCTTTACCGTCCCAATAAAAATAGTGTTTTGTATCGGTGTTGCCTGAAACATCCCAGCTGATTGTGTTTTCCCCAACGATATTGTAAATAACAATATTGTCTACCATAAAATTATTTTGGTTTACATAATCAATTAAAAGTGTGGAGTTAAACGGGTTTGGGAATACGGACATTTTAGTTTTGCTCTTTTCTTCCTTACTGTTGTTGATAGATAATAATGAAACAAAAACCGTGGTTGTGTCTTTATCACTAAGGCCTTGCTCATCAAAAACAGAAAGCACAAAAGACAGTGTCGCATCTATTCCTGGGGAATAAAATGTTGCAACCGGCTGGTTAGACGAAAAAATAGAAACCTGTTCACCGCTTAGCTGTTCCCACAAAAAGCCGTCTATTTCTCCAAATTCGTCACTGCTTTGTGAGCCGTCTAAAAGAACAACCGCAGAGTAACCAGCTTCCTGGTCTTCTCCGGCGTCTGCTGTTGGTGGTTGATTAATAACAACTCTCGTTGTATCCAAGTCCAGTGCGCCGTTGTTGTCAGCAACTGTAAGCTCTATATCCACTCCTCCTCCCTGCTCTGGCATGGTAAACCGAGCAACAACACTGTCTGAAAACTCAATGTTTATCATGTCTCCTAAAACCTGTGTCCAGCTATATGACTCTATCTCACCATCTTGATCCTCGCTTCCGGAAGCGTCTAACACAACAGTGTTACCGGGGTTAACTATCTGATCTTGACCCGCTGCGGCAATAGGTTTATAATTGAAAAATTGAGTACCATCAGCATAAAGGTCACAGTCACCAATATTAAAGAGTGCGTTCATTCCGCAGTCAGTAAAAATAATTTGATCAAACTCGTGATATGCTGAGGGAATTTCCGCCATGCGGTGATTGTTGTAGATACTGTCTCCATAGAAAAAACCAATATATGAATGGCCGTTTAGGTATGATTATTGATGGAACTGGGGATGACTTCAAAGAGATAAGAAAACAAAAAAAAGAAGTAGAAAAGAAAGGATATGATACTTATATGATTTTCATTAATACTTCATTAGATATAGCATTACAACGAAATGAGAAACGAGATAGAGTTTTACCAAAAGGGGTCGTTATACAATCACATAGAGAAGTAACGAAAAATATTGGTGGATATCAAGGACTATTCGGTGGTTCTAAATTTTTAGTTATAGATAACAACCAAGATTTAGATGAAGAAAAAGCACAAAAAAGATTTAATATGTTGGTAAAAAGAGGTATCAGTAA
>JBGTSH010000085.1:0-31973 GCA_041940405.1 Polyangiaceae bacterium
CCTCGTCACGCCGTCGGGGTTCGTCGTCTCGTCGTCGGACTCGAAGGCCTGGGGGAAGAAGGACCTTCGCCTCGGCAAGCTCATCCAAGATCCGACGCAGTCGACCTCGCGTCTCAGGCCCGGCACGGCCGGTGGGGAGCTCTCGCTCGAAGTCGCGTGCTCGAAGTCCCTCCGTCAGACGACGCTCGGGCTCGTCGCGGCGCGGCGCATCGAAAGCATCCTCGATCGCGTCGGACGCGCGCACGGCGCGACGCTCGCCGTACTGCCGACCGGCGAGAGCCCGCCGCCTTCGTCGCAAGCGCAAGAGGTCCGCGTCGTCGACGTCAAAGGCGTCAAAGAGCTCTCGGTCGTCGCGACCCTCTCTCGCGCGCCGCTCCGGACCGCGCTCGAGCGCCTCGATCGCGAGATCCTGGTGAGCGGTGGCGCCGCCGCGGGCGCCGCGCTTCTTCTCGCGCTCTTCCTCGGTCGGTCGCTGGCCAAGCCGCTTCGTGAGCTCGCGCGCGAGACGGGTGAGGTCCTGAGCGGCGAGCCTCGGCCCGTGCGTGCGCGCGGCGGTCGTGAGGTCCGCCTCCTCGCCGAGACGTTCAACCGCACCATCGACGAGCTGACGCGCATGAAGAAGCGGCTCGCCGTCACCGAGCGCATCGCCGCCCGGCGCGAGATCGCGAGGCAGGTCGCCCACGAGATCAAGAACCCACTCGCGCCGATCCGCGCCGCCGTCGAGACGCTGCGGCGCCTTCGCGATCGCGGTGACGAGCGCTTCGACGAGTACTTCGACGAGGCGACGCGCACGGTGCTCGAAGAGGTGCACCGCATCACCAACATCGTCAGCGAGTTCACCAAATTTCAGCGCCTTCCGGCGCCGAACCCCGAGCCGATGGACCTCGTGCAGGCAGCGCGTCACGTCGTGTCGCTCCACGCGGCCGATCCCGAGCTCGTGCGCACCGGCGACAGCGGCGATCGAACGCCCAAGGTCGAGCTACAGGCCGAGGAGATCCCGCAGGTGCGCGCCGATCGGGATCAGATCGTCCAGGTCCTCACCAACCTCGTTCAGAACGGCCTCGAGGCCGCGAGCGCCGTTCGACAAGACCCGCGCGTCCTCGTCTCGATCGACCGCCAGGGCAAGGACAAGGTCCGTATCGTCGTTCGCGACAACGGTCCCGGCGTGTCCGACGAAATGATCGACCGGCTCTTCGAGCCGTACGCCACGAGCAAGGCAACCGGCACCGGGCTCGGCTTGGCGATCTGCCAGCGCATCGTGTTCGAGCACGGCGGTGAGATCGTCTATCGTCCTGCGACGAAGGGCGGCGCCGTGTTCGAGCTCGTCCTCCCGATCGCCGGACCGAGCTTGCTCGAGAAGCCGCTCGAGACCACGGCGCAGCCGGTGAGCCGGCACCAGGGGGGGACCGACGACTCGGGCTGAGGGGCTCGCCGACGCGTGCCGGACGGCCTACTTCTTCTTGAGCGTCTTGCAGCTCTCGACGGTCTGGTCGATCGTCGCCTTGTCGAAGGACATCGCCGTCGCGACGCTGCCGCAGGTGAACTTCTTGTCACCGACGGTGACGCCCATGCTGAAGAGCACGCTGCCGCCGTCCTTGCGCTGGAAGATGACGATATCGCTCTTGTCCTCCAAGAGCTTGCCATCGGGATCGACCGCGTTGAACGCCTTCTTCGCGTTCTCGGGATCGAAAGCGCCCTCGCGGATTGCGATCGAGTAGTTCACGCCCGCGGCGACGACGTGCGCGCCACCGCCCGGTCGACCCTTCTCGACCTTGGCGCCTTCGGGCGCGGTGATGACATATCCGGTCATTTCAGCCGGGCCGAGGTCGGTCTCGACGAGCGGCTTCGACATGTCCGTGCCCATGACCTTTGCCTTGAAGACGGGACCGGTGGGCTCCGGCTTCGCGGCCGGTCCGGACTTCTTGGGCTCCGCGTTCGTCGCTGCGGAGGAGCCGGATTGCTCACCCTCGGCGGACTTGTTGTTGCAGGCCGCGGTGAGAGCGAGGGCGACAAAGAGAAGGTGACGCATCGAGTGTGATTCCTTTCGGCCGAGAGGGGCCTTTTTCAGGGATCACGCGTCGCCGAACGAAGTCGCACGGGTCTCGGTACTTTTTCCCGTCGTCAGGCGTGGCTGTGCGGTGGCTCCGGGACGTGGATTCGAACCACGATTCGAGGATTCAAAGTCCTCTGTCCTGCCATTGAACGATCCCGGAAACTTTGCGCACCCTAGCCGGTTTTGTCGCCAGTTTCCACGGGACGTGCGTGCGGACGGGGTCTGACCCTGCTCATGCAGCTGCCAGGCGAGCCGCGCTCCTGAGCTCACGCATGAAGCCGTCGGGGTCCTCGAGCGAGACGCGCAGCTCGGGCCGCTCGACCGAGACGATGACGTGCATCAGCTGCGGTCGGCGGAACTTGATCGCGACAACGCCCTCGCCCGAGGCGACGACGCCGACCGAGTTGCCTGGTCCGAGCTTGACGCCGAGGCCACCCCACCACGGCCACGTCGACGGCGAAACGCTCTCGATCTCGTCGAGCTGGAACGTCTCCTCGAACCAGATCCCGCCCTTCACGTGGAGCGTCCTGCGTTCGGTGTCGATCTCGACGAAGGAGGACTTGCCGGACATGCCGAGGACGCTAAAAAGCGGCCCCCACACCCCTGATCTGCGGATCGCAAAACGCATGACGCGAAAATGTAGAGGAGGGGGCGGCGCGCCGACAAGGCATACTCGGCGTCGAAGCAGCGGGGACCAGCAGCCTCCGCTCAGCGCGCGGAGACCCGGCCCTTGCGCTTCTGTCCGTGGTTGGACTTGGTCTTGGGCAGCATGACCTTCTTCGGCGGCTTGGGCGTCGGCACGATCTTGGTCGCTTCGCCGTCGATGCGCGCCTGCGCTTGCGGCCCGTGGGCGATGACGCTCGCTGCGCGGTTGGCGGCGGCCGACACCCGGTTGTCGAGCTCGGCGGGCCGCTTCGCAGCGTGGTCCGATGCGATCGCCGGGGTGAGGAGCACGCCGAAGACCGCGAGCGCGGCTGCGGCGGTCCACGCGTCGAAGCGACGCCGGCGCTTCTTCGGCGTCGGCAGGACCGTCGGCCTCTCGGCATCGAGCTCGATGTTCGAGATGCGCGGCGGAAGGACGACGGCTTGCGGCAGCTCGCTCGAGGGCGACTCGACCGATGCAGGCGGCTCGGAGACCGGCTCGTAGGGCGCCACGTCGCGCGACGAGCGGCTCTCTCGCGCGTGAAGCGTCACCGCTTCCTCTCGCGCGTCCTCTCGATCGCGCTCGCGCACTTGCGCCTCGAGCTGCGAGAGCTCGAGCGGATCGAAGATCATCTCCGGCAGGCTCATGCGGAGGCGCGGCGGAGGCGTCGGCGTGATCGTCTGCTCGCGCGGTGCGGCCTCTCGCGCTTCGTGTTTCTCCTCGACCTCGGGAACGCCGAACTGCGGCGGGGCGTTCACGTAGTCCACCGTGACGCGCGGGCGGTCATCTTCCGCCTGGATCGGAACCTCGTGGAGCGACAGGCGAAGCGCGCATGCGATCTCGGGCACCTCGATCGCGGGGGTCCAGCACTCGCGTCCGACGCGCCACACGCGGACGTCACCGCGCACCTCGCCGAGCGAGAGCGCGCGCCAGAGGTCGAAGGTGCTCATCGCCCGGACGTCGCTCTCGGCGATCTCGACGGCCCACGTGAGCCGCGGCCGCTCGAGGGGCAGGCTCGGCCGATCTTCCTCCGCGGCGGCGCGCGCTTTGGCGCTCTCCGGGACGGTCGGCAAGGAGCCGCGGCTCGCGAGCTGGACTCCGTCCACACGGTTCTCACCGTTATCCATGCATCCCTCCGCTGCGTCCGTGATGGCGACAGCAGCTGTCCCGGCTCTATCGGAGGGGGGGCGTCCCGGCCAACTCTTCGGCGGCCGATCGGTCGGACCTCGTCCCACACCCGAACCCAAGTCTGCTAGGACCGTTCCTCGTGAAGCTCGCGATCTTTTCGACCTTTAGCGGCTCGGTAGCCCTCGGCGCGGCGGCTCTCGTCTTCGGCGGAGCAGCCTGCTCCGGCACGAAGCCAGAGCCGGACAACCTCCCGCCCAAGGCGAGCGCCGACGCGCCCCCGCCGGTCGCGTCGGACTTGGTGCCCGCGGGCTCGGCGAGCGCGGTTCCTTCTGCCTCCGCCTCGGCTTCGGCCGCGCCGCCCGACGACGGACCCAAGTCGTGCCCCGCCGACATGGTCCTCGTCGAGGGCGACTACTGCCCCGAGGTGGAGCACAAGTGTCTGAGGGAGTGGTACGCCGAGCAGAACAAGAAGCAGGTCTGCGAGACGTTCGCTCAGGAAGCCAAGTGCACCGGAACGAAGGTCAAGAAGCGGTACTGCATCGACAAGTACGAATGGCCGAACCAGAAGGGCGTGCGCCCCGAGGTGATGAACCGCTTCCACCAGGCGCAGGTCAAGTGCGCCGCGGCCGGCAAGCGCATGTGCACCGAGAGCGAGTGGAACTTCGCGTGCGAGGGGCCCGAGATGAAGCCGTTCCCGTACGGCTGGAAGCGCGATCCGCTGATCTGCAACGGCGATCACCTCTGGGACGGCCCGAACATGAAGAAGGTCGGGAAGCGCGATGCCGACGAGCTCGCGCGTCTGTGGCGCGGCGTACCTTCGGGCTCGCAGCCTCAGTGCGTCAGCGACTTCGGCGTATTCGACATGCCGGCGAACGCGGATGAGGTGGTCGCCAGCGAGCAGAACCCCAACGGCCGTCGCGGCGAGTTCGACAGCGTGCACACCGGCGGCCCTTGGTACAGCGGCGTTCGCAACCAGTGCCGGCCCAAGGTCTACACGCACGGCGAGGACTTTTACTACTACTTCCTCAGCTTCCGCTGCTGCGCCGAGCCCGACGGCAAGCCGACCGACCCGCGCACGCCGCGCCAGGTCAAGCAGGGCTGGACGATGGAGAAGGTCGAGAAGAGCGCGCAGTTCACCGTCGCCGAGATGAAGGAAAAGCTCGCGCTGAAGGCCCAGAACAAGTGCACCTGCAAGGACACCGACATCCTCTGCAAGACGATGTGCGGCACGTTGCTAGGCCCGGGCGCGAAGGACGCGACGAAGGACACACCGCGCGCGCGCTACGCCGGCAAGCACACCAAGGGCGAGTTCAAGGACAAAGGCGAAGACAAGAAGGACGACAAGAAGAAGGATTGAGGCACGATGCAGCTGCCTGACGTCGAATCGCTGAGGTGCTTCGCCGCGGCGGCGCATCACAAGAACTTCCGCAAGGCGGCACGTGAGGTCGCGCTCTCGCCCGCGGCGTTCAGCGATCGCATCAAGCGGCTCGAGGATCTGCTCGGCGTCCGCCTCTTCCAACGAACCACACGGACTTGTCATTTGACGCCCGACGGCGAGCGGGCGCTCGTCCACGCCCGCGCCGCGCTCGAAGCTGCGCGCCGCTGCGCCGTCGCGGCCTCGAGCGAGCCGCTCCCCTTCGACATCGTCGTAGGTACCCGCTTCGAGCTCGGGCTCTCCTGGCTCGTCCCGGCGCTCGAGCGCCTGACGGAGACGCAGCCCGAGCGCCGCGTTCACCTCTACTTCGGAGACACCGACGCGCTCCTCGGCGCGCTCGAGAGGAACCTCTGCGACTGCCTCGTCACGAGCGCGCGCCTGTCGCACGGCGGGACCGAGACCGCGGCCCTCCACGAAGAGCGATATGCGTTCGTGGCCGCCCCGGCGCTCCTCGCCGAAAAGCCGATCAAGACGCACAAGGACGCGGCCGCGCACACGCTCCTGGACCTGCACCCGGATCTGCCGCTCTTCCGCTACTTCCTCGATGGTCGCCCCCCGCGTGAGGCCTGGCGCTTCGCGCACGTGCAGAGGCTCGGGACGATCGCTGCTGCCGCTGCCCAAGCGCGCCGCGGCGCCGGCGTCGCCGTCCTGCCGCGCTACTTCGTCGAGAAGGACATCACGAAGAAGACGCTCGTCGAGCCGTTCCCCAAGGCGAAGCTCTCGCAGGATTACTTCCGCCTCGTCTGGCGAACCGGGCACCCGCGCAGCGACGATCTCGTGAAGCTCGCGGCGGAGCTGCGCGCGATGCCGCTCCGCTGATCGCTCAGAGCGCCCTCGAATACACGCGGTACTTCTTGTAGACCTTCGCCCCCATCGACTTGATGCCGAGGTTGATGGGCGCGTCGTCCTCGCGCGTCCACGAGAGCTCGCTCCAGTCGTAGCCCTTGGGGATCGCGCGCTTCGCGACCTCGACGTACATCGCGGCGGAGAGGCCGCCATACTTCTTGATGTTCTTGCGCGCTTCGCCGCGAATGCCGAGGAGGATGAGGCGCGTCGACTTCGGCACCTTGACCTTGGTCCTGTAGAGGAGCTTGGCCCAGCCCGTCGGGAAGAGCTTGCCGTCGAGGTCGGCGATCGCCTCGTTGAGGTTGGGGACCATGATGCACATGCCGACGGGTTTGCCGTCGAGCTCGGCCATGAAGGCGATGTCGGGATCGAGGACGAGCTTCAGCTCCTCGACCATTTTGTCGACCTCGGGCTGCGTCGCGGGGACGAAGAACGATTTGCCGTTCCAGGCGTCGTTGTAGATGTCGATGATCGTGCGGACGTCGGCCGCGAAGTTCTTCATGTCGACGCTGCGCAGGCGCATCTCGGGCATCGCCTTGATCGTTTCCCATGCGCGGAGCGTGCGATCGTTGAAGCCGGTGTCCTTGTGGTACCGCCAGCACCAGAGATCTTTTTCCTTGGTGTAGCCGGCGGCCTCGATGAGGCCGGCCTGCCATTTGCGCGAGTGGCCCATCATGATGACAGGCGGGTGCTCGAAGCCCTCGATGAGGCAGCCGATCTCGTCGTTCGCGTAGAGCGAGAGGGGACCCATCGCGCGCTTCATCCCCTTGTCGCGCAGCCAGCCCTCGGCCTTGGCGAAGAGCGCGTCGGCCACTTTCTGATCGTCGATCGTGTCGAGGAAGCCGAAGAAGCCTGTCTCGTCCTTCCACACGCGGAGGTGCTCGCGATCGACCGAGGCCGAGGCGCGGCCCACGGGCTTACCGTCCTTGTACGCGACGAAGAGGGCGACATCCGCGCGAAGGAAGAACGGGTTCTTCTTCGGATGCAGGCGTCCCTTGATCTCGAAGTCGAGCGGCGGCACCCAGGTCGGATCGCCTTCGAAGACGGCGCGACCGGCCTTGAGGAACTCGTTCGTCTCTTTGCCGAGGATGAGCTCGCGGACCTCGATCGTCATGCGAGGCGCTTTCTAGACCCGGCGTTCAGCCGGGTCGACCGGAAACACTGCGGGCGGAGGTCAGCCCGAGGCGAGGATGGCGTCGAATGCGTGCCGGATGACCCAGGCAGCCTCGGTCGGCGTTCTTCCCGAAGCTTCTCGCAACGCCTTCTCGACGTAGCGAACCACGCCCTCGGCTCGAGGGTCGGGGCGCGCGATCTCGAGGATCTCTTTGGCTGCGTCGCGATAGACGCGGGCGCAAACCTCGGGTCGGCCCTCGTTGTAGGCGGGGGCGCCGATCTTGATCGCACGTACGATGCGGTCGCGAACTGCGTCGTCGACGACCGAGATGGGGCTGGATACGGGCGACGAGAGCGAAGGGGTGGAGACCGGCCCACGACCGAGCGTCGGAGGCGCGCCGAAGCTCGCAGGCGCGCCGAAGCTCGTGGGGGTGCGATCCCCGCTCGTCAGCGCGGCGAGGATGGGACCGACGAAAGGTAGGGCGTGGCTCCCGCTGCCGGCGCTCGTCCCTTTTGCGCTCGCATCCTCGAGCGCTGCGGCGAGCGTCGCTCGCGCCGGATCGGTGCGAAGCTTCTTGGCCAGCGCGCCGGCGAAGGCGACCGCGTAGTCGCCGGCGATGTCGAGGGCGCCTTCGGCTTCACGCCGGGTGACGGTCGCTCGGTAGGCGGCGATCTCGTACGCGATCGGATCGGCGTTGGCGGCGACGGGCTCGCAGAGAAGAACGTCGTCGAACCCGTACCGCATGTCCCACGCCGCATCGGTGGGGTTGTTGCGGGTCGCCGCACGGGCGAGCGCGGCTTCGAGCCGCGAGGTGACGGCGATCGGATCTTGCGCCTGCTTCACGATCTCTTCGGAGCGCTTGCGATACAGCGCGTAGCAGCCCGAGTGATCGCCGGCGTTGTACGTCGGCGCACCCAGGATGATCGTTTGCTCGATCGCCTCGCGCGAGGCCTTCCCGAGCGGCGTTTGGGAGGCGGAGCTCGGAGGCGGAAGCGAGCCCGACGATGTCGGAACGCGACCCTTGAGCACGGCCGAGAGCGCGTCGATGACCTCACGCGCCGAGCCGTAACGATCCTCGGGCTTCTTTGCGAGGAGGCGCTGCACCACGGCGTCGATGGCGACCGGGCCGCCCTTCTGCTCGATTGCGGGGCGCGTGGACGGGATGGCTTCGGCGATGTGCTTGCGCGCGATGTCCTGGACCGACACCCCGTCGTACGGAGGTTTGCCGACGAGCATCTCGTAGAGGCAGACGCCGAGCGAATAGAGATCGCTGCGCGCGTCGATGTCCTGCCCCATGAGCTGCTCGGGTGACATGTAGAGCGGCGTGCCGACGACGACGCCGTAGGCGGTCATCCGCTCGCCGTCGCGCATGCGCGCGACGCCGAAGTCGAGGAGCTTCACGACGTCCGGCTCGTCGTCCTCGGTGACGAGCGCCACGTTCTCGGGCTTGAGGTCGCGGTGAATGACGCCGCGTTCGTGGGCGAGCCCGAGGCCCCGCAGGATGCGCTGGGTGATCGTTACCGCACGCTCCGGATCCAGCGAGCCGTGGCGGCCGATCACCTCGTGCAGGCTCGGCCCGTCGAGGTACTCCATGACCATGTAGGGCAGGGCGCCGCCCTCGTTTCCGAAGTCGGTCACCCGGACGATGTGCCGGCTCTGGAGGCAGCTCGCGAGCTCTGCCTCGCGAAGGAAGCGCGACAGCATCTCTTCGTTGTAAGCGAGGTCGCCGTAGAGGACCTTGACCGCGAAGATGCACGAGATGCGGTTGTGCGCCGCCCGGTAGACCTGACCCATCGCGCCGGCGCCGACGCGCTCCAAAATCCGGTACCGATCGCCGAGGACGCGTCCGAGGAGCGGGTCGAACATGTCGGCCCGGGTCTGGACCTTGTCCCTCGGGCAGACCTTGGTCGACTGAAACGCGGCGCCGCAGCGCTCGCAATACCGCACGGCCGGATTCTACGGGGCTGGTCGGGACCTTGCTACCATGCTGCCTCAGGAGGAGTCTCGCTTGTCCGGAGTCGTGCCCGCCGCCATCCCCGCGCTTCGTGTCCGCCTCGACAAGTGGCTCTGGGCGGCGCGCTTCTACAAGACCAGGAGCCAGGCGAACGACGCGATCTCGGGAGGGCACGTAAAGGGCGACGGCGACCGCCTCAAGGCCGGCCACAGCGTCAGCGTCGGCGAGCAGATCGAGATCGTCAAAGACGGGATCACCTGGGAGATCGAAGTCGTGGCGCTCTCCGACAAGCGCGGCAAAGGGGCTGACGCGGCGAAGCTCTACCGCGAGACCGACGCCGGCAAAGCTCGCCGGCTCGCGCAGGTCGAAGCCCTCAAGGCAGCCGCGGCGTCGGCCCCCTACCTCAAAGGCCGACCTACCAAGCGCGATCGAAGGGCGCTCGACCGAATGAAATCCGCCCCGGCCCGGCTCGGATCGAGCCACTACGGCGCCAAAGGCTCCGGATCGGGGAGCTCTGGATCAGGGAGAGGGGAGACGTGAAGCGCTTCGGGGTGGGTCTCTTGCTTTTGGCGCATTCGGGCTGCACCCCGCCCGCGCCGCCACCCCCTGTGCACCCGGCGCCGCCGACCGAGGCCGAGCTCGCCGCGAAGGTCATCGAGACCTACCGAGCGTGGGAGAAGGGCCCGCTCCCGAACGAGTGCTCCGTCTACTTCGCGACCTGCGCCGACGCGTTCGCCCGGCAGGCAGGCTTCGATCCGCAAGATCTCTCGGCCAAGAACCCGCGCGCCTTCATGCAGAGCCCCGATGCCGAGTGGATCCCCGGCTGGGCAGAGCTCCCTTCGGATCCGAGCCGGCGTCACGTCACGTTCGGAGCGCTCGCGCGCGCGGCGGCGATGAAGCGCTTCTTCGCCACGTGCCACAAGGACTTCGACGCCGTCGACCTCGCGCGCGCCGAAGAGACACAACGCCTGACGAGGGAGCTCGAAGCGATCGACAAGCTCGAGAACCCGTACGCGCGGCTCGGCAGGCTCGTCACCTACAGGCGCGAGCTCAAGCAGCGGTTCAACGATCCCGTCGGGCCGCGGTACGCGCTCGAGCTCGCCGTGTACGAGCGCTTCTCGAAGGCGGGCCGCGGCTTCCTCTACGAGCTCCAGAACCAGCGGAGCGAAGACGCCGCCAAGTTTCGTCCGGCGTTCAGCACCGACGAGGAGCGCGACCTCTTCTGCATCTCCGAAGGTATCCCCACGTGGCAGGACGCCGGCGAGCTCGCCGCTTCGTTCGTCTTCGATCCCATCGCAGCCGAGCGAAAGAAGACGCTGCTCGAGAAGGCGAAGAGCGCGCAGGACCTCGAGGCGAAGCTGCCGGCCGCCGAGCGAAAGCTCGCCGAGGTCCGTGAGGATGCGGCGCCCGAGAAGGGAGCCCAGATCTTCATCAACAAGGAGGTCGCAGCGGTGCCGCTCGGCGTCGAAGAGGTAAGAGAAGGCAAGGGTGGGGTCTTGGAGATCAAGCTCGCCGGGATCTACGCGCCGGAAGCGCTCAAGGCCGATTGCCAGCCGACCGGGAAGATCGAGAAGATCGTCGACGGAAAGCCGATCTACGAGGAGATCTGCACGCCTCGGAAGCAGGAGCGTGAGGTGTCGATCATCGTGAAGCTTCCGACGCGGCCGGACGTTCCCATCCACAAGGGCGACGTCGTCACGCTCCTCGGCACGGTGGCCAAGGCCGAGATGAAGACGTCCAAGACGCCGACGCTCGTCCGTACCGTGTACAAGCTCGAGGTCGAAGCCGTGCACATCTTCGAAATCTGGCGCGAGCGCCTGCTCGTCGCGGACTATTTCGTTCAATGACCGCGAGCGACGACACCGCCTCACGCCTCTCGCTCCTCGAGCAGGAGCTCGCGCTCTCGGGCCGCGTCGACGACGTCCTCGAGGGCGCGCTCCGCGAGCGCCTGCCGCTCGAAGCGTACGTCGGCACGCTCCTCGGGATTCTCGCCGACGCGACGGGCGCCACCGGGGTCGCCCTCCGCACGATCGACGAGAACCTCGAGACGGCGACCTTCTCTTTTCCGGAAGCCGGCGGCATCGATCCCGCGCTCGTCGAGCGCGCCTCGACGGCGACGAGCGCGCGAGAGGCGTTCGTCGATCGCTCCGAAGAGCGCACCGTCCTCGCCGAGCACCTCGACGTTGCCGGCGAGCTCTTCGGGATGGTCGCCATCCAGCTCGCCGGGACCGTCGACGGCGCGCAGCTCGATCGCGCCCGGTCACTGGTCCACGTCTTCGCCGAGACGATCGACAACCAGCTCGCGTTCATCGCGGTCTTTCGACAAAAGTCGCTCGTCGCGCGAGAGCTCGGCGACGCGCTCGTCGACCCCGTCCTCGATCGCGGCATCGACGCCGCGCTCGAAGTCTTGCGCCGCTCGGTGCAGTTCGACGACCTCTTGCTCGTCGTTCGCGACGAGCACGCAGCGCACGGCGCTCGATTGACCTACCGCATCGTGCAGGGCGGCGTGCTGACGCACGAAGCGGCGGTCACCGGCGAGGTCTCGGTCGACGACTTCATCAAGAAGCACGCGGCGACGATGATCCACGGCGACTCCCGCAGCCTGCTCGCCAAGCTCGGGATCACGCGCTTTCGAGAAGAAGCGCTCATCCAAGGCGTCCGCGACAAGCGCGTCCTGGGCAAGCTCGTCGTGACCAGCCGCCGCGGCGAGCTCTCGACGTTCGACCGCGACGTCCTCGAGCGCTTCTGCGACATCCTGCGGCAGCGCCTGATCGATCACGCGCGCGAATGGAACCACCTGGCGCTCTCGTTTCCGCGCCCGGTGGTCGAACGACTCCTCGCGTTCGAGGGCTACGACACGGCGCTCCTTTCGCCGCGCGAGCGCGCGGTGGCCATCCTCTACGCGGACCTCTCGGGCTTTTCGCGCATCAGCGAGCAGGTGCTGAAGGAGCCGGAGAAGATCGCCAAGCTCGTCGATACCTGGAGCCAGCGTGCGGTCGAGGCGATCTTTTCGCTGGGCGGCGTCTTCGACAAGATGGTCGGCGACTGCATCATCGCCCTCTTCGGTCCGCCGTTCTTCGACTGCGAGGCCGCCGACGTGTGCGAGCGCGCGATCGAGGCGGCCGAGCGGATCCGCGATTTGACCCGCAAGCTCGGTGAAGGGCGCGAGATCCCCGAGCTCGCGGGGCTCTCGCCTCCGCTCGGGGTCGCGACAGGCATCCATTACGGTCGTGTCTTCGTCGGCCGCGTCGGTCCCGATGAGAACTACACGGCCTTCGGCAGCGTGATGAACAACGCCGCGCGCCTCCAGGGCCTCGCGACGCGGGATCAGATCCTCTGCATGAAGGACCTCGTCGACGCCGTCGGCGGCGGGCCGCGCTTCGCCGACGAGCGCAGCAGCCTCGTCAAGAACGTAACGGAGCCGATCCGCTACCGTGAGCTTCTACCGGTGGTAGGCTGACACGGCCATGCGAAGTCTCACTCTTCCTTGCCTCGTGACGGTCGCCCTCGTGGGCTGCGGTGCCCAGGTCGTGCTCGAAGACGACGGCGCAGGCGGCAGCGGCACCACGACTTCGACCACGGCGACGAAGAGCGTGACGTCGACGACCAAGGCGACGACGAACACCGGCAGCGCGTCGACCGGATTCGTCCTCTGCGACGAGCACGCCGATTGCGGGAACAACCCGGGCATGGACGTCTGCGTCTTCAGCGGGGGCTTCTGCGCGCAGACGTGCGGTCCGGCGTCCCCTCCTTGCATGCCCGGCTTCACGTGTGACTTCTGCGCCACCGCGTCGTGCCCCGCGTGCAAGAACTGCATCGGCGCCTGCATCCCGCAATAGGAGATTTCGGTTTGCGCGAGGGGCGCTCCAGCACGACGGCGGAGATGGTCGCCTTCTTCCGAGGCGCGGCGAGCGTCCGGCGATCGCCGTTCGGCGGCATGCGCGACGCGTACGCGCGCGCGCTCGTGCCCAGGTGGCTCTCGGTCCCCCTTCGCGCGGTCGAGCGCGCGCCCGTGCTCCTTCCGGCCGCGCGCATGCTCTCGGTGGGGCTGCTCGATCACGTCTCGCTTCGCACCGCAGCGATCGATGAGGCGCTCAGGATGGCGCTCGCGGCGGGGGCGCGGCAGCTCGTGATCCTCGGTGCAGGGCTCGACGCCCGCGCGTACAGGCTTCCGGAGCTCGCGGGCGTCTCGGTCTTCGAGGTCGATCATCCCGCGACGCAGGCCGCGAAGCGCGAGCGGCTCGCCGAAGCAGGCGACGGCGGCGCTCGCGTCGTGTTCGTCGGCGTCGACTTCGAGCGCGACGCGCTGGCGGAACGTCTCGCCTCCGCGGGGCATGACGCGGCGATCGCCACCGCCTGGATCTGGGAGGGCGTCACGCCCTACCTCGATCGCGTCGCGATCGAGGCGACGCTCGGCGTCCTCGCGTCGCGCTCGGCACCTTCGAGCACGCTCCTCGTCACGTACCTCACGCCCGAGCTCGCGGCCGTGCCGGTCCTCCCGAAGCCGCTCGTTCGAGCCGTCTTTTCGGCATTGGGCGAGCCGATCAAGGCGACGTTCGAGCCCTACGAGATCGAGGCGCTGCTCGCGGCGCACGGCTTCCTCGTCTACGCCGACACGAGCTCGGACGACTGGGCGGTCCGGTATCTCGAGGGCGCGCGCTCGCGCGTGAGGGTCGGCGAGCGGCTGGCCGCGGCTACGCGTAGACCTTCTTGAACGAGGGCCGCTCCTTGATCCGATCGAGCCAGGCCGTCACGTGCGGGTACGGCGACAGATCGACGCCGAGCATCGATGCGAACGCGAGGCTCGGCGCGTAGGCGAGATCGGCGAGCGTGAGCCGCGCGGACACGAGCCATTCCTTGCCCTTCAGGGACTCTTCGAGGATCCCGAGGGTCTTTTCGGCTTCGGCTCGGCCTTCCTCGGCGACACGCGCGATCCGCTGATCTTCGGGCAGACGAATGGTGTGCGCGAAAATCCGCGCGAAAGCCGGCCCAAAATGGGCAGCGTTCATGAAGAGCCATTTGGCGATCTCGCCGCGCTCGGGCGCGCTGCCGCCGTCGAGGCCCTTATCGGGAAACTTCGCCGCGAGATACTGCATGATCGCGTGCGACTCCCAGAGGACGTAGCCGCCGTCGACGAAGGTCGGGACGCGGCCGGCAGGGTTGAGAGCCAGGTATTCGGGCTTCTTTTGCTCGCCTTTGGTCAGGTCGACCAATACGTACTCGTACGGCTCTCCTATCTCCTCGAGCGTGAGGTGTACCCGCCGAGCGTTCGGGGACATCGGAAACCCGTAGAGCCTCATCGTCCGCCAAGCTAGCACACCATGCGCCGGCTTGACCGGACGCTCCCCCTACGAGAAACCCTCTTTGATTCGCCCCCTCGCGGGTGCGAAATGAGCCCCCCATGCTGGATCCCCGCCAGGTCGCCGATCGCTTCGATGAAGTCCGTGCCGCACTTTCGAGGCGCAGCCCGACTTGGGCAAAGGAGCTCGAGCCCGTGGCCGAGCTCGTGCGAAAGCGTCGTGAGGCGATCGTCGAGAGCGAGAAGAAGGCGGCGCAGCGCAACCAGGCGTCGGCCGAGATGGCCAAGGCCGACAAGACCTCGCCCGAATTCCAGAAGCGCCGTGAAGAGCTGAAGACGCTCTCGGAAGAGGTGAAGGCGCTGGAGAAGGTCGTGGCCGAGGTCGACGCCGCGATCGAGCAGCGACTGCTCGGGATCCCGAACATGCCGGCGCCGTCCGTGCCCGACGGAACGTCGGAAGAGGACAACGTCGTCGTTCGCACCTGGGGCGACAAACCCAAGTTCGCGTTCACGCCGAAGCCTCATTGGGAGGTCGGTGAGGGGCTCGGGATCCTCGACTTCGAGCGAGCGGCGAAGCTTTCGGGCCCGCGCTTCACGGTGCTCGTCGGCGCTGCGGCTCGCCTCGAGCGCGCGCTCATTTCGTTCATGCTCGATCTGCACACGCGCGAGCACGGCTACACCGAGCTCTTGCCGCCCTTCCTCGTGAAGGACACCGCGCTCCTCGGCACCGGTCAGCTGCCCAAGTTCGCCGACGATCTCTTCAAGACGCACAAGGCCGATCCCGAGCGTGGCTACGACCTCTTCCTGATTCCGACAGCCGAGGTTCCGGTCACCAACTACCACGCGAACGAGATCCTGGAGGCGGCCCAGCTGCCGCTCTCGTACTGCGCGTACACCCCGTGTTTCCGAGCCGAGGCCGGGAGCCATGGGCGCGACGTGCGCGGCCTGATTCGCCAGCACCAATTCCAGAAGGTCGAGCTGGTGAAGTTCGCCAAGCCCGAGGAGAGCGACGCCGATCTCGACACCCTGACGAAGAACGCCGAGAAGGTCCTCGAGAGGCTGGGCCTGCACTTCCGGACGACGCTGCTCTGCGCCGGCGACATGGGCGCGGGCTCGCAGAAGACCTTCGACATCGAGGTGTGGCTGCCCGGACAGGACACCTACCGCGAGATCTCGAGCTGCTCGTGCTTCGGCGACTACCAGGCCAGGCGCGCCCAGATCCGGTACCGGCCCGAGCCCAAGGCCAAGCCGCGGCTCGTCCACACGTTGAACGGCTCGGGCCTCGCCGTCGGCCGGACCTTGGTAGCGATCCTCGAGCAGTACCAGCAGGCTGACGGAAGCGTCATCGTTCCTGAGGCGCTGCGGCCCTACATGGGCACGGACAAGATCGAGAAGCGTTGACCATTTGCCGAGAGTGCACCGTCCGTGTGCTCGGCGGTGTCACGGCTGCCATTTCACCCCCCCGACCCCCCTCACGTTCCGTGAGGGGGGAGATCGAGCGGCCTCACGGCCTGGACGAAGCCATCGGCTGAGAGGGTGTTGAGGACCTCGCCGCGGCGAAGCCAGCCGCGGCGTGCGATCCCCACGGCGTAGCGCGTCGCTTCGAGGCCTCGGGCCGAGTGGGCGTCGGCCGAGATCACGAACGACAGGCCGCGGCGCCGTGCTGCACGAAGCCCCGCCGGATGGAGATCGAGGCGCCGCGGATCGCCGTTGACCTCGATGACCGCCCGGCCGGATGCTGCGGCGTCGAGGACCTCGTCCAGCCGGCAGTCCACCGGCTCGCGAAGGAGGAGCAACCGACCCGTCGGATGCCCCCAGATCTTCCGCACCGGGAGCGAAAGACACCGCACGAGGCGCGAGGTCATCGCGTCCTCGGCCTGGCCGTGGCGCGCGTGGACGCTGGCGATCACGACGTCGAGCTGAGACAAGAGCTGCGGCGCGACGTCGAGATCGCCGTTCGAGAGGATGTCGCACTCGGTTCCCGCGAGGATCCTGATCCCGTCGCCGACGCGCTCCTGCGCCGCAGCGATCGAGCCCTTCTGCATGCGGAGACGCTCGGCGTCGAGGCCGTGCGCGTAGTACGCCGCCGCCGAGTGATCGGTGATCGTGATGTAGGCGAAGCCGAGCTCGAGCGCTGCGCGCGCCATCTGCTCGATCGAGAGTCGTCCGTCGGAGTCGAGCGTGTGACAGTGCACCGCACCGCGGACGTCGCCGGGACCGATCAGATCGGCGAAGTCGTCGCCGGCCGCGGCCAGCTCGACCTCGCCGTCGCCTTCGCGGACCTCGGGTGGCAGGTACGGAAGGTCGAGCCGCGCGTAGACATCGGCCTCGGATGTGCCCCGGATCTCGTCGAGCTCGATGCCCTTGGCGTGCGCGCGTTCGGCGAGCGCGAGAACGTGGTCCCGAGAGCCCGTCCGGACGAGGAGCTCGTAGCCGAAGCGGTCGGCCGAGACGCATGCGACCCGGATGCGTGGTCCGCCGGCGAACCGAAACCCGAGGGTGAAGCCCGCGTCGGGCTCGGACCGCGCGACCTGACCGAAGCCTTCGATGTGCTTGACGACGTCGTCGTGATCCTCGGAGGCAACGACGACGTCGATCGTCGTCACGATCTCTTCCCAGCGCCGCACGCCACCGGCGAGCGACGCGGCGTGATCGCCGTACTGCGATCGAAGCCGAGCTTCGAGCGCGGCCGCCGCGGCGTCTGCGTGCGAGAGCGGAACGCGGCCGGCGCGGGCCGTATGCGCGGCGATCGCGCGAAGCAGCCGCTCTTCGGTCTTGGCACCCAGGCCACGGAGGTTTCGCACGCGCCCTTCGACGCACGCGCGCTCGAGGTCTTCGAGCGACTCGACGCCGAGCTCGGTATGCAGGCGTCGCGCTTGCGGCCCGCTGATCCCACGAACCGTGGCGAGCTCGACGATGCCGCGAGGAACCTCGCGCTTCAGTCGTTCGAGGAGCTCCGACGTGCCGGTCTCGCAGATTTCAGTCACCACGCGGGCTATCCCGGTGCCGACGCCCGGCAGCTGCTCGATGCGGCCTTCCGACACGACGCGGTCCAAATCCGCCACGGCATCGATCGAGGCTGCGCCCCTCTCGTAGGCCTTGGCACGAAAAGATCGGGCGTCGACTGCCCGCAAGTAGCGGGCGATTTCGCGCAGGATCGCCGGGGCCGGCGAGCATCGGGAAGGTGAAGCCACGGTTTGATGAGCCACGCCGACGACGTTCTGCAGATCCCGTTCCGGCGCCGGGTGTCGAGATGTCGCCGCAGCCTGGACTCGGCGCCCCGGCCCCCGTAGACAATCGGCCATGTCCGGTGTCGCGCAGCGCTGCCCCGAGCCCGATGTGCTCGATGCGCTGGCCTCCGGCCGGATCGACGCTCGGACGCGCGCCGAGCTCGAAGAGCACCTCGACGGCTGCGAGCCTTGCAGCAGCGTCGTCGCCGAGCTCGCTCGCGTGTACGGCTCCTCCATCCCGCCGGCGTCGCCGGGGCCCGTCGTACGAACCGCGCCGCTCCTCGCCAGCGTCGGCAGGTACAAGCTCATCGAGCGCATCGGCGAAGGCGGCATGGGCGTCGTCTACGTCGCTCACGATCCCGAGCTCGACAGGCGCGTCGCCCTGAAGCTCTTGCGGCCGGAGCCGGGCGCCGAGACCGAGGAGCGCCGGACGCGGCTGATGCTCGAGGCGCAGGCGATGGCGAAGCTCTCGCACCCGAACGTCGTGACCGTGCACGACGTCGGTCGCGTGGGCGAGCAGCTCTTCTTGGCGATGGAGCTGGTCGACGGCGTGACGCTTTCGCGCTTTCTCGCGCGCGAGCGGCCCTCACGGCGAAAGGTCCTGGAGGTCGCGCTCTACGCGGGACGCGGGCTCGCCGCCGCCCACGGCGCGGGCCTCGTCCACCGAGACTTCAAGCCCGACAACGTCCTCGTAGGCAACGACGGCCGCGTGCGCGTCACCGACTTCGGCCTCGCGCGCGTCTCGGGACACGCCGTCGTGACCGACGCGCGGCTCGACGTCGAAGGCCCGACCCGCCCCGTCGCTCTCACCGCGACGGGGATGCTGATCGGGACGCCGGCGTACATGGCGCCCGAGCAGTGGCGAGGCGAAGAGGCAGACGCGAAGTCGGATCAGTTCGCGTTCGCGGTGACGCTCTACGAGTCGCTCTTCGGCGTGCGCCCTCACGAAGGCGCCACGATGCGCGAGCTCGCGACGAACGTCCTCGCCGGAAGGATGCGTCCGTTTCCTCCCGCTCCGAGGTGGCTGCGCATGCTGATCGAGCGAGCGCTGTCGCTCGACCCCGCGGCACGGTTTCCGTCGATCGATGCGCTGCTCTCGGAGCTCGGCAAGGATCGCGATCGCCCGAGGAGAATCGCGCTCTCGGTCGGAGGCATGGTCGCCGGCACTGCGGTGCTGGTGACGATCCTCCATTTCGCGACGCTGGGCACGCCGCCGGCATCGGGCCTCGCGCTCGACTCAGCGGCCTCCGTCGAGGCGCCCGGTCAGAGCGCGGCCATCCCCGCGCGTTGCGAGCAAGAGAAGGAGCGCGAGCTCGCCGTCTGGAGCGAGGATCGCCGTGCACACCTCGCCCGGGTGCGGCCGCTCGTCGCTCGCGACGCGGCGGATCGGCTCTCGAAGCGACTCGAGGCAGCGACCCGAGCGATGGCCGATGCTCGCGTCGCTGCCTGCGTGAAAGAGAAGAACGACACGCTCCCTCGTCAACGAAAGGCGTGCCTGGCCGAACGGCATCGCGAGGTCGAAGCGATCGCCATCGTCCTCGATTCGATCGACGACTCGGGTGGTCGGCCCTATGCGGACCTGCTCACCGCGACCTACGATCTGTCCGATCCGGCGCTCTGCGCGAGCGACGCGTACCTGCGCGCGCGCGGCTCGGCGTTCCTCTTCGGTGACCGCGCCGAGGTGTCGATCGAGCTCGACGAAGCAGCAAAGCTCCACGTCCTTTCGAAGCTCGATCGATGGTCGGACGCCGACATGCTCGAGAGTCGGCTCTTGGCGAAGGCCGAGAGCACGACCCTCTACATCCAGGGGCCTGCCATCGTGGCCGAGATGCGGCTCGCCGCGGGCGCGTACAGAGCCAGACGCTCGCACGTCGAAGCGTTCCAAGCGCTCGGCCGCGCGGCCGAAGCGGCGCGCGACTCCAAAGACTTCGAGCTGGAAGCGCGCATCGCCACCCTGCTCGTCAGGATCTACATACGCGACACCTTCGACATCAAGGAGGCGGACCGCTGGGCGGGCGTCGCCGAAGCGAAGACCGCGACACCGAGCGAGCTCGGTCGGGCGGCGGGCGACGCGGCCGACGCGCGAGGCGATCTTCAGCTCGCGCTCGGCGAGCTCGTCAAAGCTCGAGCGTCCTTCGAGAAGGCGCTGCGGCTCCGCCAGGACGCGCTCGGCGCCGGTCATCCAGAGGTCGCCGCGGCCCGCGCGAAGCTCGTCACCGTGCTCGGCCTCCTCGGCGACGAGAAGGGCGCGCTCGATCAAGGGTACGCCGGCAGCGTCGCCGTCGAGCTGGCGCTCGGCTCGGGGTCGTCGCGGTCCGTCACGCAGCAGCGCGCGCTGGGCGAGGCGCTGATCGCGGCCGGCCAGGCCAGCGAGGCCGTCGAGATCCTCGAGCGCGCACGCGAGGTGCAGCGCGACTTCGCACCCATCTTTCGCGCCGACACCGCGCTCGTCTACGACCAGCTCGCGTGGGCGGACCTCGCCCTGCTCGACTTCGATGGCGCCGAGACGCGGATCGCTCTCGGCGAGCAGCAGCGAGAGAACGCGCCTCGCCGTGAGGCGGCGGAGCTCGCCATCTCGAAGTCGCTCCTCGCCGAGGCTCGCCTCCGGCGAGGGGATGCGAAGGGCGCCGTGAAAGCTCAGCGTGCCGCGATCGATCTCCTGAAGGACCAATTCGGCATGGACGACGTGCGCGTCGCCTTCGCGCGGCTCCCGCTGGCTCGCAACCTCGCGCTCGCCGGCGACGAGAAGGCGGCGCTCGAGGCGCTCGACGAGGGTGCGGCGCGCATAGAGCACGTCCTGGGCGCGGGCAGCCCGCACCTGGCGCGGTTCCGTCGCGAGAAGGGGCTCCTCCTCCTCTCGAAGAAGGAAAGCGCGAAAGAGTCCCTCTCCCTCCTCGACGCCGCCTGGATGACGCTGAACGACGCCTGGGGAATGCACCATCCGGACATGGGCCCGCTGCTCCTCGCGCGGGCAGAAGCGGCGGAGGCCTCGGGTGACCGCGAGCAGGCCAAGCGCCTTGCAGGCTCGGCGGTCCGGGAGACGGAGCAGACCCTGGGACCGGACCACCCGGAAACCAAACGTGCCAAGGTCCTCGCTGCAAAGTTCCAGTGACCGACCTGGGGTGAAGCGGGGCGCGATGTCGCGTATGACGCCGGGCCATGTCGCCTCCCCGGTGCCATCAATGCGGAGCGCTCCTGCCGGCGTACGACCCGTACACCACGAGCTGCAAGTTCTGCGGAGCGCCCCTCGCGCACGCCCACGTGGGCGATCCCGACGACGACCGGATCCCCCTTACGGACGACGGCGTCCTCGCGTTCCTGCGCAAGCGGCTGACCGGCGTGGACTCGTCGTTCATTCATCCGTCGATCCCCGAGAAGAAGCTCACCAACGCGAGGAAGATCCACGCGGCGCACCTGCCCGCCGGTGAGGCGGTGCTCGCCCTGTACGACGGTACGGCGTTCGGTAGCGCCAATGACGGTTTCGTCATCACGAGCCGGCGGGTCTGCTTCAAGAACACCATGGATCCGCCGAAGGTCTACGAGTGGGTCCACGTCGACGAGGACGAGATCTACATCGAAGAGAGCACCATCATGCTCGGCCGGGCGAAGCTCGAGACGCTCTACTCGGACGACGATGAGGACCTCTACGCCTGGCAGGAGATCTTCGAGACCTTGGCGCGGTCGGCGAAGCCGCCCAAGCCGAAGCCCGCGCGTCCGGTCGACGCCTGGTCGAGCGCTCCCGCGGGCGGCGCCCCGGCGGCGGGCGCCGGGCCGTGGGGCGGCATGGCGGCAGCGAGCGCTGCCGCTCCGGCTCCCTGGGGCCATTCGGCGTACGCGGCGCCCGGCTTCGCGCAGCCCGACTGCGAGCGCCTCCCCTATCCGCCGTACCAGGTCGAGCAGGGTTGCTCGCTCGTCGACGTGCACCCTTCGGGTGAGGTCGTGCTCGCCGTCGGGAGCGAAACTGTCGAGATACACTTTGCGCAGAACGGCGCTCGCGCGAACGTGATCCGCGCGAGCGACTCGGTGCTCGCTGCTCGCTTCTCGCCCGACGGATCGTGGCTGCTCCTCGGCGGTATGGATCATCGGGTCTCCCTGTACGAAGCCCGCACCGGCCAGCCCCGAGGCGCTACGCTTCCGATGGGCGACTACGTGGATGAGGTCGCTTGGATCGGGCGAACGAGCGCGTTCGCGATGGCTTCGCAGAGCGGTGAGGTCTGGATCGTCGACGCGCAGACGATGAAGGAGACGAACCGCCTGCTCGCGGCGGATCCGGATCACGAGTCGCTCGGCGGAATCGCGGCGAGCGCGGACGGAACACGCGTCTTCGTGGCGGTCGGCTCGCGCCTCGGTTGCTTCGACGTCGCGAGCGGAACCGCGGTGTGGCGGCGCGATGACGCGCCGGGCGGCGGGCGGATCGCGGTCTCGCCTCGTGGGGACCTCCTGTTCGTCGCAGGCTGGGACGGCATCGCGCTCTTCGACGCGCAGAGCGGGCACCCGGGACCGCGGCAGCAGTTTCGTTGTGCGCGCAACGTGTCCTGGCCCGAAGGCGCAGGCGGCGTCTTCAAGAAGGCCGAAGAGGGGATGTACTCGTGGTCACCGCGGCCGCGCTTCTCGCCTTCGGGTCACGCGGTCGCGCTGCAGGACCACGTCGGCAATCTCAACTTCTTCGACGTTCCTTCCGGGCAGCTCCACTCGATGGGTCGCGACGCCGGCCGCGCGTGGATCGAAGACGTCGCGTGGTTCCCCGACGGCGAGCACGTCGTCGTCGGCTCGAGCGACAACACGCTCGCCCTCTGGCGGGCGAGGCCGCTCGTCGGCGTGTGGCGCGCGGCTGCTGTCGCGCCGAGCGGCTACTGACGGCGCCTACGGATCGTTGCCGGTGCCCGCGATGAGCGCCGCGTAGTGCGTGCGCCCCACCTCGACGAAGCGCTTGCGCAGCGCCGGATCGCGCGCGATGAGATCGTCGTAAAACATGCTCGTCTGCGTGAACGCCTCTTCGCTGACGATGCCGTACCGCGCGAGGATCTCGGTGCGGTTCTGCGGGAAGGCGTTCAGCTCCGCGCAGGCTCGGGCGAACGTCTCGACCTCGACGTTCGTGGGCCTCATGACCTCCTGCGATCGGTAGGTCGCCGAGCCGTCATGGGGCTTGCTCCGGCCGGTGGAGGCCATCGGCGAGGTGCTCGTCTCGCCGCCCGGGCCGCCGACGGCGAGCGGCGGCGTGTACACGGGGACCTTGGACGCTCGGCGATCTCGAGGCTCGACCGGGAGCACGACGGTACCGTTCAGCGTGACGATCTTCGCCTCGGCCGAGCCGAGCGTCTGGTCCACACGTTTCTCGCCGGTGGGGTGCTTCTTCATCGTCGACAGGCGCGCCATCTTTGGTCCGGCGCGCGCCGGCGCTCAAGCGCTTTTTGGAGGGCTCGCCCCAGGGAGCCAGCGCTCCCCCGAGGTGCAGTCGATGTGCCGCACGTCGACGCGCTCGCGCGAGACGTCGATCACGCCGAACACGATGGGCAGCTGAAACCGCTTGGGGCCGATCGAGCCGGGGTTGAACACGGTGAGCCCCTTGTCGCGCGCAGCGAACGGCACGTGCGAATGCCCGCACACGATGAGGTCCGCCTTCTCTGCCCTGGCCATCTTCGCCACCTCGGCGCGGATCTTCGGTCCGTAGACCGCGATGTGGGTCATCAGGATGCGAAAGAACGCTCCGCGCCCGTCGCTGATGTCGATCGTCGCGACGTCGGGCACGCCCTCGGTGCCCTCGTCGATGTTCCCGCGTACCGCGATGACAGGTGCAATCTCGCCGAGCCCGTCGAGGACGGCGAGGTCGCCGATATCGCCGGCGTGCACGATCGCGTCCGGCTCGAGCGCGGCGATCCGGCTCGCCGCCATCGGATGCGGCCGCGAGTGGGTGTCGGCGACCGCAACGATCCGGAGCTTGTCGCCCTCGAGCTCGAGCGTGCGGTGGGTCTTGCTCGGAGTCTTCTTGGACGCTCTCGACCTCACTCCGTCGCCGCCTCGGCCGTCGCGCCGTCGCGGGGGAAGAGCAGCACCAGGTCCTTCGGCTTGAGCGCGTTCACGGTGCGCACGATGTCGCTCTCCAGTCCATCACGCCGCTCCCGAAGATGTTCGAGCTCACGACGAAAGCGCAGCCGCCTTACGAGCGCACCCGAGCCGCGCTTGACCAGCTTGAAGCGATCGTAGACCTGGAGCGACGCGTAGCCCGAGACCGGAAGGACGATGAGTGCGAGGAGCGCCGACGGCCAGCCGAAGCGAAACGCGACGATCGCTGCGACGACGCCGTACGAGACGTACACGACGATGAACCCGGCGAGCACCTTCGTCGTGGCGATGACGTCCTTGCGCGGGGTCAGGTGCCGGCCAGCGAACTTGGCGAGCAGGATCGCGGGCGCGTGGATCGGCAGACCGGGGATCGCGAGCGGGACCCAGAAGAGAAAGAGCGAGAGGTAGGCGGCGAGCTTGCGCGCGACGGCGCCGCTGTCGAGACCGCGCGCGATCTCACGATCGGTGACGCCGAGCGTGTCGAGGTCTTCTTGGTAGTCGCGGACCCTGCCCATGACGTCGACGACGCGTGGATCGTCCTTCACGTCGCCGTAGTGCGCGTTGAACCTGCGCGCGAGCTCGACGCGATCTTCGATCTCGATGTCGAGCGGTTGGTAGAGGCGGCGGACCGCGTCGAGCGCGCGGACCGTCTCCCAATCGGGCGCGTTGACGGTGAGCGCACGCATCCCGCGCTCGATGGCGCCCGTGAGCTCTTTGACCGCGGCCTTCTCGTCCGCCGCATGCTTCTCGCCCCAGACATCGGACACCTCGATCGCCGGGCCGTACTGCACCAACACGCGGCTCCGGAACCGGGCCGGATGGATGAACGTGAGGCCGCACGGGATGATCTTCACCGGCTCGCCGATCCGCGCGCGCGCCCCGAGGGCGAGGCGGGCCGCTCCGGTCTTGAGCGCCGCGAGCTGCGACGCATCGTGCGAGAGGCCTTCGGGGAAGATGCCGATCGCGCCGCCCTCGCCGAGGCGCGCGTACATGGCGGCGAACGCAGCGTCATTGTCGAGCTTGGCGGCGCCGGGGTTGTCGTCGCGCCTGGCGAGCGGCACCGCGCCGAGACCGTCGAGCACAAGCTTGAGGAGCCGGCTCTTGAAGAGCGTGTTCTTCGCCGCGAAGCTGACGCGACGCCCGCAAGTGTTGATGATCAGGACCGGATCGAGCAGCGAGTTGGGGTGGTTGCCCGCGAAGATGACAGGACCGCTATTGGGCACGTTCTCCAGGCCCACGACCTCGACCTGGCGAAAGAACGCCCGGGCGATGAGGGTGAGGAGCCAGGTAAGGGCCCGATAGACCATCGACCCCGGATCCTAACGAGGTCGGACTCGCTTTCGAAGCGGCGCTGTCAGGGGAGGTAGCCCTGGCGCGCGTAGCCGCCCCGGCCGGTACCCCAGAGGACGCAGTTGGTCTTCGACCCGGGGAGGTCCCAGATCTGGACCCCGCCGCTGCTGCCGCCTGCGGCGTCCTTGAGCGAAACGACGAGCTCGAGCTGCCCGTCGCCGTCGAGATCGGCGACGGAGGGCGAGCCCATCGAGCCGCGGTAGAGCAGCTCGACCTTGTGGAGCTGGTTGCCTCCGCCGTCGAGGATGATGAGGTGGGCCGTCGTGTCGGGCTCGCTCTTCGGACCGGAGGAGTAGGTCGTGAACAGGATCTCGGGGCCGCCGTCGCCGTTCAGATCGACGATGAGCGGCTCGGTCGCGCCGAGGTACGGCGCAGCCGTCGGCGAGAACGTGTACGTCCAGTACGGCTCGCCGTTGGATCGGAAGGCGTGGAGCTTGCCGTCGTAGGCGGGCACCAAGATCTCCAGGCCGGGCTCGGCGTCGATGTCGGCGACCGACGGGCTCGGCTGGGTCGGGATGATGTTGTGGCCCAGGTCGCCGTACTGGAGAGGCTCGCCGATGTCCTTGGGCGGATCCCAACCGGCCGGTCTGGTCATGTCGTGGTTGAGCACCCAGACGGTGACGCCCTGGTTCTCGGTGCTCTGCGAGTGCTCGTGATCCCCGGCGAGCACGATCTCGAGATCGCCGTCGGCGTCGACGTCGGCGATGACGGGCGGTGAGTAGGAGAACTCGCTGCGGTCGCCGTCGCCCCAGCCTTGCTGCGAGAGCGCGAGGTCGTGGTACGCCTCGACCGCCGTGATCACGTCGTCGGTGAAGCTCGGGTCGGTCGGAAACGGCGTTCCGTCGCCGTGGAAGATGCCGAAGCCGATCGCGTCGTAGGTCGAGACGACGTCCATGTTGCCGTCGCCGTCGAAGTCGGCGGCGCCGATGTTCTGGTTGTAGCCGCCGAAGTCGAAGCACTGGTCGGTGCCCGCCGGGTTGCAGCTCGGCGCTACCTGCGGCCAGCCGGCGTGCATGCTGCCGTTCAGATCGTAGACGGCGGTGACCGGGCCGGGGCCGGTGTGGTTCACGAGGATCTCGGCGACGCCGTTGCCGTCGACGTCGGCGGCAGCGATGCTGCGCACCTCTTCGCTCTCGCCGAAGTTGACCGGCCACCCGGGCAAGAGCTCGCCGGTGTGATCGTAGACGGCGACGTTCGCGCCGAGCGATCCGTCGGCGTCGCTGCCGACCGCGATCTCGGCGTCACCGTCGCCGTCCAGATCGGCGACGACGGCAGGGGCCCACATGCGGGTGTCGCCGTGCTCGGGCGACGTCGATGCGCTGTGTCCCCACGCGGTCGTCCAGAGCGGCGTGCCGTCGCCCCTGTACACGTAGAGGACCGAGTGTCGCGCGGCGACGATGTCGAGCGCGCCGTCGCCGTCGATGTCGACGATCGCGGGCGACGAGAGCCAACCTTCGTCCCAGCTGCCGTCGAGCGTCGCGCGAACCGACGGTGCCTGTACGGCGGCGTGGTCGCCGGGCGCCGCTTCACACGAGGGCGGCGGCGGGTTGACACCACCGCCGCCGGATCCGTTGGCCCCCGTTCCATTGGCGCCGGATCCATTGGCACCCGAGCCGTCGCTTTCACCGTCGTCTCCGCAAGCATTGCCGAGCGCGAGGAGCCCGAGGCCGAGGATCGTGAGGGAGCCATAGCGAAGAGAAGCGCGCATCGTTCGATGGTAAGTGCCGCTGTCGACAGCGGGAAGGGCTCGACCCCGCGCAGTCGAGTGCAAAATGCAGTGCAAATCCTTGCATGGGCCGGGTCGCCGCGGTTTCGCTTGGGTGCTAGAACCGACGTATGAAACCGAGCCACGTCGGGGGCCTGGCGCTCGTCTTCATGATCGGGTCCGCCGCGGCCGTGTACGCGGTCACACCCGAGGGTGGTTTCGGTGCCAAGCCGCCCGAGGGGGCGGGTGCTTCGGAGCAGCCGACTGACGGAGAGCGCGCCGGTGGGCCCGCGACCGACCGGTCGAAGCGTGAGTCGGACCCGTCGCTCTTCGTCGATGAGAAGACGGTGCGCGTCGAGGCGCGACTCGGCAACCACGAGACTCCGGCGCAGGGTGGCGAGACCTTCGTCATGCTCGAGCTCAAAGGCTCGGACACCGCGTCGCCGGGCGAGGCAGCTCAGGTCCACCTGGGGCTGGTGATCGATCGGTCCGGATCGATGCGCGGCAAGCGCTTCGAGAACGCGAAGTCGTCGGCGATCGCTGCGCTCGATCGGCTCGTCGACGGCGACACGTTCAGCCTCGTCACCTTCGACACGAAGACCGACGTCGTCGTGCCGCCGACCAAGGTGGACTCGGCCTCGCGCGCGTCGCTCCGGCGATCGATCGAGTCGATCGTGCTCGGCGGTGACACCTGCATCTCCTGCGGCATCGAGACGATGGACCAGCTGATGGCCCAGACGCCGTCGCTCACGCGGCGGATGATCGTCCTGTCCGACGGCGAGGCGACCGCAGGCGTGCGCGACGTGGACGAGATGCGGAACGTCGCACGGCGCGCTCGTAACAACGGTGTCACCGTCAGCGGCATCGGCATGGACCTCCAGTACAACGAGCGAATGATGGCCGCCGTGGCCGAGGGCGGCGAGGGACAGCATCGCTTCGTCGCCCAGCCGACGGATCTCGCCGCGGTGTTCGAGGCCGAGGCGGCGAGCCTCCGGCAGACCGTGGCCGAGAACGTCGAAGCGCGCGTTCGCCTCGAGCCGGGCGTCGAGCTGATCGAGGTGCTCGATCGACCGTTCTCTCGATCGGGCAACGATCTGGTCGTGCAGATGGGCAGCCTCACCAAGGGTGAGGTCAAGACGGTGCTCTGCCGCGTCCGCGTCCCGGGCGGTGCAACGGGTGCGACGGTCCCGGTGGCGAACGTCTCGGTTCGCTTCCGCGATCTGACGCCCGGCAAGCTCGGCAGCACCGAGCCGGTGGAGTCCAGCGGGCTTCTCGCCGCGCGACCCAGCGATCAGCCGGGCGATCCCGATCCGTTCGTCTTCGCTCGCGTCGAGCGATCCGAGACGGCGCGCACGCTCGACGAGGCGAACCGACTGTTCCGCGCCGGTCAAATCGACGCCGCGCGACAGCGCCTCGACGCCCGGCGAGAGAACCTGAAGAAGAGGAAGGTCGGCGGCTTCAAGCCCGCCCCGACCAACGATCCGTTCTCGCGCGCCGGCGAGGCCAAGCAAGACTTCGACAAGCAGCTCGGCATCCTCGACCGCGCCAGCAGCGGGTTTGCGACGCCACCGCCCCCGGCGCCCGTCACGCCGGGCCGCCCGGCGCCCAAGCCAGCACCGGCGCTGGCGGATCCGTTCGAGTCGAACGCGCGACAAAACCAAGAAGACGCGTTCAAGAGCACGCGCTGAAGCGCCTCTCTCGCGTTGCGGCCTCTTCTTTCCGGAGCGCGGTCGTGACAAAGGTGGCGCACGATGCGAAGCGCCTCCTTGCTCGTCCTGTCGTTCGTCGCGTGTGTCGCGTGCAATGACGACACCTCGGGCTCGGGCGGCGAAGGCGGCGCGGGCGCCGGCCCGGCAACGACGACGACCACCGCGCAGACGAGCGCGAGCAACACGACCAGCGCGAGCGCGACGACGAATGCGAGCACGACGGCCGACACGTCGTCGAGCACCGGCGGCGCGGGTGGAGGCGGCGGCTCGGGCGGCGGCGATCCGCTCGACGGCTACGGCGTGCTCTCCGGTACGTGCGGCGAGATCGATCTCGCCGACATCGTCGACGACGTGCCCCAGTACGTGGACAACGGGCTCGACTTCAGCGCGCGGCCTCCCTTCGACGACATGTTCCTTTCGGCCGGCGGCATGGAGATCGTCGCCGACGGCAACCTCGGCGGCAGCTCGCTCTATTCCGAGGTCTTCGCCTACGAAGTGCTCTACCGCTGCGAGGGCGCCGCGCTCCTCAAGACCGAGGGCGAGATCATCTACCAGAGCGCGATGGGCAAGAAGACCGACATCCTCGTCGAGATCGACGGCGAGCGCGTCGGCGTGAGCGTCGTCCGTGCGATGAGCTTCCCCGAAGGCGCGCCGTACCCGGTGAGCCAGGCCTTCGACGTGCTCGAGGGCAAGCTCGCCGACATCCTCCTGAGCTCGGCGAACGTCGACCCTCAGGACGCGTGGCCGAAGCAGATCCTGGCGGTCATCGCCCAGAGTCCGGATCACGCCGACGCGATCGAGCAAGCCTGGGCGATGGTCGACGCTGCGACGAAGGCGGACACGATCGTGTACGTCACCGTCACCGAGGGTGACGACGACTTCATCTACTACGAGTGATCACAGCTCGATGACGCCGCGGCCGAGCTCGACGACCGAGCCGCCGACGAAGATCGCTCGCTCTCCGTCCACGTCGAGGTGAAGGCGCGACGGTCTGCCGACCGCGTCGCCTTGACGCAGGGTCGCGGTGACCGGGAGCGGGTGACCTGTCTCGATCAGGTAGCCGCCGAGGTTGGCGCAGGCCGATCCCGTCGCCGGGTCTTCGATGACCGCTCCGTGCGAGGTGAAGAAGAAGCGCACCGTCCACTCGGGACCGTCCGAGGCCCAGAGGTAGGCCATCGCTTCATCGCGCGCCGCCGAGAAGCCCCAGCGAAAGAGCAGATCGGGTGACGGTCGCGCCTTCTTTACCGCCTCGGCGCCGGCGATCGGAATGACGAGCTGCTCGACGCCCGTGCTGACCCAACGCGGCTCGCCGGCGATGTCCGACGTCTCGAGGCCGAGCATCTTCGCGAGCTCTTCGCGCGGCGCCTCGACAGGCCGCGACTCGGGGCCACGAGCCGTGCGCAGCGTCCAGCGATCGCCCCCGCGCGCGACCGGCACGAGGCCCGCTTTCATCTCGAGGGTCACGCGCTCGCGTCCCGCGGCGACGACGCTCGCGGTTCCCAGGGTCGGGTGCCCGGCGAACGGCATCTCGAAGCCCGGGGTGAAGATCCGAACGCGAGCGTCGGCTCGATCGCTCGGCAGGACGAACGTCGTCTCCGAGAGGTTCATCTGACGCGCGAGCGCCAGCATCTGTCCGTCATCGAGCCCGCGTGCATCCTCGAAGACGCAGAGCGGATTGCCCGAGAGCTTGTCGGCGCCGACGGTGAACACGTTGACGATGCGGAACTTGAACCCCATCGGCCGCATCTACCGTGCGGCCGAGACAGGCGAAAGGCACAGCCGGCAGCGGGATTCGGGGATCAGCGTCTCGCCGACTCGAACCGGGAGGGGCTCACCTCACCGACGTTGAAGAGCACCGTCGGGAGCATCGTGACGCTGGGGATCACGTGATGGGCTCCTGCGGCCTCGAGCTCCTCGGCGCTGCCGGTGCCGGTGAGGACGCCGATCACCGCGCCGCATCCGGCGTTGTGTCCCTCTTCCATGTCGATCGGGGTATCGCCGGCCTTGGCGACGCGCTTCGGATCGTGAATCCCGGTCGCTCCCATCACTCGACGGATCATGTCCGGCGCCGGCCTTCCCGCGGCGACCTCGTCGCTGGCGACGGTGAAGTCGACCACATCGAACCAGCCGAGCCGAAGGAGGATGGCGTCGAGGATCTTGCGGTCGAAGCCCGTATCGAGCGCGATCTTCACGCCCATCTCGCGCAGGGCGAAGAACGTCGCTTCGACCCCGTCGACCGGACGCACGCTCGGCGAGCGAAGGTAGTGCTCGAGCATGTGGTGCCGGAACGACTGAAACGCCGTCTGAAGCGCTTGGTCGTCGACCGAGCCGCCGAGGAGCTTGCGAAGCGCGACGGGCTTCGCGAGCCCCATCACATGCTCCACCTCGTCGAGCCCTACGTCGACGCCGCGCTCGCGGACCGCCGCTGCGAGCGCGGCCGCCACGTTGCCCGCGTCGTGGACTGTGGTTCCTGCAACATCGAACACCACGAGATCGATCGTCATGGCCCTGTCATGAAGCGTGGGCGCGAGTCGCTCGAGGTGCAACTCGGTGAAGTCCGCGCAACATTGTGGCGCAGGGCTTTTCTCGCGGCTTTCGAGCAGATGTCGGAAAGCCGTCAGTCGGCGCGGAAGCAATAATCCGGGTTCTCGGCGCCGGACTTGCCGTAGATGCGTGCCCAGTACGGTCCCGCCGGGAGCCCTGTCAGCGTGACAGACTCGTCATCATCGGTCGTGTACGAGCCGGTGACGTACTCGATCGTCGTCGCGGAGTAGATCTCCAGATCGAGATCGCCCTCTGCTTGGAAGAACGTGAGCGTGGCCGTCGTGGTGCCGCTCACGTCGAACTCGAGCCAGTCGAAGTCGCCGGCGCAGACGCTCAGGTCGCAGTAGTCGACGCCGAGCGATACCGGGGTAGCGGTCGGCGACGAGCCGTTGGGCTCGAACGCGTCCGGCATGCATGCGCACACGCCGCAATCCTGGAAGCAGACGTCGCAGTCCTCATCCATGTCGCAGCTCCCGTCGCCGCAGACGGAGCAGGAGCCGCAGTCGGCGTCGCACGTCGAGCAATCCTCGGGCATGTCGCAGCTGCCGTCGCCGCACACCGGATCGAGGCACTCGCAGTCTTCGGGGCACGATGCGCAGTCTTCGCTCGGCGCACAGATCGCGTCGCCGCAAGGGGTCGACGCGGCGGCAGTGGAGCCGTCGCCACCATCGCCCTCGTCGCCCGCGCCCGTTCCATCGCGCGCGCCCGCGCCGTCTTCTGCGCCGGCTCCGGTGCTCATGCTCGCGGCGATGTCATCGCTCGTCAGGCACGCGGGCAGCGCGGCGAGCATGACGACCAATGCAACGAAGTGGCGAGCCTTCATGCGCGAGGCGCGCATTGTACTCCGAAGCTATTCGGGAAGGACGTCGCCGACGCAGTGAAAGCTGCCGAGCCCTTCCT